>JAEUHW010000414.1 GCA_016793245.1 Planctomycetota bacterium
ATCGGCGGCTTGGGTCTCGCGACGCCCGCGGCGCTCGCGTTCCATCCGCTCGCCGTTCCGCGTCTGCGCTCGCACGGCAGCGAAGGCGCGCTCCCTCCCGAGGCGATCACGCGCTTCCAGCCCGACCTGATCGTCTCGCTCGACGTATTCGGAACCGCGGCACGCCGCGCGCTGCAACGCGGCGAGATCCGCGGCTATCGCGAGCTCGAGACCGTCCCGGCGCTGTCCGGGATCGACGGGGCAGAAGTTCCGGAGCACGTGCGCCTCTGGGGAGCGCGAGAGACGTGGGTCTATGTGCGCGAGGGGCTCTCCGCATCGCCTTCGCAGCGCTGAGCTCGAGCCTTCGCGGAGCGCGCGAGCTCGAGCACCGGAGGAATCCCTGCGCCGTGCGGGGCGATCCCCTCGAGCGGTGATGAGCGCTCGCCGGCCTGCCGCGCTCCGCGGTGCCGGATGTCGCTCGCCTCGTGCGAGCGACCTCCCTCCCGTCCCCTCTCGAAGCACCGGAGACCCATGCGCCTCCTTCGTCTCGCGCTCTCGCTAGCGCTCCTCGCCGCGCCGTGCGCGGCCCAGTCGCCCATCTTCGTGCCGCTCAACGGCCTCATCGATCCCGCTCGCGGCAAGGCGTTCTCGGGCACCTTCCTGAGTTGGCAGATCGTGGATGGGAACGGTCTGCCCGTCTTTCCCGCGGGCTCACCGCAGAACTTCGCCCCCGCGGTGAAGATCTCGAAAGGCGCGGGACAGCTGTTCCTCGAGAACGTGCCGCAGAGCGTCTTCCAGCAGAGCGGTCTGCGGCTCCGCCTCACGTCCTCGACCGGCGTCAGCCTGACTTCCGCCTTCAGCTTGGCGGCCTACACCGCGGGCGGAACGCCGGGACCGGTCGGTCCGCAAGGCCCTGCGGGTCCTGCAGGGCCGCAAGGCCCTACAGGCCCGATCGGCAATACAGGGCCTCAGGGCGCCACGGGTCCCGCTGGCCCTGCTGGCCCCGTCGGCAACACGGGTCCTGCGGGTCCTTCCGGTCCTGCGGGACCGCAAGGTCCTGCGGGTCCGGCGGGTCCGGCGGGACCGACGGGTCCGCAGGGGCCGGCAGGTCCGACCTTTAGCGGCGGCACGATCACGAACCCGCTGACGGTAAACAACGCCTCTTCTCGGCAGTTCGGAGTCATCAACGCCAACCCCGGCGGGGGGCCCGCGGAGATCTACTTCGACAGGCAGGCGGCCGGATCGACGCATCTATCGGCGACTGGCTACGAACCAGGCCGAGGACACTTCACCTATGTTGGCGGAGCTGACCGAATGAGCGTGTACCCAGATGGCCGCATCTCGACGGGTGACCAGGGAGCTTACGGCAACGTGCTCCTCAACTCTCGCCTGTCAGCCGGCAACGCGAATGAGTACGCCATCGCCGGAGAGCACACGGCGACGAGCGGCTTTCGCCACGGCGTCTACGGTGCGACCTCTTCCCCGAATGGTTACGGCGTCCATTGCTTTGGTGCGTTCGCGGCTTCCGGGACGAAGAGCTTCGTACAACCGCACCCCACCGACGCGTCGAAGGAGCTCAACTTCGTCTGCCTCGAAGGAAACGAATCCGGGACCTACTTCCGCGGCACGGGCCGCTTGATCGGCGGGTTCGCGCTCATCGAAGTGCCCGAAGATTTCCGCCTGGTCACCGAAGAGCGCGGCCTCACCGTGCAGGTCACCGCGATCGGCCAACCGGCCGGCCTGTGGATCGAATCGCAAACGTTGGACCGCATCGCCGTGCGCGGCCTGGCGGATGTCGAGTTCAACTACTTCGTGAACGGCGTGCGCCGTGGCTACGACGGGCACCAGACGATGCGCGTGAATCGGTCGTATCGCCCCCGTGAGCGCGGCGTGCCGTTCGGAACGCAGTATCCGCAGGAGATTCGCGACATCTTGGTCGCGAACGGCATCTTGAACCCCGACTACACGCCGAACGAAGCGACCGCCGCGCGACTCGGCTGGAAGCTCGAAGATCCGCAACCGGTGAAGGCGGCTCCCCCCGTGGCCGGCTCGCGCTGAGTCTCGCGGCATTCCACGGCGCCGCGAGTGCTGACGATCGTGTCAGCGCTCGCGGCACGCATCCCAGATAATGACCTCGCCCGAAAGCAGCAGGGCGGCGATCGCGTCTCCATCGGAGCTCCAGCGAGCAGACGATACTTCATAGCCGCACTCCAGCACGGCGATACACTCGCCGTGCTGCGGCGACACGATGTGCACCGTCCCATCGAGAGCCCCCGCATCGCCCCTGCCCGTCAGGCGAACGCACTCGCGGCGCGAGCCGACGGCGTAGACCACGATATCCTCGTTGGATGGGATGCAGGCGCCGTAGCGCCCATCCGGAGAGATGGCATCGAAGAGACGGACCCGATCATCGGTCGTGCTCGGCACTTCGGGGCTTGACGGCGCCTCCAGACGCCTCCAGAGCCTTTCGCCCTAAGACGCGTGGTTCCGCTTCTCCTTCGGACCGCTGCTGCCCGAGAGCTACGCGTCCAGCATCGCGCTCCTGCGGAAGGTCTTGGAGCAGTACCGCGCGGACGTGAGCGCGGATCGGGCGAGCTGAGCTACGGGGCGTTGCGGCACCTTCGCTGTGAATCCAGGATCGCAGGAGCGCGGGCTACTTGATCAGCCGGAGCTTCGCGCTCCATTCCGCGGCCTTCTCGGCGTGCCCTTTTCCCGGCTCGATCTCGTCCAAGGCTCCGTAGAGCGAGCTCAGCGCTTCGAGGCTCTGCTTCCGCGCTTCCAGGGGAACTCCCGGCGCGACCGCGAGCACGCGCTGCGCTTCGAGGAGCTCTGCCTCGGCCTCGGCGCAGCGCTGGCATCCGGCGAGGGCTCGTCCGAGCTTCAGGCGCAGGTTCGCGGTCTGCCAGTGCTCCCTACCCAGTGTGCGCTCGTAGATCGCGACACCTTCGCGCGCGAGCGACTCCACTTCCTCGAGATCGCCGCGCTTCAAGAGCAGCGCAGCCAAGCTATGGAGGCTGTCCGCGACCTCGGAATGATCGCCAGGAAAGAGCCGCCGCCTGATCTCCAGCACTTCGCGATAGAGAGTTTCGGCAGCCGCATCGTCGCCGCGAGCATGAAGGAGATGCGCGAGGTTGCTGGCGCTCGCCGCCACGTCCGCATCGTTGCCTGGCGCGAGGCGCTTGTACATGTCGTGCGCTTCGAGGAAGAGCGGTAGAGCGCCCGTCGAGTCGCCGCGGCGATACCGTACGATGGCGAGATAGCTAATGCCACTCGCGACGGTCGGATGGTCGCCCAGGAACAGGCGCCTCCAGTGCTCGAGCGCTGAAGCGTAGAGCGTCTCGGCGTCCGCCAAGTCGCCGCGCGTCAGCTGCAAGGACGCCAGCTTGTGTAGCGCCGTGGCGACCTCGCGTCGAGCGCCAGGGAAGAGACGCTGCTTCATCTCCAGAGCTTCGCGGTAGAGCGCTTCGGCTTCGGCGAGCTCGCCGCGTTCTTGGAGCACGAGCGCCAAGTTGTCGAGGCTCGTCGCAACATCCAAGTGGTCGCCGGGGAAGAGGCGCTGATACATGTCCCCCGCGGCGCGAAAGAACGCCTCGGCTTCTACCAAGTCGTTGCCGTCTCTTCGCAGGATGCCGATGGAGCTCAGGCCGCGCGCCACGTCCGGGTGGTCGCCAGGGAAGAGGCGCCTCCACATGTCGAGCGCTTCTCGGAGCCGCAGCTCGGCTCGCGCTCGATCGCCGCGGGCCTGGAGCACTTGCCCCCAGCCATGCAAGGCGCTCGCGGCGCTCGGTTGGTCGCCGGGAGTGAGCCGTTGGCTCATCTCTACGTAGTCGCGATAGAGCGGCTCGGCACCGGCGAAGTCCTCGCGCTTCTTCCGCAGCAACGCCAAGTTGTGGAGACCGATCGCGACGTACGGGTGGTCTCCCGGGAAGAGGCGCTTCCACATGTCGAGCGCTGCGCAGTAGAACGTCTCGGCGCCGGCCAGGTCGCCACGCACCTCGTGCAGCGACGCCAAGCCGCTGAGCCCCATCGCCACTTGCGGGTGATCGCCGGGGTAGAGCCGCTTCCTCATCTCCAACGACTGGCGCAAGAGCGCTTCGGCTTCGACGAGCTCGCCGCGGGCCACGAGCAGAGAGGCGACGTTGTGGAAGCCGACCGCCACGGCCGGATGATCGCCCGAGTACAGACGCTGCTCCATCTCCAGCGACTTGCGATAGAGCAGCTCGGCCTCCGCCAAGTCGCCGCGGTTATGGAGCAGGAGCGCCAAGTTCCCGAAGGCGGTCGCCAGATTCGTGTGATCCCCCGACAGCAGTCGCTCGAAGATCGCCAGCGACTCACGAAGCTGGGTCTCCGCTGCGGCCCATTCGCCCCGCGCCTGGAGCAGCATCCCCAGCACATTCTGGCCCGTCGCCACCTGCAGATGGTCGCCCGGGTATAAGCGCTTCCACATGTCCAGAGCTTCGCGACAGGCGAGCTCGGCACCGGGGAGGTCGCCGCGCTCCTCGCGCAAGACCGCCAAGGCGTAAAGCGCGCTGGCCGTCGCCTCGTGATCCCCCTCATGGAGCGAACGCGCGAGCGCTACCGCGGGCTCCAACATCTGACGCGCGGCGTCGTATGACGCCAGCTCTCGATACGTGCTGCCGATCGTGTTGCGGAGCTGCAGCTCGGCCTCGGGAGCGAACGACAGGTCACCTGCGTCGATGCGTGCCGCGGCCGCATCCATCATCTCCCTCAGCATGGCGACGTCGCGTCCCTTGGCGACGCTCGGACCCACGCCCTCGAGTGTCTTGCTCAAGAACTCCGCGATCAGCTCGGAGCGCTTCCGCGCGCTTTCCGCCGCGTCACGCTGGCGCTCGGCTTCTTCGGCCTCTTCCTGCGCTCGCCTCTCGCTGGTCTGCGCCGAGACACGCAGCGCCGCCTCCGAAGCGGCGAGCTGCTCGGACTTCGCGCGCAGGATCCCTTGCTCGCGTTCGGCCTCGCGTGCGGAATCGCGCTCCATGGATGCAGCGCGATACTGCCAGATCGTGCCCGCGAGACCCAGGATCAATGCGGCGAGAACCGTCGCGCTCGCCGCCACGCCGGCGCGATTGCGGAGCACGAACTTCCGGAGCTTGTATGCCGTGGACTCAGGTCCCGCGATGAGGGGCTTCCCGAGAAGGTAGTTGGCGATGTCGTCGCCGAGCTCCGCTGCCGAGCGATAGCGCTCGGTGCGATCCTTGCGCATGGCCTTCTGCGGGATCCACTCCAGCTCGCCCCTCAAGCTGTGCGTGAGATCAGCGATCGCCATACGCCGGGCCTCGGCGATCTTACTCGCGCCCTCGGCGCCGAGCGAGCTGAGTCGCGTGCTCGGACGCGGTGGGTCGACCTCGCGGATCACGCGCTGGATCTCGGCGTAGCCCTTGGAGCGCAGCGTCTTGGAATCGAAGGGCAGGGCACCCGCGAGCAGCTCGTAGAGGATGACGCCCAGCGCGTAGACATCGCTCCGCGTATCGATGTCCGTCTCGGCCATCTCGGCTTGCTCGGGGGACATGTACTCCGGAGTGCCGATGAGCTGACCGCGCTCGGTGAAGATGGTCTTCTCGGTCAACTTGCTGGCCAACGCCTTGGCTACGCCGAAGTCGATGATCTTGACGGTGGGTTGTGCAGCAGCTCCTGGTCGAGCCGACGCGGCGTCGGGTGCGGCGACCAAGATGTTCGAAGGCTTGAGATCGCGGTGGATGATGCCCTTCATGTGGGCGTGCTGCACCGCGTCGCAGACCGAGGAGAAGAGCCCCAAACGCTGGGCGATCGTCAATCGCGCCTTGTCGCAGTACTCGGTGAACGGTGCGCCCTTCACGTACTCCATCGCGAAGAACGGGCGTCCCGAGCTCGTCGTTCCTGCGTCGTAGACCCGCGCGATGTGGGGGTGATCCATGAGCGCCAGGACTTGACGCTCTTGCTCGAAGCGGGCGATGACGTCGTTCGAGTCCATGCCCGGCTTGATGATCTTCAGCGCGACGCGCCGCGCGATCGGCTGCTTCTGCTCCGCTAGCCACACGGTGCCGAATCCACCTTCACCTAGGATCTCCCGGAGGATGAAGGCACCTATCTGCTCGCCACAGCGCTCGCCCGCATGCGAAGGGCCAGCGGGAAAGGCTCCCGGCTTGGCTCCGACAGGGGAGAGCGCGGTCGAAACTTCTGGCTCGGGATGTCGGTCGTGCACGTCGTTCGTCCCCGTCCAGCCTGGGTTCGGGCTCGGCGAAGCGTACCACTTGCTCGAACACGATTCGCTTCTTCTTTCGCTTCGCGAACTGCTCGCAGGACCGAGCCTCCGAAGCCGAATGCGGCTCGCGACCACAACGCACCAACCAACATCGTCGCCCGTGGTGTCACCGCCTTGATGCACGGCGATGCCGACCTCGGCAGCGGCTCGCTCTGCATCTCTCTGCATCCGTCGTGCTCCGCGCACGAGCACCCGCGATCCCATGGCGGCGCTGTTCCTGGTGACTCTCGGCAGCAGCTGCGACGACGTGCCGCCTGCCAGGGCTACGTTCGGCTCGAGAAATCCAAGTCGACTGAGGGGTTGGCTCGACTCGTGGTGATGGGAGGAAGGAACTCTCGCGCTCTCTCCGCCAACCCTCGAGCTCGGACACCTAGGAACACCCAGCCTTGCCATCCAGCCTGGATCGCGCTCCAAGCTCAGCGTAGCGCAAGGGTCGGATAGTCTGCAGGCCACTTGCTATTACAACCGATCAATCGGCTTCGATCCCCTCACGGAAGCGGTCACCTTGCGCATCGGCTCGGCTTCGCAGCCCTTGGAATTCGTCATCCCTGCGGGGTCCCCCGAGTGGAAGCTGAAGGGCAATCGCTCTTCATGGAAGGGCCGCAACGGCCTCTCGCTCGTCCTGGACCAGGATCTCCTCAAGCTCACGCTGAAGCTGAAGAAGGCCGAGCTAGGATCCCAAACACTCGACCCATTCCTGATCGAGGCCGAGTTCGGCCCGGACTGCCTCTCGTCGATTCAGCCCTGGCCTTCGCTCGGAAACGGACGCTATCGCTGGTGAGGTTTGCGGGATTCCTCCATCCCTGCGTGCGCAGCAGCGTCGGTGCTCGAGAGCTGCCCCTCCCCCGATTCAGTGGACACCGGACTCATGTGGGGTGAGTGACAGGGGATGGGGCTCGGGGAAGGGCGAAGCCCTTCCCCAAGGGTAAGCCGCGCGGAGCGAGCCCAAAGGTGGCTGGGCGTAGCACGGCGGCCCGGGGGCGAAGCCCCTACAGAACGACCGCGGCGGCAGCGCCGTCATGCGACCTCCTGATCGACTTCCGCGGGGCTGCGGTAGCCGAGCGAGGAGGGGGCTGGCTCGACGGAGCCCGCGGCATCGAAGACGCAAAGCGCCGCCCGCGGGCCTGCTCTCGGGTAACTCCGATCCGTGCGCAGGTGATGCAAGTGCTCGCGGCTCGAGGGCGGATCCCGAGTTTCGATGAGGGGTGCGGCGCGTGCGAGGTGTTGTAGGTGGAGCCGGGTCCGGCACACCCGCTCGGACCCATTGCCCAACCCGTCCTCTGCCCTCTTCTGTTCCGGAGACCCCATGTTCCTCCTCCGCCCTGTGGGAGCCCTGTTGCTGCTCGGATTCGTGTCGGGATGTGAGATCCACATGCCTCCGAACCAGGCGGTCGAGTCTCGCCCGGTTGACGACCGCGATGCGATGAGGCAGCGGCTCCAATCCTTGATCGACCAAGGCCGCTACGACGAAGCCTCGGCTCTCCTCGCCGCCATGCGGGAAGAGGACCCGGAAGGCTACAACGACGGAGTCGTGTACTGCATCGAGAACGTGCGATGCGGTAGCGGTGGAGAGAGCCCAGAAGAGGCTGCGTATCACGCCGAGAGCGCGCTTTGGCTGCTCGCGGCATTGGAAGCCCAGTCGGCCAACGCGCAACACCTGGCCCGGCTCCAAGAGCAACGTCAGAAGGCGGAGATCCAAGCCCAGAAGTTCGATGCGAATCAACGCGCGATCGCGGCCCGGCGCGCGGAGAAGAACCGCGATCAGGCGGCGGCCTTCGAGCGCAAGAAAGAGCTGAAGGAGCTCGCCGCCAAGCGGAAGGACGAACACCGAGACGACGTCACCGTGCGCCGGGACGAGAAGCGCGAAGACGCCGCGGCGAAGAAGGACGAGAAGCGCGAAGACGCCGCGGCAAAACAGAACGCGAAACGCGACGATAACGCCAATCGACAGGCGGAGCAGGCGCAGCAGAATCTCGTGCGCAAGCAGCAAGCCGAAGCCGCAGAGGCATCCAAGCGCGCACAGCAGGAGCAGATCCGCCAGGCTCAGGAAGCGGAAAAGGCTGCGAAGCAGGCGGCGCAGGAGGCGGAGCGCCAGCGCAAGCAGCAGGAGCAGGCCGAGAAGAAGAAGCAGAAGCAGAACGGCTGAGCGCTGGTGGCGTGAGCGCTTGCACCACGCGCTGCGCCGCGAGCGTTGACGATCGGGTCAACGATCGCGGCGCGCATCCCAGATGATGACCTCGCCCGAGAGCAGCAGGGCGGCGATCGCGTCTCCATCGGGGCTCCAACGAGCGGACGATACCTCATAGCCGCACTCCAGCACGGCGAGGCACTCGGCGTGCTGCGGCGACCAGATGCGCACCGTCCCGTCGGTCGCAAAGCTGAGCAAGCGATCGCCCCGCGGCGACCAATCGAGATCACCCGCATCGCCCCTGCCCGTCAGGCGAATGGACTCGCGGCGCGAGCCGACAGCGTAGACCACGATGTCCTCGTTGGATCCGATGCGGGCGCCATAGCGCCCATCCGGCGAGATGGCATCGAGCAGCCACACTTGCTCGCCGGTCGCGCTCGACACGCTCGCTTCCGATGGCGCGGCCGAGCGCTTCCAGAGCCTGGTCCCGCCGAAGAGCCAGCCCTCTTCGGCTTCGCCTGGTAGGGCGATCGCGTTCGGCTCGAGGGGATCGAAGCGCAGCGTCTCGGGCGGCAAGCTCTCGCCGATGCGCCAGAGGCGCACCCTCGCGCCGTTATGTCCGACGAGCCACGACTCCGTAGGATGCCAGCAGAGAAGCTCGCCGGGCTCGTGATCGTACTCCTCGAGCACTTCGAGCGAAGGGAACGAGAGCACGCGAACCTTCGCTCGAAACTGGTGCGCGACGAAGCGGCCCGTGGGATGGAAGACGAGCTCTCGCGACTCGTGGATCACCCGGGAATCCCAGGTCCCATCTCTGGTCCAGGCGTGCGTACCGTGACGCGTCGAGACCCAGAGGCGCTCACCGTCCGGCTGCCAGGCGATGCTCATGTCCTTCCGAGGTCCATCGAGGCTTCGCCAGCCGAAGCTGCGCTTCGTCGGAGGCGACTCGAGATCCCAGAGGAAGACCTGACCCGACCAGGCTTGCCCCGCAGCGCGCTTGCCGTCCGGCGCCATGGTAACGGCAGCGAGGCTTCGACACGCGGCGCGCAGGAGACGCGGAGAACCGCTGCGGAGGCGCGACTTCGTGTCGATCAGCCGCGCAAAGCTCCAGAGCTCGGCGCATTCGTCCGAGCGCCCGGCGATCAACCAATCCCCGCTGCGGTCGAAGCAGAGCCCATTCGGGATATGCCGATCTTGTCCGAACTCGAGCCGGAGCTCGCCTTGTTCCGTGTAGATCTGGAAGCGGTCCGCCAGCCCGACGACCAGGTATCGCCCCGACGGATGCCAGGCCAGCGCATCCCAAGCGGCGTGAGGCGCATTCGTGAAGGGGCGTGATCGACCGGTCTCGAGATCAAGGATCTGGATGCGCCCTTCCTGTCCGAGATAGGCGAGCAGCAGGCCATCGGGATGAAAGCACGCGGGTGCGGTCCCCACGCAATGCTCGGTGCGAAAAATCTCGCGCCCGGTGGACCAGTCCTTCACCAGCAGGTTGCCGACGTGATGGCACACCGCGACGATCGGCTTCCGCGGATGCAGCGCGATTGCCCGAGCGCTCGGTTGCTCGGTGTGAGCGAGCAGCGCTCCGCTCGCCATGTCGATGACCCGGCCTCCGTAGGAGTCCGCGATGCCAAGTAGGCTTCCGTCGTGATTCCAGCCCCAAGAGGAGGTGTCTTCGGCTAGCACCGACAAGCGATGCTCGGAGTAGTCGCTGGTGTCGAGGATGTGGAGCGGGTCACGCGAACGAAGGAGGCGCGACCCATCAGGACTCCAGGAGAGGCTCCTCCCGCGCTCCGGATGACCAGGCAAGCTGTCGGGGAGCACCTGGCCACCGTCCGCGAGCTCCGCCAGGAGGAGCTCCCACTCGAAGCCGCGTCCGATGCCGCCGAACTCGCGAGTGGACCAGCGATCCAGAAACGCCTGGATCTCGCGGAGGTTGCGCCGAGAGTGATACGAGCGAAACGAATGGCGCAGCTCCGAGACGTAGAGGCTTTGCTCTTGCGCGTGTGCCGCTGCTTCGGCCTTCGCGCGCTCCTCTCGTTCGATGTCGGCTGCCCGACGCAGCTCTTCGCTTTGGCCGGCGAACGTCGCCGCGGCGTAGAGCGCTCCAGAGACGAGGAGCACGACACACATCAGCAGCGCATGCGAAGCTAGCGCGAGCGTGCGGTTCTTCCGGCGCCAGCGCTGCCAGCGCTCGTAGATCGAAGACGGGCGCGCGATGATCGGACGATCGTCGAGGAAGGCCTCGAGCTCCAGGCGCAGCTCGTCCGCGCTCTGGTAGCGATCTGCGAGATCGCTCGCCATCGCGCGATGGACGAGGACCTCGAGATCGCGAGGAACTCCGGCGCGCCGCGAACCCAGCCGTGGCGCGGCGCCGGCAACGACATCGTGCACGAGCCGCGCCTGATCCGAGTCTCCGAAGGGAGAGCCGAGCGCGAGCATCTCGTAGAGCGTCACGCCGAGCGCGTAGACATCCGCCCGCGCATCTCCGGTACCGGCAAAGCGCTCGGGCGCCAGATACCGCAGCGTACCGAGAATCTCTCCTGTCCGCGTGAGCTCGACTTCGCCTTGGAGCGCCAGACCGAAATCGCCGAGGAAGACCTCCCCGCTGGCATCGAGGAGCAGATTCGCCGGTTTCACGTCGCGATGGAGCACGCCTTGGCGGTGCGCATACGCGAGGGCGGACGCGACCTGCGCGCCGACGCGCGCCGCTTCGCGCGCCTCGTCTCGCGTGCAGGCTTGTTCTCGCCGTCCCGGGATCGCGCGTTGCGTCGCGAGCAACGCCGAGAGCGATTGCCCTTCGACGAGCTGCATCGCCATGTACGGAATGCCGCCATGCTCGCCGTACTCATAGAGCTGGACGATGTGGCTGTGATGCAGGCTGGCCACCGCGCGCGCCTCCTGACGGAAGCGCGCCCGAAAGCTCGGCTCCGCGAGCAGGCTCGTGGAGACGATCTTCAACGCGACGCGTCGATCGAGCTCGAGCTGCAGGGCCTCGTAAACGACCCCCATGCCGCCGCGGCCGATTTCGCGCAGGAGCCGGAAAGGACCGAAGCTCGGGCCGCTCGGCGTACTCGTGGGCAGCTCGGAGCGTGGTGCTTGCTTGTGCTCGGGCAGCAGAGGAAAACGCTGGGCGTACTCCTCGAGGCTCCCCGGAACGCTCCGCCGACGCGCGTAGTCGAGCTCGAGCTCGAGCAAGTAGGAGAGCAGCGTCGGGCGCAGCTCCTCACCCACCTCGCCGAGGAAGGTCTCGGCGCGCGGCGAGCCGCCGGATCGCAGCAGGTCCTCGAAGCGCTCGAGCACCGGATCGAGCTCGCGCAGCACGTCGTGCGCGACGAGCTCTCCCGCTCCAGCTTCGATGGACGCGTCGCGCATGGTGAACGTGCTCCTAAGACCAGGCCGAGCGGATCATCTGCAGATAGCGCTCGATGGTTTTCACCGAGCGCTCTTGGCGCGCGGCGATCTCCTCGTTGGTGAAGCCTTGGAGCTTCAGATAGGCGATGTCGCGCAGCTTCGATTCGAGCTTCTGGATGAGCTCCTCACAAGCGAGCATCGAGGTCTCGAAGGCGCGTGGATCCTCGAGGTCGAGTTGCTGCTCGGCGGCTAGGGCTCCATGCAACGCCGACTCCCCGACCTCGGAGC
This sequence comes from Planctomycetota bacterium, assembly GCA_016793245.1. Taxonomy (GTDB): domain Bacteria; phylum Planctomycetota; class UBA1135; order UBA1135; family JADKAF01; genus JADKAF01. The sequence continues at coordinate 12,006 of JAEUHW010000414.1, forward strand.
GACGCGCGTCGCGGCGCACGGCGTTCGAGGACTTGCGCGCTGCGATGGTGAAGAGCAAGCGCCAGAGATCCTCGCGCCGATCGAGCTTCGGGAAGCGCCCATCGCGGGCGCCCGCGTAGAGCGCGTGCAGCGCGCTCTGAGCGATATCCTCGCCATCGACATCGCGCACCCCTGCAGCCCCCAAGCGCTGCTGCGCCCGATCGCGGATCTGCTGGAAGCAGCGCTCCCACAGGCGCTCGGCGGCGGACTCATCCCCGCTCTTCAGCGCGGCGAGCCAGGCAGTGATGGAGTGTTGGCGGGACATACGGCGGCGTCGGACGGACGGGGGTACCGACGCTCCGAGCCTAGCGACCGGCGGCGCGTCGGCAAGCCGCGTCCTCCCGAAAGCGCACCACGCCGGCGCTCCTCAGCTCCCTTGCGCTCAGCGCCCGGGCCCGAGTTCGATCCACACCGGGCAGTGATCCGAGCCCAGCACCTCGGGCTCGATCCAGGCCTCCCTCACGCACGGCGCGAGCTCGTTCGACACCAAGAAGTCGTCGATGCAACAGACTCCGGCGTCCCGCTGCGCACCGTCCCGTCGGTGGAGTAGCGGAGGAATGGATCGCCCCGCGGAAGCCCGACGAAGGCGAGGAGATCTCCCCTACCCGTACGGCGGGGGCACTCGCGCACCGAAGGCAACGAGTCGATGGCGTTCTCGTCTCCGGGGAGCGCGCGAATCAGAGGGCTTCTCCGAGGCGCTCTCGGAGCGCTCAGCTCGAGCGCTCGCGGAACGCGCGAGCTCGAGCGCGGGAGGAATCCGAGCGTCGTGCGGGGCGATCCCCGCGAGCGGTGATGAGGAGTTGCCGGCCTGCCGCGCTGCGCGGTGCCGGACGTCGCTCGCGTCGTGCGTTCGACCTCCCTCCCGTCCCCTCTCGAAGCTCCGGAGTCCCATGCGCCTCCTCCGTCTCGCACTCTCCCTAGCACTCCTCGCCGCACCGTGCGCGGCACAATCCTCGGTCTTCGTACCGCTCGGCGGCCTCATCGATCCCGCTCGCGGGAAGGCGTTCTCGGGAACCTTTCTGAGCTGGCAGGTCGTGGATGCGAATGGTCTGCCGGTCTTCCCGACTGGCGCACCTCAGGCCTTCCTGCCTGTCGTGAAGATCTCGAAGGGCACCGGGCTCCTCTTCCTTGAGAACGTGCCTCAGGGCGTCTTCCAGCAGAGCGGCCTGCGACTCCGCCTGACGACCTCGACCGGCGCGACGCTGACGCCCAACTTCAGCTTCGCGGCTTACTCCGCTGGTGGGACTCCCGGTCCCGCGGGTCCCACGGGCCCCACCGGGCCCGCGGGAGCACAAGGACCCCAAGGCCCCGCCGGACCGACGGGCAACACCGGCCCGCAAGGGCCTCCCGGTGCAACAGGCAACACCGGCCCGGCGGGTCCTGCCGGGCCGACCGGCAATACGGGTCCCGCGGGGCCTGCTGGACCGATCGGACTGACCGGACCCACGGGAGCCACCGGGCCCGCCGGCCCTGCTGGTCCCGCTGGCCCCACGGGCAACACCGGACCCGCCGGGCCCGCTGGACCGATCGGCAATACGGGTCCTGCTGGTCCCGCCGGACCGACAGGGCCTGCCGGCGCCACCGGACCGCAAGGACCCCAGGGTCCCGCAGGACCGACCTTCACCGGCGGCACGATCGCGAATGCGCTCGTTGTGAACAACGGCGTTGGGGCCTCGATCACCACGACCGGCCGCATCGGCGCGGGCCTTCCGAATCCGACGCACCCGTTCGAAGTTCTCACCCCGATCGGCGGTCGCGTCTACGTTCCGAACTGGGTCTCGGCGTTCGGAACGAAGATCCTGAGCGTCATGAACGGCGGAGGCGGCGAAGGCGCACAGTCGCGTTACGAAGGCGTCGGCCAAGACTTCGTCGACATCGGCATGGATGGCGCTGGCAACGGCGTCATCGAGATGAACGACAGTCCTCGAGTGACGATCCGCCCCGACGGCCGCATCTCGACGGGTGACCTCGGCCCCTACAGCAACGTGCTCCTCAACTCTCGGCTTTCGGCCGGCAACGCAATCGAGTGGGCCATCGTCGGAGAGCACGCGGCGACGAGCGGCAATCGAAACGGCATCTATGGTGCGACCTCTTCCCCGAACGGCCTCGGCGTCTATTGCCTCGGCGGGTTCACGGCTTCCGGAACGAAGAGCTTCGTCCAGCCGCACCCCGCCGATGCGTCGAAAGAGATCAACTTCGTCTGCCTCGAGGGGAACGAATCCGGCACCTACTTCCGCGGCACGGGCCGATTGATCGGCGGATTCGCGCTCATCGAAGTACCCGAGGAATTCCGCCTGGTCACGGAAGAGCGCGGCCTCACGGTGCAGGTCACGGCGATCGGCCAGCCGGCCGGCCTGTGGGTCGAATCACGGTCGCTGGAGCGCATCGCGGTGCGCGGTCTGGCCGACGTCGAGTTCGACTACTTCGTGAACGGCGTGCGTCGCGGCTACGAGGGGCATCAGACGATGCGCGAGAATCAGTCGTATCGCCCGCGTCAGCGCGGCGTGCCGTTCGGGACGCAGTATCCGCAGGAGATTCGCGACATCTTGGTCGCGAACGGCATCTTGAACCCCGACTACACGCCGAACGAAGCGACCGCCGCCCGTCTCGGCTGGAAGCTCGAGGATCCGGACCCGGTGACGACGGTTCCGGCGACGACCACTTCGCGCTGAAAGGCGCCACGCCGCGAGCGCTGAAGTTGGTTTCAGCGCTCGCGGCGCGTATCCCGGGGATCGATGACGACGAGAGGCCGGAGCAGGCGCGTTTCCGGGGAGCGCGGGAGGCGTGGGGCTAGGTGCGCGAGGGGCTCTCCGCGGCGGGTTCGAAGTGCTGAGCGCGCGACCTCGGCGCAGGAGCATTGATGGAGTGTTGGCGGGACCTGCGGCAGCGTCGCGCAGGCGGATGCGGTGCGGCGGCGGCGCTCCGCGCCTACCGCGCCCTCAGCGCAACGCCCCGAGCTCGATCCACACCGGGCAATGATCCGAGCCCAACACCTCGGGCTCGATCCAGGCCTTCTTCACCCGCGGCGCGAGCTCGTTCGACACCAGGAAGTAGTCGATGCGCCAGCCCACGTTCCGACCACGGGCCCCCATGCGCTGGCTCCACCAGGTGTAGTGGCCGTTCGCGTCGGGATGCTGCGCGCGGAAGACGTCGACGTAGCCCGCGGCGAGATAGCGGTCGATCATCGCGCGCTCCTCGGGCAGGAAGCCCGAGGTCTTCTGATTCGACTTCCAGTTGGCGAGGTCGAGCGGCGTGTGCGCGGTGTTGAAGTCCCCCGCGATCGCGACGCCGAAGCCTCGAGCGCGGTACTCCTCCGCGCGCGCGAGCACCGCTTCGTAGAACGCGAGCTTGTACGGCACGCGCGAGTTGTCGCGCTCGCTCCCGCTGCCCTTCGGGAAGTAGCCATTGAAGAACACCCAGCCGTCGAGCTCGGCGATCACGAGCCGCCCTTCGCGATCGAACTCGGGGATGCCCAGGCCCGTGACGATCTTCGCCGGCGCCTTCTTCATGAGCAGCGCGGTCCCGCTGTAGCCCTTCTTCTCGGCCGGGTTCCACGCCATCTTCCAGCCCTTCGGCGGCATCGTGCCCGCGTCGAAGTCCTCGGGCAGCGCGCGCACCTCCTGCAAGCCGACGAGCGCGGGCTTCGTGCGCTCGAGCCACGCGG
>JAEUHW010000012.1 GCA_016793245.1 Planctomycetota bacterium
CCGCGCAAAGGCCCCGATCTCCTTCGCGACGTGCGCCTTCAAGGCCTCGCGCATGGAGTCGAGCTTCGGCTCCTTGCTGTGCAGCGTGACGAACGCGGTGATCGCCTGCCCGGTGAGCGCGTCCGGTCGACCGACGACGGCGGCCTCGGCGACGGCCTCGTGCGAGACGAGCGCGCTCTCGATCTCCATCGTGGAGAGGCGATGACCGGAGACGTTCATCACGTCGTCGACGCGCCCCAGGATCCAGAAGTAGCCGTCCTTGTCGCGGCGCGCGCCATCCCCGGTGAAGTACATCGTCGGGAAGCGGCCGAAGTAGGTGTCGCGGTAGCGCTGATCGTCGTTGTAGACGGTGCGCAGCATGCTCGGCCACGGGCGCTTGATGACGAGCAGCCCGCCTTGATCCGGCGCGCAGGCTTCGCCCTTCTCGTTCACGACCTCGGGCTCGATGCCGAAGAAGGGCTTCGTCGCCGAGCCTGGCTTCGTCGCGGTGACGCCGGGGAGCGGCGAGATCAGGATGCCGCCCGTCTCGGTCTGCCACCACGTGTCGACGATCGGACAGCGCTCCTTCCCGATCAGGCGGTGGTACCAGATCCAGGCCTCCGGATTGATCGGCTCGCCGACGGTGCCGAGCAGACGCAGCGAGGAGAGATCGAAGCGCAGCGGATGTTCGTCGCCCCACTTCACGAAGGTGCGAATCGCGGTGGGCGCCGTGTAGAAGACCGTCACGCGATGGCGCTCGATCATCTCCCAGAAGCGCCCCGGGTGCGGCGTGTTCGGCGTGCCTTCGTAGAGCAGGATCGTGGCGCCGCACTGCAGCGGGCCGTAGACGATGTAGGAGTGCCCGGTGATCCAGCCGCAGTCCGCGGTGCACCAGTAGACGTCTTCGTCCTTCAGATCGAAGACGGTGCGCGCCGTCATCTGCGTGTAGAGCAGATAACCGGCCGTCGTGTGCACGATGCCCTTCGGCTTGCCGGTGGTGCCGGAGGTATAGAGCGTGAAGAGCAGGTGCTCGCTGTCGACCGGCGTCGCCGGGCGCATGGGGAGCGAGCGCTCGACGAGCTCTTGCCACCAGTGATCGCGACCCGCGACCCAGCCCACGGGGTTCCCGCAGCGGCGCACGACGAGCACGCTCTGCACGCAAGGCGCCTGCGCGCACGCGGCATCGACCGCGGGCTTCAGCGGCAGCGGCGCGCCGCGGCGGAAGCCGCCGTCGGCGGTGATCACGAGCTTCGCCTGCGCGTCGAGGATGCGATCGCGCAGCGCCTCCGCGGAGAAGCCACCGAAGACCACGGTGTGCGCAGCGCCGAGGCGCGCGCACGCGAGCATCGCCACGACGATCTCGGGGATCATCGGCAGGTAGATCGCGACGCGATCGCCCTTCTCCACGCCGAGGGCCGCGAGCGCGTTGGCCGCCTTGCAGACCTCGCGGTGGAGCTGGAGATAGGTGTAGGTCCGCACCTCCCCCGGCTCGCCTTCCCAGATCAGCGCGGCCTTGTTGCGGCGCGGTCCCGCGAGGTGCTTGTCCAAGCAGTTCGCCGAGGCGTTCAACTGCCCGCCGAGGAACCAGCGCGCGTGCGGCGGCTGCCAATCGAGGACCTGCTCGAAGGGCTTCGACCACAGGAGATCCGCGCGCGCGCGTTCGCCCCAGAAGCCCTCCGGGTCCTCCACCGAGCGGCGATAGAGGGCGTCGTAGGCGGCTTCGCCGCCGACGTGCGCGGCGGCGGCGAACGCCGCGCTGGGCTCGAAGCGGCGCTCTTCCTTCAGCAGGGACTCGATGGTCGTCATGGGTGGATGACTTCTTCCACAGGCAGCCAGGGATCAATCGGCGTCGGGTGAGAACTCGCGCTCGAGCGCATTGCCCGCGCGATCGCAGAGGCGCAGCATGCCGCGCCGCGGCGCGCTCGCCGCGTCGAAGCGCGCGCGGGCCTTGCGGCCTTCGATGGCGAAGCGCACGACGCCTCCGGCGCCATCGCTCCACGTCGCTTCGCGCAGCTCTTCGCTGGCCTCGAGGAGGACCTCCTGCGCGCCGCCCTCCTGCTTCGCGCGCTCGGTGCTCGCGAGTGCGGGTGGCAAGCGATCGTAGACGACGCGCAGCGTGGCCTCGCGCCAGCGCTGGGTTCGATCTCGAATGCCGAGCGCGATGGTGCGTTCGCCATCCTCGCCGGGAGGCCACGGCCACGCGAAGCTCCGCTCCTCGCGCGCGAAGAGCTCGCCCGCGGGATCGCGTGCATCGATCGCCAAGAAGTCCGGCAGCTCGATCGCTCGTCCGTCGAGCACGAGATCGAGCGGATAGCGCTCGAAGATCCCGACGCCGAGCACCGCGGGTGGACGGCGGCGCGCGGGATCGGGGAGCGGGTTCACGCACGCGCCGGGCGTCGTGTCGAAGAGGATGGCGGGCACGGCGTTGTCGCGCAGCAGCTCGATCTGCACGAGATCGAGGATGCGCGCCGAGAGGTCCTGCAGCGCTTCGCCCTTCGCGATCTTGCAGTCCGGCCGATCCTCCGCCTTGTAGAGCGCGAAGCGCACGAGCGTTCGTCCGAAGCTCGATTCGCGCGCGCCGAGCGAGCGCAGGTCCAGCGCGACCTGGACCACATCGCCTGCGCGCGCGGCGAACACGCCGTCGGAGTAGCCCTCCAGACGCTCGTACGCGCCGGAGAGCACGAGCATCTCCACGCGGTAATCGCCGGGCGGCGCGTCGACGCGCACGCGCACGGACTCCGAGGGGAACACGGAGACGCGGCGGCGGAGCACCGCATCGACCTTGGCGTCGACCGCGCGGAGCACCTCCCATTCGAAGCGCGGCACGGCGAGGTCGCCGGCGCACGAGGTCTCGATCGCGAGGCGCGCGGGTTTCGGCGCCGCGGCGAGCTCCGCGCGCCGCAGCGGCCCGAGCGCGGGCAAGGGCGGCAGCGCCTCGTCCACGGTGAAGCCGAAGCGGCGCTCCGCGCGACGACCGAGGCGATCCTCGATCGACGCCGTGACCTGCGTCAGCAGAGCGCCATCGGCTCCGCGCGGCCACGCGAGCGAGAAGCCGCGCACGAGACGGCCCTGATTCGAGAGGCGCTGCTTCCCGATGTAGGAGCAACCGCTGTCGACGTACTCGTGGTCGTCGAAGGGCCCCTCGAGCGTGCGGCCCGCCACGACGATCTGCCGCGGGAAGCGGCACAGCGCGCCGAGCTCGAGCAGCGGATCACCTTGCGCAGGAAAGCGCAGCTTGGCGCCCTCGCCGAGGGCCGCGTCGAGGGCCGGTGAACGATCATCGCGGTAGATCAGCACGCGATAGGTCTCGACCTTCGCGCTCGCCGCGAGCGCCGCGCGCGGACCGCTGGCCTGAGGCACGGTCCCGTCGGCGAGCGCCGAGCGAGGCCATACGCGCAGCTCGCACCAGCTCGTCGCGCGACAGCGCTGCTCGTCGTCGTCGGTATCGGCGAGCGGGACCTCGAAATGCGCGAGCCCGCCCTCACCCGAGACGCTCAGGAGCTGGCGTCGCGTGCTCGCTGCGCCGAGCAGCGGAATCACTCCGTTCGCGTGCAGGAGCTCGGCGATGCGCGCTTCGCCGCGGTCGAAGCGGAAGCTGAGCAGCGCCTTTCCGCCCGTCGCGACGAGGCGATGCTGCAGCCGCGGCGTGCCTTCTTCGTCTTGCCCATCGAAGGTCCAGCGCGTGGGATCGCCCTCGCGCATCCAGCCTTCGAGGCGACCGCCCGCGCCGGGGCGGACGTCGTCGCGCACGAAGGGCACGCGCGCGCCGCCTTCGATGAACTGATAGCCGATCTCCACGGCTTCTTCGCGCCCGAGGCGATCGGTGGCCCGCACGGGTACGGCCGGCGCGAACACCTCTCCGCGCCGCGGCCAGGGCACGAGTACGAGGCGCTCGTTGGCTTCCTGGCCCGAGCCCGGTTCGGGAAAGGCGCCCCAGAGCTCGCTCGGCACGGCCTTCCCGTCGACCTCCAGCCGATCGAGGAACGGCGTGCGGATGCGGAGCGGCAGCACGGGCTCGAGTCCACCGCTGCCAGCGACGAGTCGACCGCTCTCGAGCACCTCCGCGACGAAGTCGATCTTCGGCTGCTGCGTCACGACGTAGATCTCGGCGTCGCGGCGGAGCAGCGCCGCGGCGGAGAGTGCACGCCAGCGAGCGCGAAGGTCGACGGCACTCAGCTTGTCGTCGAAGAGCGTCTTCAGGCTCTCGTACGCGCTAGGTGCAAAGGCCCCGATCTCCACGCGCAGCGGTCGCGTTCCGCCGACCTTGCTCCACGTGCCATCGCTCGCCGGCACCTCGAGCTTCAAGCCCTGACCGCGCGGGACCTCCTTCAGCTTGACCCAGCTCTTCTCGACTTCGGCGCCCGCGCGATCGGCGGGGAACGCGAGCGCGGCGAAGACGGTGGTCGCGCTCCCCCCGCGAACGTCCAGGGCGAGGACGAGCTCCTTCTTCTCCTGCACCGCGGAATGCAGTCCACCGGCGCCGAGCCAATGGGAGCGCTTCCCGGCTCCGGACCAATCGCTGAGCACGACCTCCAGCGGCTGATCGGGTGCGGAGGGCGCGGGCGCCGCTCGTTTCGGCTGCGGCTCGTCCGAGCAAGCGGCGAGGGTGAGGGCGAGCAACGCCGAGAGCGCGCGCCGCGACGCGGTCGCGTGAGGACGGAGGAAGCGGGCGGATCGCGAGAGGATCATGGTGCGGATTGTAGGCAGCGCGCGCGCGGGTTCCGAGAGGCTGGCGCCGGAGGAGTTCGCGTTCAGCGGGCTTCGAGGGCGCGCCAGCGCGCGAAGCGGCGCAGGAGGCGCGCGGGACGGAGGAGCTCCCGCCACAGGCGGCCGGGCCGCGAGTAGAACCGCCGGTAGGCCCGGCGGATCTCCGCGTCGATCTCCGCGGCGGAGAGGACGCCGTTGCCGCGCGGCGCATGGCGCGCGTCGCGCGCGATCAGCGGCTCGTTCGATGCCAGGGCCGCGGCGAGCGAGGTCCCGGGATAGGGTGTCGCCGCGCAGAACTGGGCGCTCTGCAGGTCGAGCCCGCGCGCGAGCTCGGCCGTGGCGCGCATCTCCTCGCGCGTTTCGCCGGGGAAGCCGAGCTGGAAGAAGCCGCGCGTCGCGATGCCGTGCGCGCGACACCAGCGCAGCGCGCTCCGCGCAAGCTCGGGATCGGGCAGCTTGTCGCCGCAGAAGGCCTTCTGCAGGCGCCGCGACGCGGTCTCGATCCCGAACGAGATGTGCTCGCAGCCGGCGCGCGCCATCCACGCGACGCGCTCTTCGTCGAGCACCTTGGGCGCGGTCTCGCATTGCCAGCGCAGCGGCAGCCGCCGCTCGGCGAGCGCGCGGCAGAGCGCGAGCGTGCGCTCGCGCGGGGCGCCGAAGAGCGGATCGCGGAAGACGACGCGCGGGATGCCGAGGGCCGCGATCTGCTCGAGCTCGCGCAGCACGTGCGCGAGCTCGCGATGGCGGAGCTGCTTCCCCTCCATCGCGACGTAGGCGCAGAACGCGCAGTCGATCGGGCAACCGCGCGAGAGCGCCGTCGTGGCGACGGGGCCGGGGACATCGGGCAAGCGATAGGACGCGTTCGGCAGGAGATCGCGCGCGGGCAGCGGCAAGGTAGAGAGCTCTCGCCACGGTGGCAGCGCCGCTCCGCTCGCGAGCTCGCCGCGCGCGTCGAGGCGCGCGCAACCCGCCGGCGGAGGCGCATCGATCGGCGCGCGATCTCCGTCGGCGTCGAGCCAAGCGCAGAGCGCGCTCTCCTCCTCGTCGATCAGCAACACGGCGCGCGGTGCGGCGCGCGCGAGCTCGAGGGCGCGCGTCCGCGCGATGCCGCCCCAGAGCACGAGCGGAGCTTCACCGGCGAGCTCGCGGGCGCGCGCGACCTCGCGTTCCCAATCGACCCAGGCGATCTGCGCGATCACCGCATCCCAGGGAGCGCCCTGCGGATCTCGCGCCGGAGCCTCTCCCGAGACGGTCTCGTCCGCGATCTGCACGCTTCGACCGCGCTCGCGCGCCAGCGCCGCGAGGAGCGCCGTGCGCGTCGGCGGATAGCGCAGCGCGGGATCGACCTCCATGCCGAAGCCCCCCATCAAATCGCGCGCGACGGCCGGGCCTTCACGCGCGCGAGGGACGAGCAGCAGCAGCATGGAGCGAGCGTCAGCGAGGGAGCGGAGATCGAATCACGTTCCGACTCTCACTCGCGCCGCAGCTCGGCGCCACGAGCTTCCAGCCCGCGCGCCAGCCGCTCGAGGAAGCGCGCGAGGTCCTTATCGCCCAGCGTGCGATCGGGAGAGAGCAGCTCGACGTGGAACGCGAGGGAGCGCCGCCCCGCTCCGACGCTGGCCCCCTCGTAGACATCGAAGGGCTCGATCGTCCCGACCTGCGCGGGCTCCGCGGCGCGGATCAACTCCGCGATCTCCGCCGCGAGCAGCTCGCGAGGCGCCGCGACCGCGACGTCGAGCCGCGTGGCGGGGAAACGGGGCAAGGGCACATAGGTTCGTACCGCGTCGCGCGCGCCGAGCAACGCGCGGAGATCCAGGTCGAATAGCGCGGTCCCGGCTTCGACGCCGAGGGCCTGCAGCACGCGCGGATGAGCCTCCGCGATCAGGCCGAGCTCGCGGCCGCCGCGCAGGACGCGCGCGCAGCGCGCCGGATGCGCCCACGACGGCGTCGGCCCCACGAGCTTCGCGAACTCTAGCCTCGGAGCGTCGAGCCTGAGGCAGAGCTCTTCCAAGACGCCCTTCAAGGCGAAGAAGGGGCCCGCCACGAGCTGCTTCGCACCTTCGGCGTCGCGCGCGCTGGCGAGCAGTCCCGCGAGCCAATGCCGCTCGCGCGGCTCGGAGCGCTCGTTCAGGTGCTCGAGCGCGTAGCCCTTACCGACTTCGAAGAGCGCGACCCGCGACTCGCGCCGCAGATTGTCGAGGAGGTTCGAGAGCAGGCTCGGCGGTCCTTCGCGGCGGATCCGCGACGCGTTGACCGCGATCGGGTTCAGCACTTCGACGTAGCGCGCGGGGTCCTCGCCGAGCGCGGCGAGCACCTCGTCCGGAACGAAGCTGTAGTTCAGCGCTTGGCTGAAGCCGAGTGAGGCCATCACGTCCTCGGCGCGGCGGCGGAGCAGACGCTCCTCGTCGCGGTGCGGCGGAACGAGAGGCATCGCGTGCGGCACGGGGGCGATGTTGTCGTAGCCCACCATGCGCCCGACCTCTTCGACGAGGTCCTCGGCGATCGAGATGTCCTTCGTCGCGCGCCACGTGGGCACATCGACGGCGAACGCTCCGTGCTCCTCGCACACTTGGAAGCCCAAGCGCTCGAGGATGTTCACGATGCGCTCGTCGCCGATCGCTCCGCCCAGGCGCTTCCGCACGAACTCGCCGGAGAGCCGCACCATCTTCCCGGGGCGCTTCCAAGCACCTTCATCGGCGATCGCGGCCGAGACGCGCGCGTTCGGGCAGAGCTCGCGCGCGAGCGCCGCGAAGCGGTAGGCGGCGTCGAGCGCCTGCGTGGGATCGAGGCTCTTCTCGAAACGCGCCGACGCCTCCGTGCGCAAGGCGAGGCGCTGCGCCGTGCGGCGCACGGAGACCGCATCGAAGCAGGCGCTCTCGAGCAGGACACGCGTGGTCTCGGGGCCGATCTCCGTCGCGCCGCCGCCCATCACTCCCGCGATCGCGACGGGGGCATCGCCATCGCAGATCAACAGGTCATCGCGCGTGAGCTGGCGCTCGACGCCATCGAGCGTCGCCAGCCGTTCGCCGTCCTTCGCGCGCCGCACCACGATCCCCGCGGGCGAGAGCTTCGCCGCGTCGAAGGTGTGATTCGGCTGCCCGAGATCGAGCATCACGAAGTTCGAGAGGTCGACCAGGTTCGAGATCGAGCGCTGCCCCACGGCGGCGAGCAGATAGCGGAGCCAACGCGGGCTGCGCTCGACGTGCACGCCCTCGAGGCTCAGCGCGACGTAGCGCGAGCAGCCGCGCTCGTCCTCGATGCGCACGCGATGCGCGGGCAGCGCTCCGCACGCGGGCTCGGGCGCGGGATACGCGCGCAGCTCGCGGGCGTAGATCGCGGCGAGCTCGCGCGCGAAGCCGTAGTGGCCCCAGAGATCCGGGCGATGCGTCACCGACTTGTTGTCGATCTCGATCACCCAGTCGCTCGCCTCGGGCACCGCGTCCAGGAACTTCGCGCCCGCGCGAAGGCCGTCCTCCAGCACGAGGATCCCCGCGTTCTCGTCGGAGAGCCCGAGCTCCTTCTCGGAGCAGATCATGCCGAAGGATTCCGCGCCGCGGATCTTCGCCTTCTTGATCTCCAAGTCTCCGGGGAGCTGCGTGCCGATCGGCGCGAAGGCCACCTTCTGGCCCGCGCGCACGTTGGGCGCGCCGCAGACGACCTGCACGGCTTCGCCGGCGCCGAAGTCGACCTTGGTGAGCGAGAGCTTGTCCGCTTCGGGGTGCTTCGCGCAGCTCACGACGTGACCGATCACGACGCCTTCGATGCCGGCGCCGAAGCGGTGCAGACCTTCGGTCTCCGCAGTGCCCATCGTGAGATCGAGCGCGATGCGCCGCGGCTCGAGCCCGGAGAGGTCCACGTATCGTCCGAGCCAATTCAGAGAGATCTTCATCCTCAGTCCTCCTCGGCTCAGCGGAACTGCTGCAGGAAGCGCAGATCGCCGCCGGTCATCAGCCGGATGTCGCGGATGCCGTAGCGCAGCATGACGAGTCGCGAGAGCCCCAGGCCGAACGCGAAGCCCGACCATTGCGCGGGATCGATGCCGCCCGACCGCAGGACTTCGGGATGCACCAGCCCGCACGGGAGGAGCTCGATCCATCCGGAGTGCTTGCACACCGGGCAGCCCACGCCGCCGCAGAAGAGACAGCGGGCGTCGAGCTCGAAGCCGGGCTCGACGAAGGGAAAGTAGCCCGGGCGCAGGCGCACCTCGACGTCGCGGCGGAAGATCTCCCGCAGCAGCGTCTTCATGGCGTGGATGAGATGCGCGACGGAGATCTCGCGGTCCACGACTAGACCTTCCATCTGATAGAAGGTGTGCTCGTGACTCGCGTCGACCTGCTCGCAGCGGAAGACGCGTCCCGGCGCCACGATGCGGAGCGGCGGACCGAAGCGCTCCATCGCGCGCACTTGCACCGGCGAGGTGTGCGTGCGCAGCACGAGATCGCTCGCTCCGTCGGCGATGCGACCCGAGGGGTGCGCCGCCCCCGCCCGCGGATGACGCACGAAGAACGTGTCCTGCGTATCGCGCGCCGGATGGTGCTGCGGGATGTTCAGCGCGTTGAAGTTGTAGTGCTCGAGCTCGACCTCGGGGCCGTCGCAGATCGTGTAGCCCATCGAGGAGAAGATGTCCTCGAGCTCGCGCACGACGAGCGTCATCGGATGGAGAGCACCCGAGCTCGGGATGCCCATACGCGGCGCGGGCCCCGGCAGCGTCGGATCGAAGCCGTCGTCGGCCAGCTCGCGCGCGAGCGCGGCGGCCTGCAGGGCCGCTCGGCGCTCGGCGAGCGCGCTCTCCAAGCGGAGCTTCAGCTCATTCGCCGCGGCGCCGACGACCGGGCGCTCTTCCTTCGAGAGCCCGCCCATGCCGCGCAGCACGAGCTGCAGCTCGCCCTTCTTGCCGAGAAACCCCTGCTCGAGCGCGAGCAGGTCCTCGAGCGTCGCCGCGCGGGAGAGCTGCTCCAGCGCACGCCCTTCGATCTCTTTCAGTTGATCGAGCACGACTCCTCACCCTGTCCTTCGAACCTGGCCCCCACGTCGGGGAATGCGGCGAAACGCAGAACGGGACGCCCTCCGTGAAGGACGTCCCGTCGACTGGCTCCGCGCAAAGCTGGGCGCGCGCGAAGCGCAGATGATCTCGGTCTCCGGCGGCCGCCGCGCGACCGCGAACGAACTCTCAGGCCAAAGCCGCCTTCACGCGCTGGCAGATGGCGCCGAAACCGTGCGGATCGTGGATCGCGATCTCGGAGAGCTGCTTGCGGTTCAGCTCGATGCCGGCCTTCTTCGCTCCGAAGACGAACCGGCTGTAGGAGAGCTGGTGCTCGCGGACCGCCGCGCTGAGGCGGATGATCCAGAGCTTGCGGAAGTCGCGCTTCCTGCGGCGACGGTCGTTGAAGGCGTAGCGCCAAGCGCGGAGCAGCGTCTCCATCGCCGTGCGGTAGCACTTGCTGCGGTTGCCGCGATAGCCCTTCGCGAGCTTCAGCGTCCGCTTAATTCGCCTGTGGCGGGCGACACCCATTCGTACGCGAACCATCGTTCCATCCTCGAGGTTGAGGGCCCCGCGCGCTCGGGAGCTTCGTTCGACGAAGCTCGCCAAGCTATCGACTTGCGCGGTGTTCGGGAGCGCCTCGGACCAACGCGAGCTCGACCCACCTTGGATCGAGCACCTCTACCTTCCCGCTCGTCTCGCAACGCGCGGGAGAAACTCCGCCGGGGAGGATCCGATCCTCCTCACGGCGCCGCTCGACGCCTCGGCGTCGAGCGCAGGGACTTCACGCACGGCTCTCGGCGCGGACGCGCCGAAGCGCCGCCGACGCTCGAGCCGCCGTTCTCCTAGCCACCCAGCAGCGTGCGGTAGCGGAAGCCGATGGCTCCCGTCACGACCGCCGACTGGCGCAGGGCCCGGCGCTGCTTCGCCGACTTGGTGACGCGCATGTGGCCGCGCGAACTCTTCGTGCGCAGCACCTTGCCCGTCTTCGAGAGCCTCATCCGACCGATGATGCTCCGCTTCGTCTTCATCTTGGGCATGGGATCCTCGAGCGGAGCCACCTGGCTCCATGCTCCGGCCAAGCTCGGGACGCACCACGCGCGCCGAGCGAGGCGGAGAAGAGTAATCGCCGAAAGCGATCCGTCAACCCCGCGCCGGAACTGCTGCCCGGCCGTCGCGCCGGAATCCCCGGCCCGAATCCCACGGCGAGAGCGGATCCCGAGCGTTCGCGCGAACGACGAGCGGCGCGCGGCGCCGCGCACAGCGGTTCCCTCCGAGGCTTCGAGAGCTCGGACCGTCACCCCTCGCGGCGCGGCTCCTCCCGTCTCCCGGGAGGCCGCGGATCGATCCGGACCGGCAGGCGTGAACGCGGCTCGATGCCGACGCTCCCCCTGCCGCGTCCTCGCGCCTCCGCGCTGCCCGAGTCCGCAGGCTTGCCGTGTTTGCAAGCTTGCCGTGTCCGCAGATTTCCGGCCCGCGAACACGCAGGCCTGCGCGGGCGAGCTCGCCGGGCCTACTTCTTCGCCTTACGGGTGACCAGCATCGTGATGCGTCGCCCCTCGAGGCGCGCGGGGCGCTCGACCTTCACCACGTCCTGCAGCTCTTGCATGGCGCGGTTCAACACCTCCATGCCGAGCTCCTTGTGCGCCATCTCGCGTCCGCGGAAGAGACAGGTGAACTGCACCTTGTCGCCTTCATCGAGGAACTTCCGAGCGCGGGCGACCTTGATCTCCAAGTCGTGCGGGTCGATCTTCGGTCGAACGCGCACCTCCTTGGTCGTCGCCTGGTGCGTGTGCTTCTTCTTCTTCTTGAGCTGATACTTGAACTTGCCGTAGTCCATGATCTTGCAGACGGGCGGCCGAGCCATCGGCGCCACTTCCACGAGATCCATGCCGGCTTCCTCGGCCATGCGGCGAGCTTCGGTCGTCGGCATCGTGCCGAGCTGCTCGCCCTGGTCGTCGATCAGCATGACGTCCGGAACGCGGATCTGATGATTGATCCGGTGTTTGATTTCCTGAGAGATGAGCGGAGCCCTCCAAGGGCGATCGAGAGAGAGGGAAACGGAGAACGGGTCGCGCCCGCGAGGAGCTCGCGACGCCCCGGCGGATGGCTGCGGATTCTAGACCGGGCCTTTCCCAAACGACAAGCAGGGCGCGCCCTCCTCCGCGGAAGACGCGCCCTGCTCGCCGTCTGTCGAGCAGCCCGGCTACGAACCGCGCTCGACGAAGCGCTGCCGCGCGAGAGCGCGCGCCAACGCCGCCTGCGCGCGCGCGAGGTCGATCTCGGGATTCGCCTTCGCCTCGCGAATGCGGCCTCGGGCGCGTTCCTCGGCCCGCTTCGCTCGGGCGAGATCGATCGTTCCCTCGAGAGCCGCGGCATTGCAGACGAGGCTCACTTCTTCAGCGCTCACGCGCGCGAAGCCGTCAGCCACGAAGTAGCGCTTCTCGCCGCCGTCGGCGGCGGTGAAGCGCAGCGGTCCCGGGGCGATCGCCGCGACGAGCGGCGCGTGCCCCGGGAGCACCCCGACCAGGCCATCCAGGCCGGGGAACTGCAGGCTCCTCGCCGGCCCGTCGAAGAGGACTTCCTCGGGCGAGATCAGGCGGAGATGGAAAGGCGGGCGGGTCATCGAGATGCTCGGCTGCGGCGCCAGGGGCGATGCGGGAACGGAACGAGCGATGCACTATCGCGGCGGCTTCGGCCGCTGCGGCCAAACCTCACAGCGTCTTCGCGCGCTCGACGGCCTCATCGATGCCGCCGACCATGTAGAACGCCTGCTCCGGCAGATCGTCGTGCTTGCCCTCGCAGATTTCGCGGAACGAGCGCACGGTCTCCTCGCGCGGCACGAAGCGCCCCTTCGTGCCGGTGAACTGCTCGGCCACGAAGAAGGGCTGCGAGAGGAAGCGCTGGATGCGGCGCGCGCGCGCGACGACGCGCTTGTCGTCGTCCGAGAGCTCTTCCATGCCGAGGATCGAGATGATGTCGCGGAGGTCGGCGTAGCGCTGCAGCATGCGCTGCACTTCGCGGGCGACTTCGTAGTGCTCCTGCCCGACGATGTTCGGGTCGAGCATGCGCGAAGTCGACTTCAGCGGGTGCACCGCCGGGTAGATGCCGAGCTCGGCGATCTTGCGGTCGAGCAAGATGGTCGAGTCCAAGTGCGCGAAGGTCGCGACCGGCGCCGGGTCGGTGAAGTCGTCCGCCGGCACGTATACGGCCTGCATCGACGTGACCGAGCCCTTCTTGGTCGAGGTGATGCGCTCCTGGAGCGCGCCCATCTCCGAGCCCATGGTCGGCTGGTAACCGACCGCCGAGGGCATGCGCCCGAGGAGCGCCGACACTTCGGAGCCCGCTTGCACGAAGCGGAAGATGTTGTCGACGAAGAGGAGCACGTCCTGGCCGCGCGTGTCGCGGAAGTACTCCGCCATCGTGAGGCCCGAGAGAGCGACGCGGAGGCGCGCGCCCGGCGGCTCGTTCATCTGGCCGAAGACGAGCACGGCGTTGTCGAGCACCGAAGCCTTCTCGCCCTGCGGCGTCGAGTACTCGGCTTCCGCCATCTCGAGCCAGAGGTCGTTGCCCTCGCGCGTGCGCTCGCCGACGCCGCAGAAGACCGAGAAGCCGCCCTTCTCCACCGCGGTGATGCGGATCAGCTCTTGGATGAGCACCGTCTTGCCGACGCCCGCGCCACCGAAGAGACCGATCTTGCCGCCCTTCGCGAACGGGCAGAGCAGGTCGACGACCTTGAGCCCCGTCTCGAATACCTCGGTGACCGCTTCCTGGTCTTCGAACTTCGGCGCGTCGCGATGGATCGGCCAGCGCTCCTTCGCCTGCACCGGCTTCATCGGCTCGCCGGTGCGCGGATGCGCCGCGCCGACCTCGAGAGGTTCGCCGAGCACGTTGAAGAGGCGCCCCTTCGTCGCGTCGCCGACGGGCACGCTGATCGCGTTGCCCGTGTCGAGCGCGTCCATTCCGCGGACGAGGCCGTCGGTCGACGCCATCGCGACGCAGCGCGCGGTGTCATCGCCGAGGTGCTGCGCGACCTCGAGCGTGATGTCGATCTGACGCTTCGCGTCTAGGACACGCACGGCGTTGTAGATCTTCGGGAGCTGACCGTGAGGGAAGCGCACGTCCACCACGGGACCCATCACTTGAAGGACGCTACCTTTGATTCCGGAGGCCACTGCGATCATCCTCGTTGGCGAAGGCCGCGCGTCCCGTAGGTCCGCGCGGCTCGCGTGTTCAGCTCGAAGGTTCCACCGCTCGAAGTCGGTCGATTGGTCGTTCGGGGTCGTGCGCCGCAAGGGCGCGCCGCCCGCCGTGCTCCGCGATCAGCCGCGCAGCGCTTCCGCGCCGCCGACGATCTCGAGGAGCTCCTTGGTGATGCGCTCCTGGCGCACGCGGTTGTACAAGCGCTGGAGCGTGCCGATCATCTCGTCGGCGGCCTCGGTCGCGTTCTTCATCGAGAAGCGTCGCGAGGCGAACTCGGAGGTCAGCGACTCCATGAGCGCGTTGAAGACGCGCGTCTCGAGGAAGCGCGGCAGCACGAGATTGAAGATCGTCGCCGGATCCGGCTCGAGCAGCATCGGGCCGCTCGCGCGGCGATCGGCGCTCGGTAAGGCTGCGGCCTTGCTCTTGATCGCTTCCGTGTCCAGAGGGAGAAGGCGCACCGCGTTCGGCACGTACTTCACCATCGACTCGAACGCCGTCGAGACCAAGTGGAGCTGGTCGCACTTGCCAGCGCGGAAGTACGCGAGCAGCTCGCGCGCCACGTTCGCGGTGTCGGCGTAGCTCATCTTCTCGAGCTGCACCGCGTCCAAGTTGCCGGCTCGCGTGTAGCCGCGCTTCCTGACGTAGTCCACGGCCTTGCGGCCGATCGGGAACACCGCGATCTCCTTAAGCGCGAAGCGCGCGCGCCACTTCTCGAAGCACGCGAAGAGGTTCGTGTTGTAGGCCCCGCAGAGCCCGCGGTCGGAAGCCACGAGCAGGACCGCGATGCGCGCGTCCCCGCGATCGGCGATCAGCGAGGCATCGATCGCGCCGCTCTCGACGATCGCGCTCTCGCGCGCGACGTAGGCCGCGAGCAGGAGCACCAGCTCCTCGATCTCGCGAGCATACGGCCGCGAGCGCACCGCGCGCTCCTGGAAGCGGCGGAGCTTGGTCGTCGCGACCATCTCCATCGCGCGGGTGATCTGGCGGATCCCCCGCACGCTGCGGATGCGTCCGCGCAGTTCTCGGATGTTAGCCATGCTGGATTGCGGGCTGCTGGTACGCGGTCTCGAGAGCGCTCGCGGCGCGGGACAACGCGTGCCCCGCCGCCGCACCTTCCATCAGGGCGCCGGAAGGCGCCCCATGCGGCCGTGAGCCTGGCGGCTCCGGCCGCCAGATTGTCGGCCGTCAGATCGTCAGTGGGCCTTCGCGGCCTTCGCCGCGGGCTTGGCTTCGGCCTTCGCCGCGGCCGGCTTCGACGCCTTCGCAGCGGAGCCATCGTCGATCGACGCGAGGAACTCCTCGCGGCATTCGAGGGCCGCTGCCTCGAGGCCCTTCTCGATCTCCTCGGTCATCTTCTTGCCGGTGCGGATCGACTCGAGCAGCGCGGGCTTGCGCTCGCGCAGGTAGCCGAGGAACGCCGCTTCGAAGGCGCGGATCTTCGCCGTCGGGATCTTGTGCAGGATGAACTCGCGCTTCCCTTCCGGCGTCGTGCGCTCGCGCGTCGCCGCGAAGATGATCGCCACCTGCTCCTCGACCGCGACCGGCGCGTACTGGTTCTGCTTCAGGATCTCGACCAGGCGCTCGCCTTGGGCGAGCTGGCGCCGCGTCGCTTCATCCAGGTCCGAGCCGAACTGCGCGAACGCCGCGAGCTCGCGGAACTGCGCGAGCTGGATGCGCAGACCACCCGCGACCTTCTTCATCGCCGGGATCTGCGCCGAGCCGCCGACGCGCGAGACCGAGATGCCGGCGTTCACCGCGGGGCGGACGCCTTGGTGGAAGAGCTCGCCCTCGAGGAAGATCTGGCCGTCCGTGATCGAGATCACGTTCGTCGGGATGTACGCCGACACGTCGCCTTCCTGCGTCTCGACGATCGGCAGCGCGGTCATGGATCCGCTGCCCTTCGCCTTCGAGAGCTTCGCCGCGCGCTCGAGCAAGCGGCTGTGCAGGTTGAAGATGTCGCCGGGGAACGCCTCGCGGCCCGGAGGGCGACGCAGCAGCAGCATCACCTGGCGGTACGCCATCGCCTGCTTGTAGAGGTCGTCGTAGATGATCAACACGTGGCGACCGTTGTCGCGCAGGTGCTCGCCCATGGCGGCGCCCGCGTACGGTGCCAGATACTGCATCGCGGCGTTCTCGGACGCGGACGCGTCGACGATGATCGTGTAGGCGAGGGCGCCTTCGGCCTCGAGGCGGCGCGTCACGTCGACGACGGTCGACTGCTTCTGGCCGACCGCGACGTAGATGCAGATCACCTGCTCGGGGTTCTTGGGGTCCCCACCGCCGGTGGACTTCTGGTTCAGGATCGCGTCGACGCAGATGGCGGTCTTGCCGGTCTGGCGGTCGCCGATGATGAGCTCGCGCTGCCCGCGGCCGATCGGGATCATCGAGTCGATCGCCTTGATGCCGGTCTGGAGCGGCTCCTTCACCGGCTGGCGCTCGACGACGTTCGGCGCTTGCCCTTCGATCGGGCCGAAGCGGCCCTTCGTGTCGATCGGGCCTCGGCCATCCTTCGGGCGCCCGAGGGAGTCGACCACGCGCCCGATCAGCTCGGGACCGACCGGCACCGAGATGATGCGGCCGCTGGTCTTCACCACGTCGCCTTCGCGAACCTGGCTCTCCGAGCCGAGGAGCACGCAGCCGACGTTGTCCTCCTCGAGGTTCAGGGCGACGCCCATCACACCGCCGGGGAACTCGAGCAGCTCGCTCATCATGCACTGATCGAGCCCAGCGACACGGGCGACGCCGTCGCCGACCTGCAGCACGGTGCCGACGCTCTCGGTGTGGAGCTTCTCACCGTACTTCAGGATCTGTTCGCGCAGCAGGGACGTGACGTCCGAAGGTCTGAGCTCCATGGCTTCTCGTGTGCTCCTCGACGAGGCCGGTCTGCGGCCTCAGGGGTGCGAGCTCCGCGGCGGGAGCCGGTGTTCTGGGGTTCGGGGCGAGTTGCGCTTCGGCGGGGAAGCGCGGGGGATCTATCGGGCGACGGTGGTTCGACGGCGAGCTGGACTCAGCCGGCGACCTGGGAGAGCGAGGTGCGTAGCTCGATCAAGCGCTTCTGCACGCTGGCATCGACTCGCTGATCCTCGACGGTGGCGCGGAATCCCCCGATCAGCTCGGGGCACTCCGTCACGGTGACCTCGAGCTTCAGCCCGAAGTGCTGCTCGAGCTTCGCGCGGATCGCGTCCGTCTCCGCGGGGCCGAGCGCTCGCGCCGTCTCGAGCAAGCAGCGCGCCGTGCCGGTGCGCTGCCTCACGAGCTTCGCGAACTCCTCGCCCAGGGAGGGCAGGATGTGTTCCACCGCGCGATCCACGACGAGCTTCAGGAAGTTCTGAAAGGTCGTCGGGGCTCCGGCGAGAGCTTGCAGCAGCGCCGCGATCTTCGCGCGCTTGTCGATCTGACGGCTCCGCACGAACTCGCGTGCACTCTCGTCCGTCAACGCCTCGTGGAGGACGGCGACGGCCGAGCGTACCGCTTCCATCTCCCCCGCCGACTCGGCGGCTTGGAAGAGGGCTTTCGCGTAGCGACTGCTCAACACGCTCATCGAAGGACTCCGCTCCGGATCGGCCATCGCGGCTGCGCCGTCCGGCGCTGCGCCAGAGAACATCTGAGAGGCTGTATCATCGGTTTCCGTTCAGCCTCTCAGCCGCGCGCGGCGAGCTCCTGCTGCACGAAGCTCTGCACTTCGCGCCTCTGGTTGTCGTCGTTGAAGCGCGCGCGCAGCGCGCGCTCCGCCAACGCCGTCGAGAGCTCGACCACTTGCCCGCGGATCTCGGAGATCGCGCGGGACTTCTCTTGCTCGATCGCGCGTCGGGCGCGCTCGAGCTCGGCACGGGCCTCTTCCTCGGCCCGCTTCTGGCGTTCCTCGGCGAGCCCTTCGGCGCGCTCGCGCGCTTCCTTCAGCAAGGTCGCGGCCTGCGTGCGCGCCTTCTGCAGCTCCGCCTCGACGGCGTCGCGTGCAGATTCGGCGGCCTGCTGCGCGGATTCGGCCGCGCGAACGGCGTCACCAGCGCGCTGGTCGCGCTCCGCGAGCGCGCCGAGGATCGGTCCGAAGACGATCTTCCAGATCGGGTACAGCGCCCCGAGGAAGATGATCCACGTCCAGACGGCGCTGCTCCACGTGGAGATGTCGAGGGGGTTGAACGAACCACCCCCACCGGCGGCGAGCATCCAGCTCATGGCCAACGAGCTCATGGAGAAGGGTTAAGGGGAAACCACCGAGGCGCCGGAGCCGCGCGACGGAGCGCCGCCTCGATCAGGAGGTGGCGCGCCGCGTCGCGATCCCGGCGATGTCTCGGCGCGGAGGCGCGGCCTGAACCCGTGGTCCAGACCGACGACATCTCGCGCCGCGGCGCCGGACGACGATCAGCTCGAGAGAGCGAGCAGGAGGTTGATGACGAGGGCGAAGAGGGCCACCCCTTCGACCAGCGCCGCGAGGATGATCGAGTTGCCGCGGATGTCCGCGGTCGCTTCGGGCTGACGCGCGATGCCCTCGTTGGCCGCCGCCGCCACCATGCCGATGCCGAGGCCCGCGCCGATGACGGCGATGCCGGCGCCGATGCCAGCGCTGAGTTGAGCAGCCGAGAACGCGAGAAGGGAGAGCATTGCCGAGTCTCCTAGGAGTTGCTTGAGAAGAGTTCGAAGGGTCGGGAAGTCCGCCGGTCGAGGCTCGGCCGATGCAGCCGAGCCCAGAGCGCTTTCATCGCAAACTCAGAGTCGCTTTCCTAGCGAGCTCAGAGCCGCTATCCCCGCGAGCTCATCCGAGCTCTTGGGTGACGGCGTGGATCAGTGCTCCGGATGGATCGAGGCGGCGACGAAGAGGATGGTGAGCTGGGTGAAGAGGAACGCCTGCAGCAGCGCGACGAACGACTCCAGGATCATGATGAAGACCCCGAAGCCGACCCACACCGGCGAGAGCAGTCCACCGACGGTCGTACCGTATTGCTGCTGGAAGTAGAAGATCATGCCCAGGAAGGAGAGCACGACCAGGTGTCCCGCAGTCATGTTCGCGAAGAGACGAATCATGAGCGCGAAGGGCTTCAGCACGAGGCCGACCAGCTCGACGGGGATCATGATCGGCAGGATCGCCGGAGGCAGTCCGTGCGGCACGATGTGCTTCCAGTACGCGACGGGTCCCTGCTCGTACATGCCGAACAGCAGCATGCCGAGGAAGGTCATGCCGGCGAGCGAGGCCGTCACGAAGATCGACGCCGTCGGCGTCGAGGACTCCGGCAGCAGCCCGACCACGTTCTGGATGACGATGAAGAAGAACAGCGCTACGAACATCGGGGCGTAGCGCTTGCCGTTCTCCGGCCCCATCGCGGGGTAGACCATCTCGTCGCGGATCCACTGCACGAAGGCGCCCGCGACCGTGGGGCGACCCGAGCGGATCTTGGCGGCGACTCCGGCGAAGCACGCGAAGATCAGCAGCACCGCGAGGATCTGGTAGGCCTGGATGTCGTAGACCTTGAGACCGAAGAGCTCGACGGGCTCGGCCGGGGTCCAGACGGGGATCCCGAAGAGCATCAGCGGATGATGCGGCCCGAGCTGGTGCGGCACCACGTGCTGATACAGCGTGATGAAGACGTTCCCTTCGGCCTTCGCAGCCTCGGACTTCGCGCCCTCGGCGGGCGCGTCCTCGAGCTTCGCATCAGCAGCAGCCGCGCTCGGAGCTTCCGCCCTCGCGGCCTTCGCGTCTCCGAGCTCGGGATCCGCTCCAGCGCCGGCGAGCGCGTGGCCTTCCGCGACGCGCTCCGCGGCGGGTTCGGCAGCGAGCTCGACGCGCGCGTCCGAGCTGCGCGGCCAGAGCGCCGCGAAGACGACGAGCGCCAAGGCGAAGATCAACCCAGCGCGGAGCGGCAGACGCCGCAGCGGTCGCACGAGGTGACTAGAGTCCACGGGGGCTCCCGAGCTGACGATGGAGGAAGGGAACACCGAGCACACCGACCCACAGCGCACTACCGGCGAACGCGACGGCGAAGCCCGCAGGGGTCAGATCCGGAAGGAAGAAGCGCACGAGGACCGTGCCGGCGACCAGGACCACGGCCTTCAGCGCGAAGCCGCGACCGAAGCTGCGCCAGACGCGCCGACCGTCCTCGGGGCCGCGTGCGCGCAAGAGCGCGGCGACCCACGAGCAGAACACGAACGCGCCGAGCACCAAGCCGACGCTGCCACCCAAGGCGGCTCCCGCGGCGTCGCGCGATCGGCCGAGCGGCCCCGCGAGGACGAACACCACGATGGCCAGCACCGCGGCGCCGAAGAACACGGCCGAACCCGCAACGAGCGCGGCCCTCCGCAGCGGCGAGAGCCGCTGGAGGTCCAGCACGCGGGAGACCGGTTCGCTGCTCATCACTGCGGAGTTGCGGGGCTCGTGGAGTTGCGGGGCGCGGGAAAACAACGCCGGGCGGCGCTCACTTCGAGGAGCCGTCCGGGGCCGTAAAGGGCGGAAGATGCTCGCAGACCGGAGCCTCGCGCGCCGTGCGGTCCTGCGTCGCATCACGCGAGCAGCGAGCGAGTGAGGTGCGAACGAGCGGCGAGCGAAGACACGTGAGCGGCGAGGCCGCGCGCATCAGCTCTCCTCCGTTCGTCTCTCCTCTGTTCGTCGATCGCGAGCAGGCCCGTCGCTCGCGCTCGGCTCTCGTGCGGGAGAAGAGCCCAGCGGGCCCCTCGACGAAGGAGAACTTGCGGAGGAAGGGCCGGCGGAGCTCGGACCTGGCGGGGTCGAGTTTCGAACCGAGCGGCGAGAAGGATCGTTGCGCGGAGAGAACTGGAAGACGAGGTGAATGAACCCACCCACCGCGCCGACGACGAGACCGACCAGCAGCAACCAGGGCTGCGTGCCGATCGCGCGGTCGACCAGATATCCCACGCCGCCGAGCACCAGCATCGTCCCCGCGAAGGTGAAGCCCGCGGTGGCGTAGTTCGCCGCGTCCCGGGTCTCCGTCCTGTTCGAGGCCATCGCTGCACTCGCCGACGCTCCCGTGATCGCGAGGATCCCGGACGCGATTTGGAAGGCCGGGATTCTAGGGAAGGCATCGCGCCCTGCAATGCCGCCCGGGATTATTTTGAGCCTCCGCCGCCGCCGCGACGATGATGCGCCGACGGCGTCGCGAACGCGCGTCCAGCCCTCCTCCCTCTCCGTCCCGCAGCCCTTCCGCACGAGAGCGCATGACCTCTCCCGCCGACCTGTCCGAGCTCACCCCACCCCAGATCGTCGCCTATCTCGATCGCTTCATCGTCGGCCAGGCGCGCGCAAAGCGCGCGGTGGCCGTCGCGATGCGCAATCGCTGGCGCCGCCAGCGCTTGGCGAAGGAAGCGCAGAAGGAGATCTATCCCAAGAACATCATCCTGATCGGCCCCACGGGCGTCGGTAAGACCGAGATCGCACGCCGCATGGCGAGCCTGCAGAAGGCCCCGTTCCTGAAGGTCGAAGCCTCGAAGTACTCGCAGGTCGGCTATCACGGACGCGACGTCGAGACGATGGTGCGCGACCTGCTCGAGGTCGGGATCGACATCGTGCGCCAAGAGAAGATGCTGGAGGTCGAGACCGCCGCGCGCGATCACGCGCATGCGCAGATCGCGGAGGCGCTGCTGCGCAAGATGGGGCCGACCGCCGAAGAAGACCTGCCCGCGTTCACGCCGTTCGGCACCGCCGGCATCCTCGCGCCGAGCGCCGCTCGTCCTCCGGCAGGCGATACGCGGCGCCAGGAGATCCGCGCGCGCCTCGACAAAGGCGAGCTCGAAGAAGAGATGGTGTCGATCCGCGTCACCGACAACGTCGGCCCCGGTATGGAGATGTTCAGCGGACAGGGGCCCGAGTACGTCGGCTTCGACGCGAACTTCCTCGCCAAGCTGCGCGGCATGCCGACGCCGATGCGCGACGCGAACGTGACCGTGAGCTCCGCGCGGAAGCTCTTGATGCGCGAAGAGGCCGAGAAGCTCTTCGACCGCGAAGCGATGATCCGCGACGCGATCGAGCGCACCGAGCAGCGCGGCATCCTCTTCATCGACGAGATCGACAAGATCGCGGGTCGCTCGCGCGACGGCGGACCGGACGTCTCGCGCGAAGGCGTGCAGCGCGACCTCCTGCCCGTCGTCGAGGGCTGCTCGGTCTACACGCGGCACGGCAACGTGAACACCGACCACGTGCTCTTCATCGCCGCCGGAGCCTTCCACATCAGCTCCCCCGACGACCTGATCCCCGAGATCCAGGGCCGCTTCCCGATCCGGGTACAGCTCGATTCCCTCGGGCGCGATGAGTTCGTCCGCATCCTCACGGAGCCGCGCGACTCGCTGACCAAGCAGTACCAGCGGCTGCTCTCCACCGACGGCGTGGAGCTCGATTTCCGCCTGGACGGATTGGAGGAGGTGGCCCTCCTGGCCGATCGCGCGAACGTCGTCCTCGGGGACATCGGCGCCCGGCGCCTGCATGGGGTCCTCGAGCGCTTGCTGGAAGGGATTTCCTACGAAGCCCCGGAGCAGAAGCGCGGGCGCATCGCGATCGACAAGGCCTATGTGCGACAGGCGCTCGCCGACTTCGTGCAGGAGCTCGACGTGACCAAGCGCTGAGAGGGGCGAGGACCGCGGGCTCCCGCCCGCGGTCGCCTCCGCCTGCGCACCGGAATGCAGGAAAGGCGGAACCGGAAGGGCGAGCGCGACTATCACTGGCCATCCCGCCGGAGACGCGCCGCGCGGCGCAGGCTCGGTTTGCGGAGTTCCCGCACCGTTGCCTCGCAGCGCCGCGCGGTTCATCCTCTATCCGGGATCCAGGAACCCCCTACCGGATGAGCACCCCTTCCCGTTTCTTCGCGCGCTTCTCCCCCGAGGAGCGCGGGCGCATGTCGCGCGAAGAGATTCGCGCGATCCGCCGCGCCCAGAAGGGCGACCGGGAGGCCGTGCAGTTCCTGATCGAGACCCACCAGCGGCAGATCCTCGGAACGCTGTACCGCTTGCTCGGCCCGCGCTTCGCCGACGAGCTCGAGGACTACGCGCAAGACCTCTATCTGCGGATCTTCCGCGCGCTGGCGCGCTTCGACTTCGATCGCCGCACGCGCTTCAGCACCTGGATCTACACCTTCACGAAGAACTACTGCTTCGATGTGCTGAAGAAGCGCCGGCTCGACGTGGTCTCGCTCTCCGCTCCCACCGGAGGGGATCGCGAGACCTCGCCGCTCGACCTCCCCGCGCCGACCGCGGGCCCGGGAGCGGGCCTGGACCGCAGCGAGCTCGCCGCCTGTCTCGCCCACGCCGTGGAGCAGCTCCCCGAAGAGCAGCGCGTGGTCTTCGTGCTGCGCGAATACGAGGAGCTCAACTATCCCGACATCGCCGCGGTGCTCGACGTCTCGGAGGGCACGGTGAAGTCCCGCCTCTATCGCGCGAAGGAGACCCTGCGCGTGCGCTTGGGGCCGTATCTCCGCGAAGGTTCGACCACGGGCCTCGATGGATGGGACGGCGGAGCCGCCGCGAGCGCTCCGCGTGCTCCCTCGGCGGACCCGCGCGACGCGGAGGGGCCGCGTTCCTCGCGGACGAAGTCCTCCGACGACGATTCCCTCTTCGGTTGGGCTCTGCGAAAGGTGCTGGCGTCATGACGATCGACGACGGCACGCCCGCCGACGACACCCCCGTCGAGACCAGCGCCGGCGACGCCGTTCGCGGCGCAGCGCCCTCGGCCAGCGAGGTCGGCACGAGCTCGCCTCGCGACGAGGCGCAGTTCGGAGAGCCGCCGGCGCCATCCGAGGCGGCGGCGCGCATCGAGCTCCGCGCGCTCGACGAGGCCGATCGCATGTGGTCGGCACTCGAAGGCGACCTCGCAGCGGACGAGCTCGCGCGCTTCGAGGACCGCGTCGCGCGCGACGCGGCCTTGCGTCGCCGCGTTCGCGAAGCACGGGCGCTGGACCGCATCCTCCCGCTCTACGCAGCTCCGGACGTGCGTCCGGACTTCGCCCGGCGAACGCTCGCGCACCTGGAAGCCGAAGGTGTCCTCCAGTCCGCTTGGTACGCGCGACGCATTAGCCTGCCGCTGCCCCTCGCCGCAGCCTTGCTGCTCGCGGCGAGTCTGCTCGCGGCTTGGTTCCTCACGCGCGGGGACCGCGGCGAGGCTCGGGCGAGAACCGAGCTCTCGCTCGACGCGGGCACACCCGAGCGCCGCATCGATCCCGCGCCGGAGGAGAAGCCCTCTCGTCGAAGCTTCGGCCCCCGCATCGTGATCGGCGCCGCCGGCAGTGCGGCGGCCTTCTTCGACATCGAGGCCGAGGACGAGCTCTTCCCGATCGAGGCCTCGCCGATCGATGCACCTTCGACCGGAGCCGCGTCGGAGACGAGCGAGACGATCGGCAGCGGTTCGGGCGAGAACGCTCCGCAGGCTGGTCGAGACGCGCGCGAAAGCGCACCCGCGAAGACGAGCGACGGAGAGCGCGATCGATGAGGATCCCGCGCTCCGTATCCCGCGTCCGGCTCGCGTGGGTCGCCGCCGCCGTCCTGCACTCCGCGAGCGCGCTCCCCGCACTGGCGGACGATCGCGGCGGCCTGCGGCAGCGCGCGCTCTCCCCCGCCGAGCTCGCGCGCGTCACCGAGTTCCTCGCGGAACACGACCGCTCGCTCGTCGGCGACGACGTCCAGGCGCTGCTCGAACGCTACGACCTCGGCGCGCACGAGAGCGCGAGGGCCTGGAGGGATCAGGTGAGCGGTCGCGCCACCGGCGCGCGCTCGAGCGTGGCGCAAGGATGGCGCATCCGCGATCGCATCTGCGTCGTCGCGCGCACGGCCTACGAAGTCGCGGCCTCGCGAGCGACGCAGGGCCTGCGCCAAGAGCGCATCGACCACCGCATCCTGCTCCTGCGCGACGAGGGCCAGAGCTTCCGCGTCGTCAAGCTCTCGAACGTGCGCGTCTCGGCGGGCGCGAGCGAGACGGAGGATCCGCGCGAGCTCTCCTGCGAAGCCTGCAACTTCCACGTCGAGGCCGCGCCCGACTGGTTCGTGATCCACCATCACGCCGTCGGCGGTGCGCTGACGGAGAAGGCGAGTCTCCATCACGCCTCGGGTCAGGCCACGCTGGAGATCGAGATCCTGGAGCTCCCGGAAGGCGCGGATCCCCGCGAGAGCCTGGAGCTCGATCACGAGCTCTCGCTCGCGCTGGCCGGGGTCTCCGAGCAGCGCGTGAAGCGCATCGACGCCTCGGCGATCCCGCCCGATCTCGGCGGGCTCCCGGGTTATCGCCTCCAAGTGACGATGCCTCGCGCGGGCGGCGGTGAAGAGTACGTCGCGCGCTGCTATCGCGCGCGCGGCGACGTGCTGTACACGATGACCGCCTACGGCGATGCCGCGGCCTGGGACCGCGAGCCAGGGCTGCTCGAGGACGTCGAAGCGATGTTCGATTCCTTCGAGCTCCTCCAGCAAGACCTCGGGCCGGAGGAACAGCGTCGGCGCATGCTCGCGCGGCATCAGCCCGGCTTCGCGATGGACGGGAACCGCTTCCGCGACACGTCCACGGGGCTCTCCTTCGTTGGTCCTGAGGGTTGGTCCCTGCGGCCGCTCGCGTGCGGGCGCGTGCGCTGGGCGCCTCACGATGGCGAGCACGGTCGCGACCGCGAGGGCCGGCCCCCGCACCGAGACGGGAAGCCGCCCCACGGCGAGCCGCCGCACCCGAATCCGCGACCAAACGCCCCGCTTCACGGCGCTCCCCATCACGGCGCGTCGCGCGACGCCGAAGCTCCCTGGGTGGAAGTGACCTGGCTCTCCTCCGAGAACGGCTGGAACGACCGCGTGCCGGGGTTGATGCGCAGCTTCGAGAAGACCTTCGACAGCTTCCCCGAGGTGCGCCGCGGTTCCGTGCGCCTCTTGGATCGCGCCCACAAGCGCCCCGCGCAAGTCGCCGACCAGATCCTCGTCACCGAGCTCTTCACCGCGGATTACGCCTACGCCAACCCGAAGGGCTCGAAGCGCCGCACGAGGATGGCCTACATCCCCTGCGGCAAGCTGATGTTCGTGGTTCGCGCGGACGCCGGCGAAGAGGACTTCCTGCGGCTCGAGTCGTCGTTCGAGAAGGCCCTGGCCAGCTTCTCGCTGCGCGGTTGAGACCCGCACGGGCGCTCCTTCCGCCACCGCGCGACTCGCGCGCGAACCGGTCTCCCGCTATCCTCTCCGCCTCGTTTCGCGGCGGCACGGGCACGACGCCCGGCGTGCGCCGCGGCGATGCAACCGAGAACGCGAGCACCCCGCCATGGCCATGGAACGTACTCTGATCCTGCTCAAACCCGACGCCGTGCAGCGCTTCCTCGTCGGCGCGCTGATCTCGCGCTTCGAGACGAAGGGCCTGAAGCTCGTCGGCATGAAGTTCATGCGCATGAGCCCCGAGCTCGCCGACAAGCACTACGAGGCGCACCGCGCGAAGCCCTTCTTCGCGGGCCTGAAGCGCTTCATGACCTCGTCGCCCATCGTCGCGATGGTGCTCGAAGGCCGCAGCGCGATCGCCGTCTGCCGCAAGATGATGGGCGCCACCTTCGGCAGCAACGCCGAGCCCGGCACGCTGCGCGGCGACTACGGCATCTCGAACTCCTACAACCTCGTGCACGGCTCCGACAGCCCCGAGGCCGCGCAGAAGGAGATCGCGCTCTACTTCCGCACCGAGGAGCTCCTCGAGTGGAAGCCGGCGAACTTGGAGTGGATCTACGACGCCGGGGAAGAACTCTGAGCCGGAGCGCGGCAGCTCGGCTCTCGCCCGCGCGACTCGAGGCGCTGGTAGCGGCTTGCAAGCCGCTCTTCCTCGGTCGTGCGGTGCGCGACGTGGCCGGAGTTCCCGACCACGATCTCGTGCTCTTCTTCGAGCGCCAGCGGGGCGAGGACATCCCCGCGGCGCTCTTGTTGTCTCTGCATCCGCGCTACGCGCGGATATTGCCCGTCGCGCGGCGCTATCGCGCGCTCGAGTTCCGCGAGTCGTCTTTCGTCGGCGTGCTGCGGCGCGCCCTGGTCGGCGCGCGACTCGAGCATCTGGAAGCCCGGCGCGGCGACCGCGCGGTCGATCTGCGCTTCGCGGGCTGCTGCGGTCCCGAAGCCCTCGTGCTCGACTTGCACCTCGAGCTCTACGGCGCGCACGCCAACGCCTTCTTGTGCTCGCGCCCGGGCACGGTGCGGAACCTGCTCCATCCCGATCGCCGCCGCGGCCGCGCGCTGCCGCCCGGGACGCGCTACGAGCCCGAGGCGAGCACGGCCTTCGACGATCCGGCGGCGTTCGACGAGCCTCTCTCGCCCGCGCTCGATATCTTCGCTTGGGCGCGCGAGGCCTTGGAGACGCCCGCGGAGATCGAGCGCACGGAGCTCCTGCGCGGGCGCATCGCGCGCGAGCTCGGTCGTCGTCTGCAACGCGCGGAGCGGCGCCTCGCCGGCCTCGAGCTGCAAGCGCGCGCGGCCGAGCGCGCGGGCGAGCTCGCGCAACGCGCGGACTTGCTGAAGGCCGGGGCCCACGAGATCTCTCGCGGGGCGCGCGAGGCCTTCGTCACCGATTGGTATGGCGACCCCACGCAGAAGGTGCGGATCGAGCTCGATCCGCGCCTCGGACCGCACGAGAACGCGGAGCAGCTCTACAAGAAGAGCCGCCGCCTCCTCGACGCGCGCGCCGTGGCCGAGTCGGAGCGCGCGCGCGGAGAGCGCGAGCGGGACGCCCTGCGCTCGGCGCTCGCCGGCCTGGCGCTCCTCGAGGACCCCGGCGATGTGCTCGAGCGCGCCGAAGAGCTCCGTCGCGAGGGCTGGCTCAGCGCTCCACCTGCGCCTCCGCGGCGGCGCTCCGAGCCCACCGAGAGCCTGCCCTACCGCCGCTTCCAGTCCTTCGATGGCCGCGAGATCCGCGTGGGCAGGAACGCGCGCGCCAACGATCGCCTCACCTTCGGCCTCTCGAGGGGCAATGACCTCTGGCTCCACGCCGCCAACTCCTCGGGCAGCCACGTCGTGGTGCCCCTGGGCCGCGCCGAGGAAGTGCCGATGGAGACCCTGCACGATGCGGCCTGTCTCGCGCTGCACTTCTCGTCGTCGAAGGCCCTCGGCGGCGAGGTCCACGTCGCGCCGGTGAAGCACCTGCGGCGCTTGCGCGGCGGTTCCCCCGGGCAGGTCTCCATGCAGTCGCCCCGGACCCTCCATCTGCGCGCCGATCCCGAGCGTCTGAAGCGCCTGCTCCGCGGCGCGCGGGACAACGAGGACGAGGCCGCGGCGGTCGGCGACGCGTAGGCGTTTCGACAAAGGCAGTAGCCGCGCTCCCGACTAGGGTTAGGATCCCCGCCCCCGCGGATCCGCTGCACCGAACCCGCCCGAGCTCATGCGCCCGAACTCCATCCCTCCGCGCAACGCGATCTTCCTGCTGGCCGCGAGCTTCCTCTGCTCGCTCACGCCGAGCTGCCTGTGGGGCCTCAGCGACGAGGAGGAGAAGGCCCTCACCTTCTACCGCAGCCAAGCGATCTACTGGGTCGGCAAGCAGCGCTACCGCGAAGCGCGCCAACAGGCGCAGCGCGGGCTCGAGATCGACGCCGACGACTACGAGCTGAACCGGCTGATGGGCTATTCGATGGTGATGATCGGCGAGCCGGAGCTCTTCTTCGGCGCGACCGACTACCTCGACAAGTGCGCGTCGCAGAACTGGTTCTCGTCGGACTGGAAGCTCGATCTGGTCTACGGCCTCGCCTACCACCGGCAGGCGAAGTACTACCAGGTCGCGATCTTCGACCTGCGGCAGAAGATCGAGAAGACCTCCGATCCGGTGCAGAAGGCCGAGTACGGCGCGAAGGCGAAGGACTTCGAAGCCAAGATGACGGAGCGCTACGACAACGCGATCCGCCTCTTCTCCGGCATCGCCGGCGAGATGGACGACTACGACGTCGCCGTCGACAACCTGGCGCAGATCTACGCCAACCTGCGCCGCTGGGACGAAGCGCTCGCGCAGAGCGACATCTTCATCCGCAACGCCACGCAGGCGTTGAAGGACGAAGAGGCGATCCTGCTGAACGGCGACCTCTCCGCGGCGCAGGAAGAAGGCCATCTCGACTTGATCCGCCGCCATAAGGTGCGCATGGCGGAGATGCGCGGTCTCCGCGCCAGCATCTACTTCGAGGTCGGCCGCTTCGCCGACTCCGTCGCCGAGTTGGACGAGGTCCTGCAGCGCCTCGATACGAGCCGCGTCACCGAGTACTTCAATCGCGCCGAGGCGAAAGCAGCGCTGCTGGATCTGGATGGAGCGCGCTCCGACTACCTGACCTTCCTGCGCCGCGCGGCAGCCAAGGCCGAGGACGCGCGCATCGCGGAGGCCCGCACGCGCTTGCAGGAGCTCGGTGTCGATCTGGAGAAGCTGCTCGAGCTCGATCTGGAACGTCTGCGCGCGCGCTCGATCCCCGACGTGCCGTCGCCGACGGACCGCGGCTGATTCGGGCACCAGCTCCGAGCAACGAATCCGGATCGCGCGCCCATGACCGAGACGACGCGCCTCTTCTTGCCCGAGATCCGCGAGATGCTCGCGGACGGACAAGCCGGTGAGGTCGTGCAGGTCCTGCGCGACGTGCACCCGTCGGACTGGGCCGAGCTGCTCACCGATCTCGAGGGCTCCGAGCGCGAGCAGCTCTTCCGCGCGCTGCACGAGGATCTCGACCTCCAGCTCGGCGTCTTCCGGCAGCTCGAAGCCGAAGCGCAAGTCGAGCTCCTGCGCGCCGTCGGTCACGAGGCGCTGGCTCCGCTCTTGCCGCGCCTGCCGTCGGACGAGCAGACCGACTTCGTCGCCGCGCTCGCCGAGGATGAGCAGCGGCAGATCCTCTCCGGGCTCCCGCCCGCCGATCGAGCCGACGTCACGCGCCTGCTGCGCTACACCGACGGCACGATCGGCTCCTGCATGCAGACCGAGTTCGTCGCGGTCGATCAGGCGGACACGGCGGAGCTGGCCCTCCAACGCGTGCGACGCGCGCCGCGCGAAGCGCCGGTGTCGGTGCTCTACGTCCTCGACGACCAGCGCCGCCTGCTCGGCCGCGTTTCGCTGACGAAGCTCGTGCGCGCCGAGTCCGACACGCGGCTCGAAGAGCTCTTCGAGCCCCAGGTGCAGGCCTTGCAGGCCGATGCCCCGCGCGAAGACGCGGTGCGCGCGCTGCAGAAGTACGACGTCGTCGCGCTGCCGGTGATCAATCCCTTCGAGCAGCTGATCGGGATCATCACCTACGACGACGTGATGGACGTGATGGAAGAGGAAGCGACGGAGGACGCCCAGATGATGGGCGCCGTCTCGCCTCTCGAATCGAGCTATCTGCAGACCAGCATCTGGACCTTCGCCAACAAGCGCGGCGGCTGGCTCACGGTGCTCTTCTTCGGCCAGTTCCTCACCCTCGCGGTGATGAGCCTCTTCCCCGATGCGCGCGTCGCGGCGGCGACGGCGCATCCCGAGCACTTGCTCGCCACGGTGACCGCGCTGCTCATGTTCATCCCGCTCGTCGTCTCGGCCGGAGGCAATTGCGGTTCGCAATCGGCGACGCTGATCTGCCGCGCGCTCGCCACCGATGACATCACGCTGCGAGACTGGTGGCGCGTCGCCTTGCGCGAGCTCGCGATGGGCATGCTCCTCGGCACCTTCGTCGCGGGCCTCGGCTACTTCTATGCCCGCTACCTCTTCCACCAGCCGGAGTTCCGCGCACAGGACTACGCGCTGGTGGTGGCGCTCTCGCTCGTCGGCATCATGACCTTCGCCAACCTGCTCGGAGGGCTGCTGCCGTTCGTGCTGAAGCGGATCGGCCTCGATCCGGCGATCGCCTCGACCCCGCTCGTCGCCTCGCTCTCCGACGCGACCGGCACCTTGATCTTCTACACCGTGTCCTGGTTCGTGATCTTGGAGCCCTTGCTCTCGGGCTCGTGAACGAGAGCGGGCGCGCGGGCTCGTGCCACGCGCGCCCGCCTCGAAGACCTGCGCCGACGCCGCTCTACTTGCCGCCGGCGGGCCCCTCGAGCTTCTTCGGAGCGAGCGGTGCCGCAGGCAGCTCCGCCGAGCCGCTGGCGGGCTTCTCGTTCCTCGACGTCGGCGGCCGCTGCGCTTCCATCGTGACGCGACCGCTCGAGAAGCGCAGCACCTCGACGCGCACCTTGGCGTCGAGCGGCGTGCGCGCGAGCGCCGCGCGGATCGACTCGGGCGTGCGCACCGCTTCGCCCTGGATGCTCAGGATCACGTCCTTCGCGCGCAGACCGAGGCGCTGCGCGAGCGAGCCATCGATCACTTCCTGGACGAGCAAGCCGGTGGACTGGGGCAGCTCCAGGAAGCTCGCGACCTCGGGATGCAGCGGCTCGATCTTCACGCCGAGGCGCTCGTGCGGAGCGGGCTCCGTCGCCGGAGGGAGCTCATCGACGCCGGGCAGATCGCGGAAGCCCTCGAGCAACTTCATGCGTTCCCGCAGCGGCTGCAGCGCTTCATCCTGCAGGCGCGGTAGACGCTGGAAGGCGTCGGGGATCTCGCGCTCGAGCTGTTTTCGCAGCTCCTCGAAGCCCTCGAAGGCCTGCCCATCGAGATCGGTGTGCAAACGCTCGATCTGCTTCTTCAGGTCTTCGATGCCGGGGAGCTCCCGGCCTCGACCGATGCGGATGCCGGGGAGCAGATCGGGGTGCTGCCGCTGCAGCTCCTCCATCGACTCCGCCTCGTAGGTCTTCGTCTCGCGCTGACCATCGACCTCTTCGGTGACCGTCACCTTCACGCGACCGTCGGGGCCGATCTGCACGGATTGCGAGCTGCCGCGTCCGAAGCGCCCGACTCCGGGCTGCGGTGCGGGTTCCTGTCCGTCGACTTCGCGCGGCTTCTCCGCGCTACCCGCGTCGTGGCGCTCGAGGCGCGAGCTCGGCGAGGGCGTCGCCTGCGCTTCTTCGAGGCGCCGAAGGAGCTTCCGCGCGTTCCAACGGACCTCGGGATCCTTCGATTCCTGCGCGGCGCGATCGAGCGCCGCGCGCGCTTCTTCGCCCCGGGCGGCGAGCGCTTCCCGGGCGCGCGAGCGAACGGCATCGTCGGGCGAGCCGAGCTGCTCGATCAGTTCGGAGAACGCGTTCGAGCTCGGTGTTCCGCTCTTCGCTCGATCGCGCGGCTCTTGGCTCGGCGTGGCCGAGCTCTCGGTGGTCCGCGGAGAGGGATCCTGCAGTAACGCGAAGCCGGCCGGCATGGCGGGACCGTTCGTCCAGGCCAGGGCGGGCAGCGCCAGCAAGGCGATCACGGGCGTGCGCATGACTCACTCACCTTCTTTCTTCTTCGGGTTCGGCGATTCGGCCGAGCCGGGAGCGTCGGTAGCGACCTCCGGATTCAACTCCGCGGTCAGCCCCAGCGTCCTCCCGGATCGACGCACCGACATACGCAGCAGATGCGGCGGCTGTGAAGGCAGCTTGCGCAGCCCCGCCATGAAGTCCGCCGAGTTCCGCAGCGGGATGTCATCGAGCGCGGTGAGCACATCGCCTTCGCGGAGCCCCGCGCGCTGCGCCGGCGAGCTCTCGAACACCGCCAGGATCTGGAACGGCTCGAAGGCCGAGGGCCCGCCCGAGGCGCCGAGCTCCGGTCTCCACACGTAGATGCCGATCCAGGGCTGCGATGGCCACGCCGGAGGCTGACCGTGCGTGCGCGAGAACTCGCGTTGGGCTTCGAGGGCCTCGGCGCGCAAGCGCGCGAGCGGGATCGCACAAGTGATCGCGGGCTCTCTCGAGTTCATCCCGCGCATGCGCTCTTCGCTGGCTCGCTCGCCGCCGTCCTGCGCTTCTTCGCCTTCGCCGACGACTTCGAGGTCGGGCAGGAACGCGATCGCTCTCCCGCGCGGATCGACGAGCACTCCGCCATGAGCGGCCGGCCCGAGATCCTGCTGCAGCACGATGAGCCCCGTACGTCCGCGGCGCGTCTGCCCGACCGCGCTCAAGTTGACCGTCCAGCGCGCGAGCTCGGGCTGACCGCGCACGTCCAGCGCCGAGGTCGGCGCGACCGCGATCGCGAAGCTGCCCGAGCTCGAGCTCTCCTCGGGGGCGAGGTCGAGCGGTGCCAACGCGAGCTGCGAGTCGGCGTCGATCTGCAGACGCACGAAGACCGCCGTGCGCGACTCGTTCGCTCCGATCACATACGCGAGGCACGCGCGGCGCGTCCCGAGCAGGCGCACATACGCGCGATCGCGCGAGCGGAACGCGGGGTGGAACGGCAGAGCGACGAGGCGCTCCGCGGGCTCCACGACGACGCCCGCGGTATGGAGGTTGGTCTCGGCATCGAGCTTGAGCTCGACGTGGGCCAACACCTCCTTCGCGCGCTCCGCCGCCGAGCGAACCTCGGAGCCGAGACGCTCGAGAACCGGGATCACCGCTTCGGGCGCCTCGGCACCCTGGAAGCAGGTGGGCGGTCCTCCTGCACTCGCGGCGCCGGCCGCGACCGAGAGGGCGATCAGCGCGCCGAGCAGGCCATGCAGCGTCTCGCGGAGCATGCGGCCTCGCTCAGTAATTCGAGTTCGGCCCGGAGCGGCCGACGAAGTGGGTCTGGCTTCCGCGGGGCGCGCGATCGATCTCCGGAGTTCGCGGCGCGCCGGAACGCGCAGGATCGAGCACGCCGGCATCGAAGAGATCGCGCACCTCGGAGCGGACCTGCTGCAGCGACGAGGCCGGACGCAGGCCCCCCGCATCGCCCTCGAGATGAGAGGCGAGCTTCAGGCCCAGCGCGAGAAGGCTCGCACCGAGCAGTCCCGCGGCGAGTGCGATGCGCCAACCCGCAGGAAGGCGTGCCCCAATATCGAGGAGCCGCCGCGACCGGCTCTTCGGCAGCAACGGCGACGCGAGGGCTTCGTGCATCTGCACGCGCAGTCGCTCCCACAGCACGCTGCCGCCGCCGCTCGCGGGCGACTGACCAGCGGCGTTTCCGTTTCCCGGCGCCGACTCCAGCTCGCGCAGCGTGCGGAACGCGCTCAGCGCCTGTTGATGAGCGCGCAGCGCGCGCGCACATCCGAGGCAGGAGCGCAGGTGCTCCGCGACGGTCGCGCCGAGCTCCGGCTCCAAGTCCCCTCCCACGTGGAGAGGCAGCAGGTCTTCGACTCTTCGACAACGCATCAGGGGGATCTCGGAGAGAGCCGCGGGAAGCTGGCGGCCCAGGGGACTCATCGCATTTCGAGGCGCCGGACTCAAGAGGAGGCGGGGTGCTCCTTCACCAAGCGTTCCCAGTGCTCCTTGAAGAGCTTGCGCGCGCGGTGGAGGCGCCAACGCACGGTGGCATGGCTGGCGCCGACCACCGGGGCGATCTCCTTGCAGCTCAGCCCCTCCAGATCGCGCAGCACGAGGACCGCGCGAAACGAAGAGGGCAGCTTCTCGATCACCCGCCGCACGAGCTGGCGCGTCTCCTCGCTCTCGGCCGGCGAATCGTCGCCGCGCTTCGCCGCCAGGCGCTCTTCGAGGCCGTCGAGCGGAACGGCCTTCTGCACGGCGATCTTGCGCAGCCGGTCGATGGCCAGGTTCTGCACGATGCGGAAGAACCAGGTGTAGAACGAGCGCGAGAAGTCGAAGCGATCGAGGGAGCGGTAGACCCGCAGGAAGGCCTCCTGGGCGACATCCCAGGCCTCTTCCTCGCGGTTCAGCAGCCCGAAGGCGATGAAGAACGCGCGCTTCTCGTAGCGCTCGACGAGCTCGCGGAACGCCTCCTCTTCCCCGCGCTGGGAGCGCAGGAGGAGGTCGGCGTCGCGGGCATCCCGCAGCGGATCGGGGCCCTGGGCCGCGCTCGGGCGGGGGTCGTTCGTGCGTTGGCTCACGAGGCGCAAGGCGTGCATGCCAGCTCCACGGGTTGCGGGTCCCCCCCGTTACGCGGGCCGGGTGCTCGATGTTGGAGCCGGTTCGAATTGCCCGGGGGTCGCCGGGGCCCGGGACCTTCTTCGATCCGCTTCGAGCCCTTCGCGCCGCCGGCGTTCAGGTGAGCGCGACCCCGTTCGCCCCGATGTGCCGGAACTTCTCGTAGCGCTGGCGCAGGAGCTCCGGTATCGGCACGGCGGAGAGCTCGTCCAGCGCGCCGAGGATCGCCGACTTCACGAGCCGCACCGTCTCCGGCTTGTGGCGGTGCGCGCCCCCCACCGGCTCCTCGACCACCCGGTCGATCACGCCGAGCTTCAGGAGATCGGGCGCGGTCAATCGCAGCGCCGCAGCCGCCTCGGGGGCCTTCTCCCCGTTCTTCCAGAGGATCGCCGCGCAGCCCTCGGGCGAGATGACCGAGTAGTAGGAGTTCGAGAGCATCATCACGCGGTCGCCGACGCCGATCCCGAGCGCGCCGCCCGAGCCGCCCTCGCCGATCACCAGCACCACGATCGGCACCTTCAGCTCGAACATCGCGTAGATGTTCTCGGCGATCGCGCGCGCCTGCCCGCGCTCCTCCGCCCCGATGCCGGGGTACGCGCCCGGCGTATTGATGAAGCAGACCAGCGGGACCTTCAGCCGTTCGGCCAGGCGCATCTTCCGCAGCGCCTTGCGATAGCCCTCGGGGTGCGCGCAGCCGAAGTTGCAGGCCAGCCGCGTCTTCGTCGTGCGCCCCTTGCGATGGCCGAGGATCATCACGCGGCGCCCGTCGATGCGACCGAGGCCGGAGACGATCGCGCGATCGTCCCCGAAGACTCCATCGCCGTGCAGCTCGATGAACTCCTCGCAGAGGCCCTCGACGTAATCCGTGGTCACGGGGCGCTGGGGATGACGCGCGACGCAGACGCGTTCCCAGGGAGTGATCTCGCTGTAGATCTTCTCCGTGGTCTGGTGGAGCGTCTGGCGCAGGCGAGCGATCTCGCCCTTCAGGTCGAAGTGCGTCGAGGACGCGAGGTCCTCGAGCTCCGCGATCTTGCGCTCGATGTCGACGATCGGTCGCTCGAAGGCGAGCTCCGAGAAGGACGTGTTCGAGTTGCGCTCGGTCGAGCTGCGCGCCATGGCGCTCTCCGTGTCGGTCTGCCGAGCCGCGCGGTGGCGCGGTCGTCTCCTGGCATCGTGTTCGGCGAGGCTCCGCGTCGCAAGCCATTTTCGAGTGGCTGCTCTCTCTCGCGCTCCTTATCCTCTTCGCCTCCTCGCGGGGCCGGGGCCTTCGCACGCCGCGGTGGATCCCACCCGCTCTCCGCCCTTCGCGTCGAGCTCCCATGGCTCAAATCCTCGCCTGGCGGATCGAAGTGGCGCCGAAGAGCGGCGCTGCGGATCCCGGCGCCCAGAGCCTGCTGCGCGCGGCCCGCTCCTCCGAGCTGGCGCCCCTGCGCTCCCTGCGTTCCCTCGTGCTGCGCCGCGGCTTCCTCCTGCCGCCGCAGCTCTCGCGCGCGGAGGTCGACCGGACGGTCGCGGCGTTGCTGCGCGACGACATCGTCGAGGACGTCGCGATCGAAGCGCCGAGCGCCTCCGCCGCGGCGGCGCCCTCCGAGCGCGAGACGCTGACGTTCTACGTCCGGCGCCGGAACGGCGTGATGGATCCGGTGGCGAACAGCCTGACGCGGGCCCTCCGCGTCCTGCACGCGAGCGGAGGCAAGGACCTCGGCGGCGTGCAGACCTACCAGCGCTACGACCTCCGCTTCGAGGCTCCGCCCGAACGAGCCGAGGTCGAAGCGGCGCGCGAATTCGCCCGCCGCGGACTCGCGAACGAGACGATCGAGGAATTGCTCCTCGGTCCGAAGCGCCCCGAGCCTCACCCGCCGGCGCCGCCGTTCTCGTTCCAACGCGTCGACGTGCCGATCCGCGGCCTCGACGAAGCGGGGCTCTCCGCGCTGAGCTCGCGCTTGTCCCTCGCTCTCGACGTCGCGGAGATGCGCACCGTGCAAGCGCACTTCGCCGAGGTCGAGCGCCGCGAGCCGACGGATTGCGAGCTCTTGACCATCGCCCAGACCTGGTCGGAGCACTGCAAGCACAAGACGCTCACGGGGCGCATCGAGTACCGCGAGAACGGCGGCGCGGTGCAGCACTTCGAGAACATGCTGAAGGAAACGATCTTCGCGGCGACGCAGGAGATCGACGCGCCTTGGTGCCTCTCGGTGTTCGCCGACAACGCGGGCGTGATCGAGCTCGACGAGCGCTACGGCGTGACCTTCAAGGTCGAGACGCACAATCACCCCTCCGCGATCGAGCCCTACGGCGGCGCCGGCACCGGCATCGGCGGCGTGCTCCGCGACACGCTCGGCACGGGCCTCGGCGCGCGCCCGATCGCCTCGACCGACGTCTTCTGCGTCGGGCCGCTCGACCTGCCGCGCGAGCAGCTTCCGCCCGGAACGCTGCACCCGCGCCGCATCTTGGAAGGCGTCGTCGCCGGCGTCCGCGACTACGGGAACCGCATGGGCGTCCCCACGGTGAACGGCGCGGTCTACGTCGATCCCGCCTACGTCGGGAACCCGCTCGTCTACTGCGGCAATATCGGGCTCATCCCGCGCGACAAGATCCGCAAGCAACCCCAGCGCGGCGACCTCGTCGTGGCGCTCGGCGGGCGCACGGGCCGCGATGGCATCGGCGGCGCCACCTTCTCCTCCGTCGAGCTCCACGAAGAGAGCGAGGTCGTCTCGGCCACGGCCGTACAGATCGGCGATCCGATCACGGAGAAGAAGGTCGCCGACCTCATCGTGCGCGCGCGCGATCGCGAGCTCTTCCACGCGCTCACCGACTGCGGCGCCGGAGGCTTCTCCTCCGCGGTCGGCGAGATGGGCGAAGAGCTCGGCGCCGACATCGAGCTGCAGCGCGCGCCATTGAAGTACCAAGGGCTCTCCTACGCCGAGATCTGGATCTCGGAGGCGCAGGAGCGCATGGTCGCCGCGGTGCCGCCGGAGAAGCTCGCGGAGCTGCTCGAGCTCTGCCGCGAGGAAGAGGTCGAGGCCACCGTCATCGGCACCTTCACCGGCACGGGGCGCCTGCGCTTGAGCTACGACGGCCAGCGCGTCGCGGACCTCGCGATGGCGTTCCTGCACAAGGGCCTGCCGAAGCGCACGATGCAGGCGACCTGGAGCGCACCCGCGCTGCAGGATCCCGAGCACGCGCCGCCGAGCGACTACGGCAGCTTGCTGCACGCGCTGCTGCGCGCGCCGAACATCTGCTCCAAGGAGTGGATCATCCGCGGCTACGACCACGAGGTACAGGGCGCCAGCGTCGTGAAGCCGCTCGTCGGTCCGTGCGTGGACGGCCCTTCCGACGCCGCCGTGATCGCGCCGCTCGCCGACTCGCGCCGCGGCGTCGCCGTGGGCTGCGGCATGAACCCGCGCTACGGCGCGATCGACCCCGCCGCGATGGCCGGCGCCGCGATCGACGAAGCGCTGCGGAACGTCGTCTGCGTCGGCGGCGATCCCGAGCGCACGGCGATCCTCGACAACTTCTCCTGGGGCTCGTGCAAGCGACCCGAGCGCCTCGGGGCGCTGGTGCGCACCGCGATCGCCTGCCGCGAGATCGCAGTCGCGCTCGGCACGCCGTTCATCTCCGGCAAGGACTCGCTGAACAACGAGTACCGCGTCGGCGATCGCACCATCGTGATCCCGGACACGCTGCTCATCTCGGCGATCAGCGTGATGAGCGACGTCGGCCGCGCCGTGACGATGGATTGGAAGCGCCCCGGCAACGCGCTCTACCTCGTCGGCGAGACCAAGCGCGAGCTCGGCGGTTCGCATCTCTTCCTCGTCCGCGAGCTCGGCACGGGCGCCAGCGTTCCGCGCCTCGATCCCGTGCGCAGCCGCGCCGTGCTGCGCGCGCTGCACGGCGCGATCACCCAGCGCCTCGTGCTCTCCGCTCACGATCTCTCCGAAGGCGGACTGCTCGTCGCCGCCTCGGAGATGGCCTTCGGAGGTCGCATCGGCGGCAGCCTCGATCTGCGGCGCGTGATGCGCTCCGCCGATTGTGAACGCGACGACTGGATCCTCGGATCCGAGTCGCTGACGCGCGTGCTGGTCGAGGTCGCGCCGGAGCAAGCCGCGGCGTTCGAACGCTCGATGGCCGGTTGCGCGTTCGCGCGCATCGGCTCCACCGATACGAGCGGGCGCTTCGTCGTGCGCGGCCTCTCCGGAGCGACGATCGTCGATGAATCGCTCGACGCCCTGCAGGCCTCCCACGCCGCGGGCATGGAACCCAATCTGCCACTGCAAGCAGGGAAGCGCCGCGCATGAGCTCCGGCATGAAGGTCCTCTGTCTGCGCACTGCGGGCACCAACTGCGACCGCGAGCTCGTCGAAGCCTTCGAACGAGCCGGGGCCGCCGTCGAGCTCTGGCCGGCGAAGCGGCTCTTCGAGCATCCCGAAGAGCTGCGGCGCTTCCGCATCCTCGGCCTCCCCGGGGGCTTCACCTACGGCGACGACCTCGGCGCGGGCCGCATCTTCGCCCTCGAGCTCCGCGCGTTCCTCGGCGAGCACCTGCGGCGCTTCGTGGATGACGGCGGCTACGTCCTGGGCGTGTGCAACGGCTTCCAGATCCTGGTCCAGACCGGCCTCCTGCCTGCCCTGCCGGCGAGCCAGATCGAGAACGAGGCCGAGCGCGCGGTGAGCCTCGTTCCCAACGACTCGCGGCGCTTCGAGTGCCGCTGGGTGCACCTCCGCGCGGAGAAG
Organism: Planctomycetota bacterium; assembly: GCA_016793245.1. Taxonomy (GTDB): domain Bacteria; phylum Planctomycetota; class UBA1135; order UBA1135; family JADKAF01; genus JADKAF01. The sequence continues at coordinate 39,381 of JAEUHW010000012.1, forward strand.
TCGCGCTGCCGCTTCCTGCGGCACGGCACGGTGATCCCGATGCCGGTCGCGCACGCCGAGGGCAAGTTCGTGGTGCGCGACGCCGCGACCTTGGAAGCGCTGCGTCGGAACGGCCAGATCGCGTTCCGCTACTGCACCGCCAGCGGCGAGAGCCCGAGCTATCCCGAGGATCCGAACGGCTCCGTCGAGCAGATCGCCGGCATCTGCGACCCCTCGGGGCGCGTGCTGGGGCTGATGCCCCATCCCGAACGCAACGTGACGCCGTTCCAGCACCCCTGGTGGACCCGACTCGGACCGCGCCAGGAAGGCGAAGGGCTGGCGCTCTTCCGCGACCTCGTCGACGCGGCCAAGGGCTGAGCGAGCGGCTCGACGAGAGGCGGCGAGAAAAAGCGGCGCCCGAACGGAACCCGTGAGTTCCCCGCGCGCGTCGTAGCCGCGCCCACCACGGGCCAGAGCTCGTCGCTCTCGCGACCGCCTCGGGCGGCGGGGTTCCTGCGAAGTCCCCCGCGCACAACTGCCCGAAGCGCTCGCGCCGAAGCCTGGCGAGCTCTGCCGCTCTTTGGATCCCCTGATCCGTCGTTCCAACGCATCGAGGGGCGCGCGCCGCTGCCGCGGTGATGCGCCTTCTCGGGCGCCGAGCGCCCTACCGAAACCGGCCTCCTCTTTCCCGGGGCTGGTTCCTCGCCCGCGCGCTCGGTGCGTCCCCACTCCTTCTTCGGCGCCCCTCCGTCTGCGAGCCGGCGCCGAGAACGAGCGAGCCTTCCTGATGCGTTGGGACCGCTGCCCGGGTCCGCCGGTCGATGCTCGTGCGTTCGCTCTGCACTCCCCAGAGCCCCGTGAGATGTCCTTCACGTTCGCACGTGCGGTCACCGCGTTCCCTCGATGAGCGCCGAGTTCCTGATGCTCGGCGCAGATCTGCTCGGTCCTGCGAGCGCCTACGCGCTCGCTCGCTCGGTGTCGCTGGCGCGCTCGCTCGTGCCGGGCACCTTGGATTCTCCGCGCAGGAATCATTGCCCCCTGGAGCCCTTGGCCCCGGCGGACCCGTGCGCAGCCCTTCTTTGGTGCGCCTCTCTCGTTTCCGGCCCTTCAGCCCGAGACGGCGAGCTTTCGAGAAGCTCTCGGAAGCTCTGTGCGTGCCTCGCGGATCGGCGCGGCACGCCGAACGACTCGCGCCCGCATTGCGTCGGGCCGAGCCACGACCGGGGATGGGATGATCCAGGGAAGCACCACCACCGCGGCCCCCACGCTCGAGGATGCGCTCTATCGGCACCTCTGCGAGGGTTCCCCGCGGCCGCAAGATGACGCGGAGGCGCTCGTGGAGAAGGAGTGCGCGGCACTCTTCTCCTCGGGCTCCACCGAGCTCGACGTCGAGGACCTGCTGCCGCACTACGATGGCGCGCGCTTGCTCCTCTTCTCGGACGACGAGAACCTCGCCGCGGATCGCGAGTACGTCGCCGCCTATCTCTCCTCGGCGAGGCCGGGCGCGGCCCCTTCTCTCGCGCTGCCCTACTTCAGCGCCGGCGCCCTGCAACGCGCGCTGCGCGCGCGGGACGAAGCGCCGCTCGAGCAATCGATGCGCGTCTTCCTCGCCAGCTTGGTCGGAGAGATGGGGCGCGCGTTGCCGCCCGGGCTCTCCGATCTGCTGCAGATCGCCCTCGACCGCGGCGTCGCCCTCCTCGGGCTCGGAGGCAGCGAAGCCGGCGCGAGCTCGACCGAAGCCTGGACCGAGCGCCTGCATGCCGCAGCGCTGCGCGGCCCCGTGATCGCTCTCATCCCCGAACAGCGCATGCGCCCGAGCTGGATCGAGCGCAACTTCGTGCGCCGGGGCGCCTACGAGACCGTGGCGGTGTGGCAGAGCCCGCCCGCGCTCTACTGGAACCTGCGCGCGGAGCAGCCGGGCGCCGAGCTCCCCCATGCCGTGCATCTGCAGAGCACGTGGGCGTTCGCGACCTTGGCCACGCACCCGGTGTTCCGCGCGGCCGCGCGCTGCGCGCGCGCCGAGGACGACGTCCTGCTCCCGCCGCGCCCCGCTCACAGCGCGCGCCGCGCGGACGCGCCGATGATCGAGATGCTCCTCGGCGCCGCGGAGCTCGTGCGCACGATGGTGCAGCCCGAGCTGCCGGCCCCCGAGACGATTCGCGTGGTGACCTTCCTCGAGCCCGAGCTCGAGACGCGCCTCCTCTCTTGCGGCTTGAGCTACGAGAGCACGCAGGCGGTCCTCTCCGCGGCGGAGCGTGGTGAGTGCCTCGCCTTCCCGGAGCACGCGTTGGTCTACCTCGGACAGCCGCGCCTGGCGCTCGGCCTCCAGGCGCTGATCCGCGTGCTCGTACAGCCGCAGAACGGCGCCGATCCAGCCACCGCGGTCGGCGCGCGCGAGGCGCGCTACGCGCGGATCGCGCGCGGCGAAGCGCTCGCATTCTTCTCGTCCGGTCTCATCGCCGGCAAGCGCCTCTGGCCCGAAGAGGAGAGCCCCGCGGATCCGCTGGCGCCGCGCATGCTGTCCGGGCTCGATCGCATCGAGCACGCGCTCGAAGGGCGCACGCGCGCCTCGCTCGTCCCGACCGGCGAACGCGCCGAGGACGATGCCTGCGCCGCGCGCGTCGGGCGCTTCCTCGGCGCGCGCCTGCTCGTCGCGGTCGATGCGCGCTCGGTCGAGTTCGAAGAGGCCTGCGCGCTCTTCGATCCGCGCGGGAACGGCGGCGCGGGCGACCGCGCGCGCCTGATCGAGCTCGCCCGCCTCGCGCTGCGCTGACCTCGCCGAGCGCGAGCGCGAACGGCTCGACGCGACTCACTGCAGGGACGTCAGGAGCTGCAGCAGCTCACATCGCTACCGCGCCGTCAGGCGCGGCAGCAGAAGCAGCCACACTCAGGTCGCGATCGAGACCGCGAGACGAATCGTCTCGCCTTCGATCGCGACCTCGCGAGCGCCCGCGCCGGGATCGGCCACCACGTCCAAGCGCCGCGACAGCGTCTCCGCGGCGATGAGCTCGCGGTGCGCAGCGATCGCCGCGGCGAGCTTCTCGCTGGCCGTGAGCGCTACCTCGATGCGCGCGACGTAGTCGAGGCGGAGGTCCTTCCGCACCGCCTGGATGCGGTTCACGAGCTCGCGCGCGAGCATCTCGGCGATGAGCGCTTCATCGACCTCGGTCTCCAGCAGCACCACGGCCTGCGTCCCCGACGCCGCGGCGAAGCCCGGCTTCGCCTCCAGCGCGACCTCGATCTCCGCGGGGGTCAGCTCGACGCGCTCCCCGCTCGCGACGAGGATCTCGCACGCGCCGCGGCGCGTGAGCTCCTCGCGCAAGCGCGCCGGGTCCGCTTTCATCACCGCGTCCTTCACGAGCGGCATCAGCTTGCCGACCTTCGGCCCGAGCGCTTTGAAGTTCGGCTTGCAGGTGTAGCTCACCCAGGTCGACGCATCCGCGACCAGATCGACCAGCTTCACGTTGAGCTCGTCGGCGATGACACCGCAGAGACCTGCCAGCGCGGCGCGCAGCTCGGCGTCCGCGACGGCGACGCGCGCGGAGCGCAGCGGCTGACGCACCTTCAAGCGCGCGTCCGAGCGGACGCTGAGCCCGAGGGAGACGATCTCGCGAGCGGCGGCCATGCGCCGCGAGAGCCCTTCGTCGATGAAGCGCGCATCGACCTCGGGATAGCTCGAGAGATGCACCGAGCTCGGTGCGCGGGCGCCGAGCGGTCGCACGACGAGGTTCTGGTGGAGCTCCTCGGCGAAGAACGGCGTGAACGGCGCGATCGCGCGCGCGAAGGTCGCGAGGCAGGTGTGCAGCGTATCGAACGCCGCGAGCTTGTCCGCGGACTGGCCCTCCGACCAGAAGCGCGCGCGCGAGCGCCGCACGTACCAGTTGGAGAGCGAATCCACGAAGCGCCCGAGGCGCTGCGCCGCCTCGTAGAGCCGCCAGCCGTCCATGTGCGCGCGCACGTCGCGCACGGTCAGATGCAGCTCCGAGAGGATCCAACGATCCATCTCGCCGCGCTCCGCGAGGGGCTCCAAGGCGCTGCGCCGCGCGGGGTCGTAGCCGTCGATGTTCGCGTAGATCACGAAGAACGAGTAGACGTTCTGCAGCGTGATCAGGAAGTCCTTCTGCGCCTGGCGCACGCCGGCCAGCGAGTGACGCGTGTTGTTCCACGGCGGGTTCGACGCGTAGAAGAACCAGCGGAACGCGTCACCGCCGGGTGCCGGCGTCGGATCGACGAAGGTCGCGACATCGCCGCTCTTCGCACCCAGCTCCGCGGCCTGCTCCGAGGAGAGCACGGCGATGTGGCGATGATCGTTCCCCCCGCCGGCCGCGACCCAACGCTCGGCCTTGTCCAAGTCGAGCGGCTGCAGCTCGCGCAGCACTTTGCCGCCGAGCTCGAGCTGCACGCGGCAGTCCTTGCGCTGCAAGTCGAGGCCCTCGAGATCGTCGCGCGTGAGCCCGAGCTGGCCCCGCTGCGGCGCCTTCTTCGCGAGCAGCTCCTGGAAGCGCGCATCGCCCGCGACGACGATCGTCATCGGCATGCGCACGGCCGAGAGGATGACACTGGGCGGCGTGTAGTTCTTCTTGCTCTTCGACTCCTTGATCCCGTCGCGGTCGCAGACGTGCCCGAGCACGATGCAGCGCTTGTAGGGATGGGGATAGCTCTCGCCGCGGAGCCCGTAGCGCTCGCGCGTCTCGCGATCGAAGACCAGCGTCGAGACCGCCAGCATGGAGTAGAACCAGCCGCGCGTCTGGTCGACGGCCTCGGAGATGAAGTCCGCGGGGAACGCCTCGCGGAACGCCTCGACGCCGCTGTGCGGGAAGCCGAACTGCGCGAACGGCACGCAGCCGGAGTCGAACCAGCAGTCGATGACTTCGGGCACGCGCCGATAGGTGCCGCGTTCCCCGGGCTTCGTCCAGGTGATCTCGTCGATCCACGGCTTGTGGACCTTCAGGTGCTCGTTCAGCGCGGGATCGGCCGCGCGCGCCGCTTCGAACTTGTCGAAGGCGCGCGGGTTCCGCTGCAGGATCTCGGCGACCGAGGTCGGGCAGTCCATCGCCCCCGTCTCGTCGTTCACCCAGATGTTGAGCGGCGTCCCCCAGAAGCGCTCGCGCGAGAGCGCCCAATCGACGTTGTTCGCGAGGAAGTCGCCGAAGCGCCCTTCCTTGATGTGCTCGGGGAACCACTCGATCGCGCGGTTGTTCGCGACGAGCTCTTCCTTGAACTGCCGCGTGCGGATGAACCAGCTCTCGCGCGCGTACTGGATCAGCGGGTCCTTATCGGCGCGCGGGCAGAACGGATAGTCGTGCGCGATGATCTCCTTCGCGAAGAGGAGACCGCGCTGCTCCAGGTCCTTCAGGATCTGCGGATCGGCCTCCTTGAAGCCGAGGCCCGCGAAGGGCTCCGCCACCGGCGGGAAGACGCCGCTCGGGGTGAGGTGCTGTACGAAGCCGAGGTCCGCTTCCTTCGCCGTGCGATAGTCGTCCTCGCCGAAGCCGGGTGCGATGTGCACGATGCCCGTGCCGGTGCCGGTGGTCACGAAGTCGCCGGCGACGACGCGCCAGGGATCTCCGGAGGCGGGCTTCTCGAACGCGTAGGGCGGCGTGTAGCGGAGCCCCACGAGCTCCGCGCCGCGGCGCTGCTCCACGACGCGATGCGCGCGCTTGCCGAAGAGGCGCTCCACGCTCTCGGCGGCGACGACGTAGCGCCGGCCGGGTTCCTCCTCGAGCTCGACCAGCGCGTACGCGATGTCCGCGCCCACCGCGAGCCCCAGGTTCGACGGCAGCGTCCACGGCGTCGTCGTCCAGGCGAGGAAGACGAGGCCGTCCTTCTCCGCCGGGAAGCGCACCGTCGCAGCCGGATCGTTCACCTTCTTGTAGCCCTCGCCGACCTCGCCGGCGGAGAGCGCGGTGCCGCCCTTCGTCCACCACCACACGACCTTGTGGCCGCGGTAGAGCAGGCCCTTCGCGAAGAGCCGCGAGAGCGCCCACCACACCGATTCGATGTACGGCGTGTGATAGGTGACGTAGGCCTGCGGGAGATCGATCCAGAACGCGATGCGCTCGGTCAGCCGCTCCCACTCGCTGGTGTAGCGGAAGACGTTCTCGATGCAGCGCCGCGTGAACGGCTCGACGCCGTACTCGAGGATCGCCTCGCGGCCGCGGATGCCGAGCTCCTTCTCGACCTCGATCTCGACCGGCAAGCCGTGCGTGTCCCAGCCGGCCTTCCGCGGCACGTAGTCGCCGCACATCGTGCGATAGCGAGGGAAGAGATCCTTGATCGCGCGCGTGAGCACGTGCCCGTTGTGGGGCATGCCGTTCGCGGTCGGCGGGCCTTCGTAGAAGACGAAGCGCTGTCCACCTCGGGTGCGCCCCTGCTCCAAGCTCTGCTCGAAGATGCGCTCGCGCTTCCAGAAGGCGAGGACCTTCTCCTCCAGAGCGGGGAAGTCGTAAGTGGTGTCGACCGGCTCGAAGACGCCCATGGAACCTCAGCGGGGAACGCGCGACGACGGGGGTTGGCCCCGGCGCGAAGCGCGGGATTCTATGCGGCGCGGACGCTCGTCGCGAGCCGCGAGACCGCGCTCGGAGAGCGCGCTCGGCGCCAGGCGCCGCGCTCTCAGCCGCGCGGTGCCGCGGCGATCTTCGGGCCGCTCGCGCGCACTTCGCGGCGCCCGCTCCGCGCGCATTCCCGACAGCGCCCGAAGATGCGCAGCGAGTGATGCGTCATCTCGAAGCCGCGCGCGCTCGCCTGCTGCTCCTGCAAGCGCTCGATCTCGTCGCAGCGGAACTCCTCGATCGAGCCGCAGACGATGCACACGAGATGATCGTGGTGCTCTTCGCGCCCGTCGACGCGCTCGTAGAGCATCTGGCCCCCACCGACGTCGAGGGCCTCCAGGAAGCCGCCCTCCACGAGCACGTTCACGCTGCGATAGACCGTGGCCAGCGAGACGCGGTGCCCTTCGTCGAGGAGCCGGCGATGGAGCTGCTCGGCCGAGAAGTGCTCCCGCGAGCCGAAGACGGTCTCCAGGATCGTCATCCGCTGCCGCGTGACCTTGAAGCCGCGCTGCTTCAGGTACTCGACGAAGTTGGACTCGCTGAGGGGCACGGCGATGGGCCGAAGATGGAGAAGAGCGATGGCGACGCCGCGGCATCGGCGTCGACCCGCGCCGGAGTATAGGTCGCCCCTCTGCCGCATGGAACCCGTCGAGCGAGACGCCTCGCGCGATGGAGCCGCCCCGCTCAGCTCACGGGCCGGCGATTCCCGATGTCACGGCGGTAGTGCATGCCTTCGAAGGAGAGCCGCTCCAGCGCGTCGTAGGCCTTCCGCTGCGCCGCGGCCTTGTCCGCGCCCAGCGCGCAGACGGAGAAGACGCGCCCTCCCGCGGTGATCCAGTCGTTGCCGGCTCGCGCCGTACCCGAATGGAACACCTCGAGCTGCTCGTCGCGCTGGAGGAAATCCAAGCCGCGGATCGTGCGCCCCTTCTCGAACGCGCCGGGATAGCCCGCCGCGGTCGCCACCACGCAGACCGCGGTGTCGGTGCGCCAAGTGATCCCCTCGATCTTCGAGAGCTCGCCTCCCGCGGCGTAGAGCAGGAACGGCACGAGGTCGCTCTTCAGCCGCATCAGCAGCGGCTGGGTCTCGGGATCGCCGAAGCGCGCGTTGAACTCGAGCACGCGCGGCCCCTGCTCGGTGATCATGAGCCCGGCGTAGAGCACGCCGCGGAAGCGCCGCCCTTCGCGGTTCAGCGCATGGATCGTCGGCACGAGGACCGTGCTCTCGATCTGCCGGAGCAAGCGCACGCCGACGCCCGGGACGGGCGAGAAGGCGCCCATGCCGCCCGTGTTGGGGCCCTGGTCGCCGTCGTTCACGGCTTTGTGATCCTGAGCGGCCTCGAGCAGCACGATCGTCTCGCCGTCGGTGATCGCGAGCACCGAGAGCTCCTCGCCGTGCAGGAAGTCCTCGATCACGATGCGCTCGCCGGCCTTGCCGAACGCGCGCTCCTCCATGCACTCGCGGACCGCCGCGCGCGCCGCGACGACGTCCTTGCAGATCCGCACCCCCTTCCCGGACGCGAGCCCCGCGGCCTTGATCACGACGGGGAACTCGCGCAACCCCTCGACATAGCCGAGCGCCGCCGAGCTGCTCTCGAAGGCGCGGAAGTTGGCCGTCGGGATGCGGTAGCGGAACAGCAGGTCCTTGCAGAAGACCTTGTTGCCCTCGATCTCGGCCGCGGCCTTGCTGGGCCCGAAGATCTTCAGGCCCGCCGCCTCGAAGCGATCGACGATGCCGGCGACCAGCGGGCCCTCCGGTCCGACGACGGTGAGCTCGATCTCCTCGCGCTTCGCGAACGCGAGCAGGCGCTCGATGTCGTCGGCCGCGATGTCGACGCAGGTCGCGACGCTCGCGATGCCGGGATTGCCCGGCGCGCACCAGACCTTCTTCACCAGCGGCGACGCCGCGATCTTCCAGCACAGCGCGTGCTCGCGGCCGCCGCCGCCGATCACCAAGACCTGCATCGAAGCCCCTCCAGGGCATGCGGAATCGCGCACGCCGGGGCATGCGGAACCGCGCACGATAGCGCACCGATGCGGAGCCTTTCCATCGGCGCGGGCTTTCCGCTCTCGCTCCCGATGCGAGCGCGGCCGGGTCGAGGCCCGGCCGCGCGAGGATCTTCGTTCGGGGAAGCGGGATTCGAACCCGCGACGCTCAGCTCCCAAAGCTGAGGCTCTACCAACTGAGCTACTCCCCGGGATCAGCCGCTCAGTGTAGGCGCCGCCGCGGCGGCGGCAAGCACCGAGAACGAGGAGCCCTCCGGCGCCTTGGCTCGACGACCGGCGCGAGCGTACACTCCGCGCCTCGCGCGCCCGTAGCTCAGCCGGATAGAGCATCGGATTTCTAATCCGACGGTCGCTGGTTCGAATCCAGCCGGGCGTATCGGCCCCGCGTCGCGCGCCAAACTTCGGTCCACTTCCGACCGCTCGGACAAGACTGGGATAGCTTCTTCGAGGACCCATCCTCCTTCTCGGCTCCGCGGCGTGGCCTTCCTCTCCTGCGCCTCGAGAGTCTTCCCTCTACGTCCTCCGAGTGCACCCATGTCCGCCTTCACCCGCTTCGCCGGAACGGCGGCTCTGTCCCTCCTCGGCTTCGCAGCGGCCGCGTCCGCTGACGTCGTCACCGACTGGAACGGGGCCGCTCTCCAGGCCATCCGCGCAGGCAATACGCCGCCGCCGGCCGCCTCCCGCAACCTCGCGATCCTGCACTGCTCCGTCTACGACGCGGTGAACGGCATCGAGCGCCTACACGCGCCCTACCTCGTGAACCAGCGAGGTCCGCGCCGCGCTTCGCGCGAAGCCGCTGCTTCGAGCGCCGCTCGCGATGTCCTCGCCGCGCTGTATCCGGCCCAGCTCGCGAGCTTCGATGCCCTGAACGGAACGATCCTGGGCGGCATCCCCGCGGGATCTGCGAAAGACGAAGGCGTGGCCTGGGGACAGGAGGTCGCCGCGGCGATGTTGGCCGCGCGCGCCAATGACGGATCGAGCCCCCAGCCCGCTTACCCGGGCTCCACCGATCCCGGCAAGTGGCGTCCGACCGTTTCGTTCGGCGGCGTCGTGCGCCCTGCCCTGCTTCCCGGCTGGGGCAACGTGGCGCCGTTCGGCGTGCGCAGCGGATCCCAGTTCCGTCCGCCGGCGCCTCCGCGCCTGCGCTCGTTCAACTACGTGCTCGATTGGTTGGAGGTCGAAGCTCTCGGCGAGGCGAACAGCAGCGCGCGCACCGCGGATCAGACCGAGATCGCGCGCTTCTGGGGCTACGGCCCCGGTACCGCGACGCCACCCGGACACTGGAATCAGATCGCCCTCAACGTCTCCGACGATCAGGGCCTCTCGCTCTCCGAGAACGCGCGGCTCTTCGCGCTGATCAACATCGCGATGGCCGACGCCGCGATCGTGTCCTGGGACTGCAAGTACGTGTATGGCCTCTGGCGCCCGATCACGGCGGTCCAACTCGCCGACACCGACGGCAATCCCTTCACGGCGGCGGATCCCAACTGGACGCCGCTCCTCGCGACGCCGCCGTTCCCCGAATACACCTCGGGGCACAGCACGTTCAGCGCCGCGGCCGCCGGCGTCCTGCGGCGCTTCTTCGGCACGGACCGCATCGCCTTCCGCGTCGGCTCCGATGACCTTCCGGGCGTCGAGCGCAGCTACGACAGCTTCTCGCACGCGGCGTTCGAGAGCGGGAAGAGCCGCATCTACGGCGGCATCCACTTTCAGTCGGCGAACTTCTGGGGTCTGCACACCGGCCGCCTGGTGTCCCTCTACGTCATGAACCGGCTCTTGCGCTGAGCCCCTCTCTCCGCGCAACGACCGCCCGCAGCGCGCGCGATCCCGCGCGCTGCGGGCGGCTCCGTTTCGCGCGTGCGCGAAACCCTCGACGCCCATGCTCGCGCGGCTAGAGTGAGCACCGTCCCCACCGAGGTCCGTCCATGGTTTCTGCGTTCGCCACCGCTTCGTCCCTCGCCGTGCTTGCGCTGCTCGCGGCCACACCGCCCTCGGCTCGCGCAGCCGACCTCCTCGAGATCGACGGCGGGATCCTCGGCCAGACGACGAACCTCCAGGTGAGCGGCCCCCCCGGCTCCTTCCACCTCACCTTCTTCTCGACCAACGAAGGCCCCCTGCCGCTCGGGCTCTTCGACCCGAGCGATGCGCGCCTCCTCGAGGTCGGTCTCGACCTCTTCAGCGTCGGCGTGTACTTGAGCGGGCCGACGCCGGCGTCGTACGCGATCCCGGTGCCGAACGACCCCACGCTCTTTCGCGCGATCCTCTACGCGCAGAGCGTCACGCTGCCGGGTACGAGCGGCCTCTTCGATCAGGTCTCGCCGCCCTCCGCGGTGTTCCTGACGCGGAGCAATTCGACCTGGGATGGACCCGAGGATCTCCCGCTCCCCGGCCGCGGCGTGCATTCGATGTCGCGCTTGCCGAACGGCGACTTCCTCGTCGCTGGCGGGACCTACTCGATCGACTTGATGCCGATCGGCTTCCAGGACGCGTACGTCCTCGATCATCACCGCCGCCGCGTGCGCCGCACCGCGAACGACATGTCGGCGGGCCACGTGTTCCATCAGAGCGCCGTGCTGAATGACGGCCGCGTGGTGCTCTTCGGCGGCGCCGATCAGAACAAGATCGTGACGCGCGCCGTGGATGCCTACGATCCCGCGACCGGCAACTTCTCGCTCGCGGGGAACCTCCTCGACCAGCGCGCGATCTTCGCCGCGGCGAAGCTGCCGAACGGGCGCGTCTTCGCGTGCGGCGGCTCCACCGACTTCGATCTCACCGGCCAGAACGACTTCCTCTTCATCCTCTCGCGCTCGCAGAGCTCGGCCGAGATCTGGAACCCCGCCACCGGACAGTCGACGCGCGCGCGCGCGATGACGCGGCGCTTGATGGGCCACACGGCGACGACGCTGCCGAATGGCAAGGTGCTGATCTACGGCGGCGTCGCCTACACCACCTTCCTCGGCATCCCGCTGCCGTCGTTCCCCGCGGAAGGACAGCTCTACGATCCGGCGACCGACACCTACGCGGCGACGCCGGCGTCGAGCGCCGGGCGCGCGTGGCACACCGCGCTGCTGCTCTCCGACGGCCGCGTCCTGATGGTCGGCGGCTTCAACGGCAGCTTCATCCCGCTCGCGTTGAACGCGATCCCCGATTGCATCGTCTACGACCCGGCGCAGAACTCCTGGAGCTCCTTCGCGCCGCTGCAGCACGGACGCGCGAACGCCTCGGTGATGCAGCTCCCCGACGGCTCGCTCGTCGCCGTCGGCGGTGCCGATGGCGCCGCCCTCGGGCCGCAGCCGGTGCTCTTCGTCGAGCGCTGGGACGCCGCGAGCGGGCAATGGAACCTGCTCACGAACCTCAACACGCCGCGCGCCTGGCAGACCGCGGCGCTCCTGCCCGGCTCGAAGCACATCGCCGTCGTCGGCGGCGGTGACCAGGCGACCTACGGCATCCCGCGCATCGAGTTCTACACGCCGTAGGGCTAGCGGGGCTTCGCCCCAGCGAGCATGTTTGCTGGCTCAACGGCTGACGCCGTTGAAGCGCGTTCGCTGGCTCAATGGCTGACGCCGTTGAAGCGCGTTCGCTGGCTCAACGGCTGACGCCGTTGAAGCGCGTTGGCTGGCTCAACGGCTGACGCCGTTGAAGCGCGAGTCTCTCGGACTCGCGTGCAGCGCATCGACACCGGGCCGCGCATCAACACCCGGCCGCGCGCAGCGCATCAGCACCGCGGAGCGCACCGCTCGAAGCGCATCAACACCGCGGAGCGCTTCGCGCGCCGCGCATCAACACCGCGGAGCGCTCGGCGCGCAGCGCAATCAGCACAGCGGGATCGGCAGATCCGGGCCCGGGATCTCCGCGACACACGAGGTGATGCGGTTCTTCGCGTCGACGCGCACCACGCGCGGGACGTGGTAGCGGGCCTCGTGGTCCTCGAACTCGGCGAAGGCCGCGATGATCACGAGATCGCCGGGGTGCGTGAGGTGCGCCGCCGCTCCGTTCAAGCAGATGACGCCCGAGCCGCGCGCGCCCGAGAGCGCATAGGTCGTGAGCCGGCTGCCGTTCGTCACGTTCCAGACGTGGACCTGCTCGTTCTGCAGGATGCCGGAGGCGTCCAGCAAGTCTTGATCGATCGTGACGCTCCCCTCGTAGTGGAGATCGGCGTGCGTCACGAGGGCGCGGTGGATCTTGCCGAGCAAGAGCGTTCGCCGCATGGGCACCTCAGCGGTCCCGGCGACCGGCCGCTCGATGCGAGCGGGAGGGGTCCGGCCGGGAATGGAGCGCGAAGACTCTAGCCCTGCTCCCGGCCGCTGTCGAGCGCCCGCCGGCCGACCAGGTCAGCCCCGGAGCGAGGGGTTCAGCATCTCGAGCTCGACCCGACTCTGGTCCACCTCGATCTTGCGCTCGGCCTTGCGCACGCGCTCGAGCTCCTCCAGGAAGGGCTGCCCGGCGGCGCCGGCGGCCTTCAGGACGAGGGCCGCCTTCTCGCGCACGGCGAGCTCCGCGTCGCCTCTCGCGCAGAGGAAGACGATCTGCAGCGCGTCGGCCTCGAGCGCGCCTTCTAGTCCATCGAGCGCGGCCATGCGGATGCAGCGCTGCGGGTCGGTGAGGCACTCCAGAAGATAGGTGGAGATCCCAGGCTGCTTCCAACGGCCGAGGACCGACACGACGGTGTAGCGGAGCTCCGGGCTCTCGATCTGCGCGAGGAGCGAGTTCACCACCTCGGGCTGCGGGAAGCCCGCGAGCACCTCGGCGGCCATCGACCGCACCCACCAGTCGTGATCGCCGTTGAACACGGCGAGCGCGTGCGGCACGACGCGATCGTCCTTGCAGGACGCGGCCATCAGCATCGCACCGACGCGGATGTCCTCCTCGGGATCCTCCATCAGGTCGCCGAGCGACTCCACGATGTCGGAGGAGAACTTCATCATCGACTGGATCGTGCGCTCGCGCAGCCAGGTCGCAATGCCGCGGCAGTGCACGAGGAAGGAGCGCAGGATGCGCGTGCGGTTCGGCATCTGCGCGAGCAGCCGCAGGGCCGCTTCGCGCACGTTCGCGCTCTCGTCGCCGAGCAGCGGCATCAGGCGCTCCTCGAGCCGGATCCGCGGGTCGCGCGCGAGCTGCCCGAGCGCTTGCACCATCAGCGTCTGCTCGTAGCTGTCCGCCTGCGGCAGGCGCTCGAAGAAGGGCTCGACGATGTCGGGCGTCGGATGCGAAGCGAGCGCTTCGATCGCCACGCGGCGCACCGCCGGATCGTCATCGGAGACGAGCGCGCGCAAGAGGAAGAAGACCGCCGCCACCTTCACCTTGCGGGCGAGCAGCTTCGCGGCTTCGACGCGGATCCCGCTCACCGGATCGTTCAGCGCCTCCTTCAGGAGGCCCAGGTGATTCGACCAGTCGGGCAGCGCCGCGAGCAGGGCGAGCCCGCCTTCGCGCAGCTCCTTCTTCTGCGAGCGGAGCATCGCCCCGATCCGCTGGGAGAGTCCCTCCGCATCGCCGCTGCGCTGCAGCAAGCCCGCGATCTCCTCGCGCACCTGCGGCGACTTCCCCTGCAGCTCGCGCAGCAGCAGATCGAGGACGCTCGGGTCGCGCCGCTGCAGCATCCAGTCGCCGACGAAGCCGCGGACCTTGGGATCCGAGTGCGCGAGGCCCCAGGTCATCTTGGCGGGCGACGCCTCCTCGTGCTCCACGATGCGCAGCAGGAGCTCGCGCAGATCGGACGCGGATTGATAGCCGTAGCCCTGCACGCGCTTGCACGCGGCGGCGAAGCCCTCGGACTTCCCGAAGAGCGCCATCACTTCCCTCCCTTGGCGAAGGCCTTCTTCCAGTCCTCGGTCTCGCTCGCCGGCTTCTTCGCGCGCGCCATCTCCAGGCTGCCGAGGCTCGAGGTGTCGAGCCCGCGCTTCGCCTTGATCGAGTCGAGGGCGCGTCCGACGATGCCGCGGTCGGAGGCGTACGCCAGCGCCGTCTCGAGATCGACGCGATCGGCCTCGAAGTGCTCGACGATGTGCTGATCGAAGGTCTGCCAGCCGTAGCCGCGCCCCTCCGCGATCGCCGCGTAGAAGTTGTCGTCCGCGGTCTCGCCTTGCTGCACGAGCTCGCGGATGCGGAGCGAGGTGCCCATGACCTCAAGCGCCGCGACGCGCCCGCCGCCGACCTTCGGCAGCAGGCGCTGCCCCACCACGAAGCGCAGCGTCTCCGCGAGGCGCGCGCGCACGAGGTGCTCGACCTTGGCGTCGAACATCCCGGCGATGCGCTGGATCGTCTGGCCCGCGTCGATGGTGTGCAAGGTGCTGAGCACGAGGTGGCCCGTCTCCGCGGCCTTCAGCGCGATCTCGACGGTCTCGGCATCGCGCATCTCGCCGACCAGGATCACCTTCGGCGCCTGGCGCAGCGCCGCGCGCAGGCCTTGCGCGAAGGTGCCGAAGTCCTCGCCCTGCTCGCGCTGGTTCATCGTGGCGCGCTTGTGCGGATGCACGAACTCGATCGGATCCTCGAGGGTCACGACGTGCACGTCGCGCGTGTCGTTGATGGAGTCCAAGACGGCGGCGAGCGTCGTCGACTTGCCCGAGCCCGTGGCCCCGGTGACGAGCACGAGGCCGTTCTTCAGCGGCGCGATCTGGCTCAGCACCGGCGGCAAGCCCAGCTTCGCGATGGTCGGGATCTCGGTCGGTAGCGCGCGCAACACGATCGAGAGCTTGCCGCGCGCCGAGAAGATGTTCACGCGGAAGCGGCGGCCGTCCGAGAGCGCGTAGGCGCAGTCGCACGAGCCTTGCTCTTCGAGCGCCTTCTCGAGATCGGCACGAGCGCCCATCAGGACCTTCGCGATCCGCTCGGTGAGCTCGGCGGTCAGGTTCCCCGCTCGGCCCTTCAGCTCGACCGGCTTCATCTTGCCGCTGGCCTCGACCTGCGGCGGGCGACCGGGCGTGAAGTTGAGGTCCGAGACGCCGGGCTCGGCGTCGAGCATGGCGATCAACGCCTGGTCCAGCTCCGCGTTCGACATGGGTTCCCTCGGCTCTCAGCTCTTCGCACCCGGAGCGCTGCCCGCCATCGGGCGTTTGCCGGTCGATGCCGCGAGCTTCGCTTGCGCGTCCTCGCTCAACATCTCGCGGTACTCCTCCGGCACCGACTTCAGATACGGGACGAAGCGCTCCTTCTGGATCGCGCGCTCGAAGGCCTCTTCGGGCGCGATGACCTTCTTCTGCACGAGGTCTTCGATCGCGTCGTCGAGCGTCTGCATGCCGAGCTTGCGCCCGGTCTGCAGCACGTTCACGAGCTGATGCGTCTTGCCCTCGCGGATCAGGTTCGCGCACGCGGGCGTCGAGATCATGATCTCGAGCGCGGCCACGCGCCCGCGCGCGCCCGCGCGCTTGAAGAGCGTCTGCGAGACGACGCCCTTCAAGGTATCGGCGAGCGTCGCCCGCACCTGCTCCTGCGCGTCGGTCGGGAAGACGTCGATGATGCGGTCGACGGTCTTCATAGCGCTCTGCGTGTGCAGGGTCGCGAGCACGAGGTGCCCGGTGGACGCGGCCTCGAGAGCGAGCGAGATCGTCTCCAGGTCGCGCATCTCGCCGACCAGGATGATATCGGGATCCTCGCGGAGCGCACCGCGCAGCGCGGCCGAGAAGCCCTGCGTGTGGATGCCGACCTCGCGGTGGTTCACGACGCAGTTGATCCCCTCGTGCTTGAACTCGATGGGATCCTCGATCGTGATGATGTGGTCGCGGCGGTTCTTGTTCGCGTAGTCGACCATCGCGGCGAGCGTCGTGGACTTCCCGCTGCCGGTGGGCCCCGTCACGAGCACGAGCCCTTTCTCCAGCATCGCCATGCGCCGCGTCACCTGCGGCAGGCCGAGCTGCTCGGTGGTCAAGATCTTGGTCGGGATCTGCCGGAACACCGCCGCGCAGCCGTTCACCTGGCGGAAGTAGTTCGCGCGGAAGCGCCCGACGCCGCCGAGCTCGTAGGCGAAGTCGACGTCGCCCGTCTGCTCGTACTGCTTCATCTTCGGGCCGGGCGCGATCTCGGCGAGCATCTCCAAGAGCTCCACCTCGTCGAGCTCCTTGAACTTCACCGGCTCCAGGTCGCCTTGGATGCGCAGGCGCGGCGTGCATCTCGCGGCGAGATGGAGGTCGGAGGCGCCTTGCGCGTTCATGAGCCGGAAGAAGGCGTCGATCTTGGCCATGAGCTAGCTCTCGCGGGAGGACGACTCGCAGCGAAGCGGCGCCTGCAGCGCGCCGATCGATCGAGTCCTCGCGCTGCATCGACCCGAGCGAGACGCGAGATTGAGGCGCGAGGCGCGCTTCCACGCATCGAGGCACCTGCACGCCCCCGGAAGAGGCGGACTCTTGGCTCCCGCATCAAGAGCCCTCGTCGCGCGAGTCGAAAGGCCCACCGTCCGCCTGAACTCGCGCCTCGGAGCCTGCGTGATGCCGCGCTCGATTCCTGCCTCGCTCTTCTCCACCTGCTCGGCGCTGCTGCTCGCGCTGCCCGCCGCAGCCCAGGTCGGTCCCGACACCTTCGGCTACTACGCCTTCTCGTCGCTCGACCTCGGAGGGCCGACCTTCCAGTGGATCGAGATCGGCACGAGCGGGACGCTGGTCGCGAGCGGCGACGACGAGTCCTCGACGAGCTACGCGCCGTACGGCACCCCCGTTCCGCTCGGTGCACCGTTCTCGCTCTACGGCGCCACGTATACCGAGCTCGTCCCGACGACGAACGGCTACATCTCCACGGATCCGGCAGACCTCGGTCCGGATCTCTCGAACGACTGCCCGCTCCCGCGCCTGCCCTCGAGCGGCACGGGTGCCCGCATCTATCCGCTGCACGACGACTTCGTCGGCGACGTGCGCTACCAGTACTTCGCTTCCTCGCCCGCGCCGCATTGGAGCGGACAGGACTACGGCGTCAGCGTGTTCCAGTGGAACGTCGAGCACTACCCGGCCGGCAACACGACGCTCTTCAAGTTCCAAGCGCTGCTCTTCGACAACGGCGATCTGCTCTACCAGTACGACACCGGGAACCCCGAGCAGGGCTCTGGCTCGACCACCGGTCTGCAGGACCTCCCGGCGCAGATCGGCCTCACCTACGCTTGCAACGAGCCGAGCTCCATCCCCGAGAACTTCGCCGTGCTCATCACGCGGACGCCGCCGCCGGTGAACGGCGACGCCCAGCTCGCGGTGCGGAAAGCCGCCTTCGCGATCGACTGGGCCGCGCACGATCTCTCCTCGGCCGAGGACTCGTTCAGCGTGCAAGCGCTGTTCAATCCCGCCGGCCTCGTCCCCGATCTGACGGGGGCGACGCTCAGAATCGAACTGCGCGGCGAAGAGCTGCTCGCCGCGACCGCGCTCGATGATCGTGGCGAGTTCCGCACGCCGCCCCGCACGCTGCCGAGCGTCTTCGCGCGCATCGATGCGCGCGGCGCCCTGCGGCTCGAGTTCTTCGGGCTCGATCTCCGCGGCGCGACCGGGCTCTTCAACACCAACGGCACCGGGCTCGTCGATCTCCCCTTGCTCGTGACGCTGACCGGCGGCGGTCTCCTCGAGCCCGAGCTCCGCTCCACGATCACCTTCGCGTACTCCACGCAGGAGAACCTGCGCAGCACCGGCAGCGCCTCGCTCGCGAAGGCGGGCAATCTGACGCCGATCTTCCTGCCGCTGAAGGTGAAGGTCACCGAGGTGCCCGGCGAAGGTCACGTCGTGCAGGTCTCGAAGGCGCTGCTGCAATTCTCGGCCTCGGCGCCGGCGCTGCCGATCGACCGCGTCGGCGTCGCCGCCGACGTGCGCGTCGAGGTCGGCACGGCCGACGCCATCGAGGTCCCGTTCCAATCGCTTCGCATCCGCGGCGACGGCGGCGCGAGTGCGATCGACTACGTCGCGGCGCTCCTCGACGTGGTCGGCCTCGCGCGCCTGCGGGTGCAGAACGCGTCGCGCTCGATCGCGTTCACGACCGGCATCCTCCCGAACACCGGCATCCCGTCGGCGCAGCTCGAGACGAAATCTCTCGAGCACGATCTGCGACTCGGTCTCCTCTTCCACACGGAGATCGGAGCGGTGCGCGCATTCGCGACGGTGCGTATCCGGCGCAGCGCGATGTCCAGCGGCTCCTGGTCCAACTGACCTACGCGGATCCTCGCCGAGCCGTTGCGGCGCAGCGGCTCAGCGCCGCCCGCCGCCGTCGTTGCCCGGCGTTCCGCCTTCCTTCGCCGGCTCCGCGTTCTCCTCGGCGGGCGTTTCGTTCGCCGTCTCGAACGCGACCTTGTCGGGGTTCGGACCGGAAGAGCCCCACTCCACGCGCACACCGGTGGAGTCGATGATGCGCTGGAATTCCCCGCCGCCACCCGGTCGACGGCGCCGACGGAAGCCGCCTTCGTCGATCGGCACGAGCTCGTAGCTCCCGGGGGCGAGCTCGATCTTGATCTTACCCTCGGCATTCGTGCGCAACGGCCGATCGGCCATCCCGCCTCCGGGCTCGCGCAGGAAGAAGCTCCGCTCGGGCAGAGGAGCGCCGCCCTTCTTGTCGACGACGCTCAGCGTGCCTTCGTAGAGCACGACGTTCAGATCGACGTCGGCGGAACCACCCGGGGCGAGGAACACCGTGCTCGGGTGCCGGATGGTCCACGAGTCCTTGCTGACACTCACCTCGAGCGCGCCCGCGAAGACTTGCTCGTAGTCGACGATGCCTTCCTTGTTGGTGCGCTCGCCCGAGAAGCGCTGGAACCCGCGGCGCTCACCGCCGACGGCCTGCAAGGTGACGCGCGCCCCCTCGATGGGCTTCTGATCTCGCAGCACGCGCACGCGCACCTTGCCGGGCCAGATGTCGCGCACGTCGATCTCGCGCTCGCCGCTGTCGCCCGCGCTCAGCACGTACTCCCCGAGGTCGCGCTGCTGGATGCGACCGAAGCTGGTCATGTCCTCTTCATCGAAGAGCAGGACGGTCAGCTTCGCCGGTCCGGGCCGCAGCGGTCCGACCTCGAAGCGCCCTTCCTCGTCCACGCGGAACGAGACCGACATCTCCGAGTTGAACTCTTCGCTCCCCGCGCTGCGGAGGCGCAGGTTCACGTCCTTGAAATCGACCTTCGGCGGCGCGAGCAACTTGCCGCGGAAGAAGGCACCGGCCGGGAGCGTGAGCAACACGTCCTCGATGCGCTCCTTGTTGCCGGCATTGATCCCTTCCTTCACCGCGACGAGGCCGGCCCCGCCCGAGTTGAAGAAGTCCATCATGCCCAGCATGTTGTCGAGCTTCAGCTCGTACTTCGCGCGCACCGTGTAGGTGCCGGGCTCCAGGTTGTCGAACGCGAAGTGCCCGCGCTCGTCGGTGGACGTCGTCGCGTGGCGCGAGTCCTTCTTGAGCGAGCGGAAGCGCGAGGCCATGCGCGCCATGGGATCCTCGCCATCGGCGGCTTCGCCGTAGGGCTCGATCAGCACGCTCGCGCTCTGGATCGGCGTCTTGCCATCGCTGCCGACGACCGTGCCGGCGATATAGGTGCCTTGCGAGAGCAGCACCTCGACTTCGCGCGTCTCGCCGGGCGCCAGCCCGCGCACTTCGACTTCGCCGCGCGTGAACTGCTTGGAATCGGCGATCAGCACCCAGTCGCCGGCAACGAGGCCCTCCAGCTCGCAGACGCCGCCGGGTTGTTCCTTGTCGCGGCTGAGATTCGTGAGGTTCTCGAGACCAAGGCCCGCGACGCGACGGCGCATCTCGGCTTCGGGGCCCTCGCCTTCGACCTCTTGCGCGAGCGGCTTGATCTTCACGCCGTAGAAGGTCACGGGCTTCGCGTCGCGCGCGCGCAGCGCCTTCAGCTTGATCTTGGAGCTCCCGACGACCTTCGCCTCCACCGGCGAGGGGCTGGGCTTGATCCCCTCCTTGCGCCAAGGCAGGAAGCGCGGGTCGTTGATCTCCAGCGTGTAGGTCGTGAACGAGAGGTCGTTCCACGTGAAGCTGCTGACCGGCTTCCCCGACTCGCCCGCGATCTGCACGCCGGCGTTGCCGCCGATCAAGCGCACGTGCTCGGCGAGCGGCTGCTCGCCGGTCTTCGCCCCGCGGATGTCGAGCGTGATCGAGGTGCGGAGCGGCGGACCGGCGTAGGTGAAGTTCACCTCTTTCGCCTCGCCTTCCTTCACGTCGAGCGGGCCTTCAGGACTCGCGAGCACGCTCCCGCCTTCGGGCAGCCCGCGGCGGAAGCGGATGCTCGGCTCCCACTTCCCCTGCGCCACGTTCTCGACCAGGAAGCTGCCGGGCGGCTTCGAAGAGGGGTCGCGGCGGATCCGATCGGCGTCATTGCCCTCGACGGGCTGGAGCTCGATCTCCCAGCCCCCCGCGATGGCCTCGCCGGTCTGATCGGTGAGTCGGCCTTTCACGCTGCCGCCGCGCGACAGCACGATGTCGCCCAAGTCCTCGCTCTTGCCGGGCTCGAACTGCTTCCAATTCTTGCGAAAGGTGAGGAAGCGCGGATCGCGCGTCTCGAGCGTGAACTCGAGCGGCGGCAGCGGGCGGAACGCGAACGCGAAGCGCCCCTGCGCATCGGTGCGGCGCTCCAGGTGCTTCCAGACGGAGAGATCGCCCTTCCACTCTTCCTTACGGCGCAGGTTCGCGACCTTGCCGAGGAGGCGGAGGTCCATGCCGCCGATCGGCTTCCCGGCCCGATCGACGATGCGGCCCTTCAAGTAGCCGCGCGCGACATAGGTGCTCGGGGAAACGCCCTTCGGCACGTCGTCCAGGATCTCGCCGGTCACGGGATCGGGCTCGAGCACGGCCGCGCTCTCGCTGCGCGCGCTCGAGCTCTCCGGGGCGCTGAGGGCGGAACTCTCGCCATCCCGCGCGGGCCCGGCGGGAGCGAGCTCCAAGCGCGATGAAGACGAAGAGTCCCCGCCGGCGTCCTCCGCACCGAAGGCGAGCCAGACGGTGAGCCCCGCTGCCCCGACGAGGACGAGGCAGAGCAAGGCGAGCAGCAGTCGATTCATGCGCGGGAGGGGCGTGCGCCGCAGAGCGATCGGGTAGGGCTCGGGGGCGACACGCGGCGGATCGGGCTCGCCGAGCTTAGTCGGCGCGGCACATCTACGCCAAGCCCGCGCGCCTTTCGCTGCGCTCGTCCTCGCGAGAGGCGGCGCCGGGGAGTTTTCTCAGAGCCCCTGCGAGCGATAGAGCGCGTCGAGGATCTCGACCAGGCGCAAGGCGTGCTGGATGTCGGCGCCCGAAGGCGTCTGCCCCGCCACGATGCGCCGCCGCGCTTCGCGGAGCTCGGCGGCGTAGTTGGCCTCGAACGGATGGCCGGCATCCACGCTGCGCGTCCAGCCCGCGGGATACGGCGCGCGCGCCTGGCGCAGATAGAGATCGACCGCCGGAGGATGGATGCCGACGCGCAAGGTCCCCTGCGTTCCGTAGAGCTCGATCGACCAGGAGTGCAGCCAGTCCTCGGCCTCCCAACCGCAGCAATCGCCCGCCGCGAGCACATCGCCGAAGCGGAACACGAACGCTGCCGAGTCCTCGAAGGGATGCTCGGGGACGCCCTCTAGCTTCCGGAAGCGCACCAGCGCCTCCGCCGGCATGCCGAGGAGCATCGTCAGCAGGTCCAGCATGTGGCAGAAGTCGAGGTAGACCAGGCCACCGCGATCCTGCGGGTCGCAGAACCACGGGTTGGTGAGCCCCGGCGTCTTTACCGCGCTGTGGAAACGCGCGGTGGTGATGCGCCCGAGATAGCCCTGCTCGACGAGCTCTCGTGCGCGCAGCACGGAGGGCGCGTAGCGCAGGTGATAGCCGACCTGGCAGAAGACGCGGGAACGCTCCGCGGCTTCGGCGACCTTCCGCAGGGCCTCGAGGTTCGGAGCGCCGGGCTTCTCGAGCAGCATGGGCACCTTCGCCTTCGCGGCCTCGAGCGCAAACGCGGCGCCTTGCGTGTTCGTGCCCTCGATCACGACGAAGTCGAGCCCGGACTTCAGCAGGTCCTTCGGCTTCTCGAAGGTCTTCGCGCCGGTGCGCGCACCGACGGCGGCCGCGAGCTCCGCGTTCGGATCGTGGAGTGCCGCGATCTCGATGCCGTCCTCGCGCGCGAGGACGGCGACGCGAGCGGCGCAATGCGGGTGGCTCACGCCGAGGAAGCCGACGCGGACCTTCATCGTGGAGGACATGGCGGTGTTCCCTGCGAGGGAGGTGGACTCACCTAGTTCAGCACGGCACCACGCGCGCTTCCAGAGCGCGACCTGGCCCTGCTGCGCTCCCTCCGCTACGCTCCCGCGCGATGTCCCTCCTGCGCGCGCACTCCCTCACTCGGCTCCAAGGTTCCCGCACCCTGCTCGACGCCGTCGACTTCTCGATCGAAGCCGATCAGAAGGTCGGCCTGATCGGCGCGAACGGCACCGGCAAGTCGACGCTCCTCCATCTCCTGGTCGGCCTCGACGCCCCGGACGACGGGCGCATCGAAATCGCGCGCGGCGCTCTCGTGCGACTCCTCCCGCAAGAGCCGCGCCTCGATCCGCAGGCCACCGTAGGGGAGCTGCTCCGCGCGGGCCAAGTGCGCCGCCAAGCGCTGGACCGCGAGCTGGAAGAACTTCACGAAGCCCTCTCGATCACGCGCGACGAAGCCGAGATCCAGGCCCTACTCGAAGCGCAGGGTCGCATGGAGGAGCACCTGCGCAGCCTGGGCGGCAGCGGCCTCGAGAACGACTTGGATCGCCTGCGCACCTTGCTCCGGCTTCCGCCGCTGGAAGCGCGCGCGGGCTCGCTCTCCGGGGGCGAAGCGCGCCGCACGGCGCTCGCGCGCGCGCTGATCGAGCAGCCCGATCTCCTGCTCCTCGACGAGCCGACGAACCACTTGGACCAAGAGGGCATCGAGTGGGTCGAGGAGACGCTGCAGAGCTGGAGCGGCGCCTTCGTCCTCGTGACGCATGACCGGGCCCTCCTCGACGCCTGCGTCGAGCACGTCTTCGAGCTCGACCGCGGGAAGCTCTACGAGTCCTTCGGCAACTACACCGACTACTTGGAGCAGCGCGCAGAGCGCCTGGAGCGCGAGGCGAAGGCCGAGGACAAGCGCCGCGCCTTCCTGCGCCGCGAGCTCGACTGGATCCGCCGCGGACCGAAGGCGCGCACGACGAAGGCGAAGGCGCGAGTCGATCGCTTCCGCAGCGCGGAGAACGACGTCCCCATCTCCTTGCCGGGCGACTTGAAGCTCGAGTTCCCGCCCGGGCCGCGGCTCGGGACGCGCGGCATCGTGGCGAAGAAGGTCGGCCACGGTTTCGGCGAGCGCCGCCTCTTCCGGAACGTCGAGCTCGAGCTCGGCGCCGGTGAGCGCTTGGGGCTCATCGGACCGAACGGCAGCGGCAAGACGACCTTGCTGCGCATCCTGATCGGCGAGCTCGCCCCCGAGGAAGGCGCGGTCGAGATCGGCGCCTCCGTGCGCTTCTCGCGCTTGCCGCAGGACCTGGTCGGCATCGACCCGCGCGTGAAGCTGATCGACTTCGTCGCGCACGCGAACGACCGCGGCCCCGACGCGCCGCCGGCGCACACGCTGCGCTCGTTCCTGGAGCGCCTGCTCTTCCGCCCCGACCAGCACGAGACCGAGCTCGGCAAGCTCTCCGGCGGCGAGCGCCGCCGCGCGCAGATCGCGCGCCTGCTGCGCGAGCGCGGCAACGTCCTCGTGCTCGACGAGCCCACGAACGATCTCGACTTGCCGACGCTGCGCGTGCTCGAAGAAGCGCTGCTCAGCTTCCCCGGCACGGTGCTGCTGATCTCGCACGACCGCTGGTTCCTGGAGCGCGTCGCGACGCGCATCCTCGCGATCGAGCCGGGCGGACTCGTCGTCGATTACCCCGGAGGCTACGCGCCGTACATCGAGCGCCGCGCCGCGCGCGCCGCCGAAGCTGCCGCGGCCGCGAAGCAGGCCGCCGAGCGCGCCGCGCGCGCCGCCGCCGCGGAGAAGACCGCCGCGAGCGCGCCGAAGAAGTCGAAGCTCTCCTGGGCCGAGCAGAAGGAGCTCGACGCGCTGCCCGCGCGCTTGGAGCAGCTCGAGACGCGCCAGACGAACCTCGAAGCCTCGCTCGCCGCCCCCGAGCTCTATCGCAGCATCGAAGGGAACACGAAGGCGAAGGAGCTCACGGCCGAGCTCGCGAAGACGCGCGCGGAGACGGAGGCGGCCTACGCGCGGTGGGAACTCCTGGAGTCGAAGCAGAAGGGCGAGAGCTGAAAAGCAGGACCTCGCGAAGGCCCCTCGGCGCTCTCAGCCGAGCCGGACGAAGTACCAGCAACAAGCCCCGCCGATCAGCAGGAACGGCAGCGCCCAGAGCAACACGCGCAGCGATGTGCCGCGCTCGGGGCGCCGGAGCCACTCCGTCTCCAGGAACGCGAAGGTCGCGCCACGAGAGGGGCGGATGTCGAGGTTCCACATCAAGCCCACGGCGAAGTAGAGCGCGGTCGAGATCGGCAGGTTGCTCCACCAACTCCGCGGGTAGACGCCGTCCTTCCAGAGCATCCAGCCGTCGTAGCACCAGCTCGCGGAGAAGAGCCAGAGCACGAGTGCCACGGCGAGATGCGCGCGCGGCGCGCTCCGTCGATAGAGGACACCCAGCACCCACGGCGCGCTGAGATAGGAGAGCAGCGACATCAGCGGCGCATCGACGCGATCCCAGGTCGGGTCGCCGGTGTAGGGCGCGATGACGGTGACGATCGCGACGGCCAGCAGGAAGCTCGCGAGCTTCCAAGGCGCGAGTAGGAACGCGAAGTAGCCCGCATAGAGCCGTGCGTAGCTCGCGCGGCACACGACGAGATGCGCGAGCGCGAGCGCCACGGCCAAGAGCCACGCCGCCAGATAGGCCGCGAGCACAGGCTCGAGCTCGAAGCCGCGCCAGCGGATCATCGCTCCCCTAGCGATCGCGCGCCCATGGGAGAGCTCAGCTCTCCGGCGACTCGTCGTAGAACGGGTTCCGCTCCGGCGTCTCGAGCCCGCGGTAGATGCGCGAGTACTGCAGGTAGTTCTCGGCGTGCTTCCGCACGAGCTTCCGCTCGTCGTCGTTCAGCGGGCGCACGACCTTGCCCGGGCTCCCCATCACCAGCGAATCGGGCGGGATCACCGTGCGCGGCGAGACGAGCGCGCCCGCGGCGATCAGCGAGCCACGGCCGATCACGGCGTGGTCCATCACGATCGCGCCGATGCCGATCAGCACGTCGTCCTCGACGGTGCAGCCGTGCAGCACGGCGGAGTGCGCGATGCTGACGCCGTTCCCGATGCGCGTCGGCGCGCGCCGGTTCGTGACGTGGATCACCGCGTTGTCCTGGACGTTCGAGCGCTCGCCGATGCGGATCCAGTTCACGTCGCCGCGGATCGTGACGTGGAACCACACACTCGTCTCGGCGCCGAGATGCACGTCGCCGATCAGCTCCGCGGACGGAGCGAGGTAGTTGCTCGCGTCGTAGCGCGGGGTGCGCCCCAAGAATTCGTGGACTGCCAAGGGAAGGCTCGCTCGAGGGAAGGTGCCCGGGCAGTATGCCGCCCTCCCGCGTCCCCCACCAAACCCACCGTGCTCGAGATCCTGGACCACCAGTCGACGCCCCTGGGCGAGCTCTGCCTCCGGCGCCGGCGCCTCCTCTCGCGCCCCGAGGTCGTGGTCACCGAGGTGACCCTCGATCACGGGCTCCTGATGAGCGACCTGCACACGCAGAGCGAGCGCCGCCTCGCAACAGGCGCGCTCGCTCGCTTGCCAGAGCGTCCGCTGCGAGTGCTCGTCGGCGGGCTCGGGCTCGGCTTCACCGCCTCCGAGGCGCTCCGCGATTCGCGCGTCGCGCGTTGCACGGTGATCGAGTTCCTCCCCGCCGTGCTCGATTGGTGGCGCCGCGGATTGCACGCCGAAGCGCGAGCGCTGCGCGACGAGCCGCGCCTCGAGCTCCGAGCGGACGACGTCTTTCGCTTCTTCGCGTCGCCGCCGGGAGCCGAGCGCTTCGACGCGATCCTGCTCGACGTCGACCACGACCCGGAGGCGCTGCTCGCGCCGGAGAACGCGGCGTTCTACACCGCGGAAGGCCTCCGTGCCGCGTGCGCGCACCTCGTACCCGATGGCGTGCTCGCGACCTGGTCGACCTCGGCGAACGACGCCTTCGCGGCGACGCTGCGCGAGGTGTTCACCGAGGTCGCGGTCGAGAGCGTGCGCTTCTGGAACGAGCTCGTCGACGAGGAGAAGGTCGACACGCTGTTCTTGGGACAAGGGCGGCGAGGACTCGGCCGTGCGCCAGACTGAGCACGCACGGCTTCGGTGTCCTCGTGGCCAGCGCTCGCAGCGCGGCGAGCGAACGTCTCCGCGCGTCAGGAGCGCGAGGGCAGCCGCTTCTTCACTTCCTCGAGGATCAACCGCGCGCGGCGCTCGTGGTCCTCGGTGTCGAAGGTCCCGATGGTCACCGTGACGCGCGTGAAGCCGCCCGGCTGGCGCCCGACGTGCACGTCCGCGTCGTTGACCTTGATCCGCCCCTCCGTCGTGCCGGGCTTCAGGTCCTCCGCGACGGGATAGTCGAGCGCGCGCATCGCTTGCACGGTGGCTGCGAAGGTGGCCTCGAGCTCCGCATCGAAGTCGGCCTCGGCGCCGTTCTCGGTGTACTTGATGACGCCGTAGGTCGCCCCGGCGACGGCCGCCGCGGCGACGACGATGCAGCTCGCGAGAGCGCAGGGGAGCACAGCGCAGGCAACAGCGAAGAGCTTCATGGATCTACCTCCGAGTCATGGCTCGAGGTCTTCCTAGGACGAAATCAACGGAGCCCGAGGCTCATTCCCGGGCTTTCTCACACTCCTCGCTCCGGAATGCGACCACGCCGTACCCGTATCGCGATCGCCACGTACTGCGCGCGCCACGAACGCCCGCGCGCGTCCCTCGCTCACGACGCCGAGCCCGTTCCCTTCGCGCACTCGGCCGGTCCCCCGACGCAACGCACCAGACCGCAACGCGAGCTGCGCGCAGGTCGCTCCGCTCCATCCACGGGCACGCGGCGACGCCCTTCAAGCTCGTCGGCGATGCGCCGCACTCCGGGAGCGCACGCGCGACGTTCTCCGGGGACAAGCTCAGGCAACGACGCCCGGACCGCGAGCGGTCGAGCGGAGCTCGGGCGCCCCGGGTTCGCCGGGCCTCCACGAGAGGGCCACGCGTGCTGAGCCGTGCAAGAATCCGCGCCTGCCAGGAACGGAACGCTGCTCGACGGTGTTGCCGTGACACGCGATGCCTGACTCGATCCCCATCACCGACCTGCTGATCCACGCCGACTTCGTGCGCAACCTCGCGCATGCACTGGCGCGCGATCCAGAGGTCGGCGACGACCTGCTCCAGGAGGTCTGGGTCGCGGCGCTGCAGCGACCGCCGCAGCACGGGGCTTCGCTCCGCGGCTGGCTGGCGGCCCTCGTCTCCAGCCTGTTCCGCAATCGCCTGCGCGAAGAGCGGCGCCGCCGCGCTCGAGAGGCCCAGCTACCGCCGCTGCCCCCGTGCGATCCGGCCGACGAGATCGTCGCGCGCGAGCAAGTGCGTCAGCGTCTGCTGGCGGCGGTACTGCGACTCGAGGAGCCGTTCCGCACCGCCGTGCTGCTGCGCTACCACGAAGAGCTGACGCCGAAGCAGATCGCCGAGCGTCTCGCGGTGCCTGCCGCGACCGTGCGCACCCGGATCGCGCGCGGCTTGGAGCGCCTCCGGCGCGAGCTCGACCACGAGCACGGCGAACACCGCGGCGCGTGGCTCTTGCCGCTGTTCTCCCTTCCGGGAAGCTCGTTGTCCGTCGCTGGATTCTGGGTCCTCGCCA
Organism: Planctomycetota bacterium; assembly: GCA_016793245.1. Taxonomy (GTDB): domain Bacteria; phylum Planctomycetota; class UBA1135; order UBA1135; family JADKAF01; genus JADKAF01. Next base: position 67,664 of record JAEUHW010000012.1, read on the forward strand.
TCGCCATGAAGAAGTCCACACTCGCCATCGCCGCGTTGCTGCTCGTGCTGACCTCGATGGCCATCTTCCTCGTGTCCTTCTCCGGTAGCTCCGAAGACGCGGGGAACGCGGCACCGCAAGCGGCATCGCAGCCGGGAGATGCCGGGCTCTCGGCCTCGACGCTCCTCGAGTCCGGATCCGTGCAGCGATCGACGGCGGAAGCGCACGCCGCGGCAGCCACCGAGGTCGCCGTCGAGCCGCAGATCGAGGCGTCCGCCGGTGAGCTGCTGGTCCGCGTCGTCTGGGCCGACTTGACGCCGGCGATCGGCGTCCACGTCTTCGTCAGCGAGGATGGCGAAGTACGAGAGAGCCCGCTCATCGAGCAGCAGACGGATGCGCACGGCCAGATCTTGGCCACCGTTCCATTCGGCAAAGTCACCGTGCGCTGCGACCGCGACGGCGAAGCCTCGGCGGAAGTGCGGCGCGGCACTCGCTGCGAAGTGCAGTTGAAGATCCAGGAGGGCCTCGAGGTGGTCGGCGTCGTGCGCGACACCGCCGGAGAGCCGGTGGCCGACGCGGCCATCTGGTTGACCAGCCATCGGCAACCCTGGAGCGCCATGGCGTGTGTCACGCGCAGCGATGCCGAAGGACGCTTCCGCGTGCGCAGCGCGCCGAAGCGACAGTCGTTCGGTGCGACCGCGGCCGGCTACGAGCCCTCGCCCCTCGTCGATCTGGAGACGCGCGACTTGCGCAGCGTACCGGTGGAGATCGAGCTCGCGCTGACGCCCGGCGGCAACGCCCTCTTCGGGCGCGTGACCGACAGCGATGGCCGACCGGTAGCTCGAGCTTCGATCGCCGTGGGCAGCCCTTCGAACCTGTACGACCACAGCCTCGGTAACACGACCACCGAGCGCTGGGCCCCCGCGCGCACGCGCAGCGATGCCGAAGGCAACTACCGACTCCCCGGTCTCGCCGTGGCCGAGCACCCGGTCGAAGTCTGGGCCGCGGGACATCCGTTCTGGCACGGAACCGCGGTCGTGACCGCCGGCGCCCCCACGCGCTTGGACATCATGCTGCCGAAGGGGGTCACGGTGTTCGGCGTGGTGACGGGCGAAGACGGCGCACCGCTCCCGCGCGCGATGGTGCGCGCCTATCCGCGAGCGCTGCCCGAGAACTTCCTGATGTCGGGCCAGCACGACTACGAGAGCGTGTTCGGAGCCCGGGCCGCGGTCGCTGATGAGCAAGGCCGGTATCGATTGCTCCATGCCGCGCCGGGCGAGTTGCACCTCTACGCCAATGCACACCACGAACGCAGCCTGAGCAGCGTGGTGCCCTGGGCGCAGGAGCTCCAACGCGTAGAGGCCGGCGTCGAGCTCGAATGGAATCCGCGCGTGCTTGCTGGCGCAACGATCCACGGGGTCGCGCGCACTCGCGACGGCGTTCCGCTGGAGATGCACTTCGTCTCGGCCCAGCTGCGGGGCCAGAAGCGCCGACACTCCGTGGTCACCGACGAGAACGGGCGCTTCCGCTTCGTCTGCCTGGAACGGCAGCCCTACGACATCTCGTTGCAGCTCTGGTCGCCACCCGAGGGCTCCGCACCGGTGGAGGCGCGCGGGGTCTGGCCGGATGCGGGCGAGCTCGAGCTCGTGACCACCTACGACTCGCCGCGCAAGGAGAGCAACGGCAGCGTCCGAGGCGCCGTCGTGGATGCCGCTGGGCGAGCGAAGGGCACGAGCGCCCTGTCGGTGCTGCTGGTGAGCAACGGGAACTCGTGGAACACCGAGTCGGTGATCGACGGCAAGTTCGCGTTCACTGACGTCGCCCCGGGACCGAAGCACTTGGTGCTGGTAGCCGGTGACGATCCGATCCACTTCGGCGAGCCCTTCGAGCTCGCTCCGGGCGAAGCGAGGGACATCGGCACGCTGACCACCGCGGAGGGCGGCTCCTTGCTGGTGCGCTTCGTGCGCGGTCCCGAAACCGAAGCGATGACGCCCACGCTCTATGTGACGACGAAGGGCGCCTCGCATGGCCGCCGCATCGCCGTCGGCCATGCCACCGAGCTCCTCCTCGAGAACCTGTGCGTCGGGCCGACGACCCTGTCGGGATGGTGCGAGGGGATGGAGCACATCCGAGCGGAGACGCTCGTCTCCATCGGCACGACGACCACGGTCACGGTGACGTTGCGCGCCGCCGTCTGGCGCGAGATGCTGGTGGAGTACGCGGAGGCTCTGAAGCTGACTCGTGTCTTGCTTGCCGAGGAAAACGGGCGCGTAGTGTGGGATGAAGACAGCACGCGTTCCCGAGAACGACCGTACCGCTTCTCCGCACCTCTCTCGATCGGCACCTACACGCTGACGGCGGAGTTAGAGGACCGGCGAGCCGAAACGACGTTCACGGTGCCGAATCTCGAGCCTTCGCAGCCGCCCATCGTCTTGCGCGTGAAGTAGCGGCGCGCTGCCGGCTTCCTGCGCACGACGCTCACCGTCCCCCACTCGCTCTCCAGCGCGACTCCGCTAGCCGCGCTCGATCCGCCTCACTCCACGGCATCTCCTGCAGCAGCCGCTCGAGATCCCGCACCGCGAGATCCGGTCTCCCCACCTGCGCGAAGATCGCCGCCCGGTTCCGCAGCGCTTCGACGTAGTCCGGCCGAAGCTCGAGCGCGCGCGTCGTGCGCTGCAGCGCGTCCTCGTAGTTCGCTCCTTCGCTGCCGAGGCGCCCATCGTCGCCGTGCATCTGCAGGAACCCACTCGCGCACCAGAGCCGCGGATCGAGCGGGTTCTTTGCGCTGCCGCGCTCGAAGGCGAGCCAGGCTTCCTTCAGCGCCTCTTGGCGCTCCGCCGTCGATCGCGACGCCTCCGCGACGCGGATCCACGCCGTGCAGCGCAGGGCCTCCACCTCGGCTTGCCAGCGCGGTCGCGCGTCGGCGAAGCGCGGTGCCAGCAGCACGAGGACGAGGCCGATCGAGGCCGCGATCCACGCGGCGCGCGCGCGTGACGCGAGCGCCACCACACCGGCACCGGCGCCGAGCGCGAGCACGGGGGCGAGCTGGAAGCGATAGCGCCCCGCCGCGAAGCCGAGCACGAGCGAAGCGAGCACGACCGTCGCGAGCGCGAGGCAGAGCGGTCGCGAGCGCGCGCGCCACGCGCCCGCGGCGAAGCCCGCGAGGGCGAGCGGGAAGAGCGTCTCGAAGCCCGGCAGCGCGAGTCGGGCGACCTTCGAGCTCGCGCGCTGCGCTTCGGGGTCGTAGGAGCTCGGCACCTCGACGGGGCTCAGCGTGTGCCACGCCTTCCGCGCGAGGAGGCCCAGGAACGCGAGCGGATCTTCCAGCGCGGCGCGGCGCGTGCGCTCGCGCCAATAGGCGGTGTCGCCGCTCGGCGAAGCAACTCCCGTGACGCGGCGTGGTTCGCGCTGCAGCGCGTCGAACGCGGGCCCGGGGCGAACATCGGGCGTGCCGTCGCTGCCCGGGTGATTCGCCATCCAGAGCGCGAGTCCCCCCTGCGCCTGCAAGCCGACCCACTCGCCGCTCGCAGCGTGGTTCGCGCGCGCGACGAACGCGAGCGGCAGCGCGCCGCAGAGCAGCGCGAGCACTGCCGCGCGGAGGCGTCGCGCACGTGGAGCTTCCGCGAGCAGGAAGAGGGCCAGCGCTCCGAGCGGGAGCAGCAGCGCGAGGTTCGTGCGCGTGAGCGCGAGCGCCCCGAGCAGGAGACCGAAGAGCAGCGCGGCCCACCAGGCCGCGTCGCGCGTCGCACGCTGCAGCGCGAGCAGCGCGGCGATCAGCAGCAGCACCGCGAGCCCTTCGCAGTAGAGCTCGGCGTGGAAGAGCAGGGCCGGTCGATAGAGCGCGAGGGCGAGGCACGCGAACCCCGCGGGCCATTCGCCGATCCAGGCGCGCGCGAGCGGGAAGAGCAGCGCGATCGCGAGCAGGCCGATCGCGAGCTGCATCCAACGTGCCGCGACGAGCTCCTCGCCGACCACGGCGTAGAGCCCGCCGAGCAGCAACGGGAAGAGCGGCCCGTGCACGGGCACCTGCCACGCTTCGCCGCGCGCGATGCGCAGCGCCTCCACGTGGTACTCCTCGGCATCGACGACCGGGGCGTGGAAGAGCACCTCCCCGCCTTCGGCTCGCGTCATCTGCGCGAGATGCATGCCGCGCAGGACCAGCGCGATCACGAGCCCTGCCAGCAGGAGGAGCAGCGCGCCGCGGTTCGAGCTCAACGCGCGCTCACGCGTAGGGATCCGCGGCGGCGAGATGGCGCTGCACGTAGTCGCGGACGCCGTCCTCGAGCGAGGTGAAGGGCCGCGTGTAGCCGGCCTTCTTCAGCTTCTCCATCGAGGCCTGCGTGAAGTACTGGTACTTGTCGCGGATCTCGACGGGCGTGTCGACGAAGCTGATCTGCGCCGGCTTCTCGAGCGCAGCGAAGACCGCCTTCGCGAGATCGGCGAAGGAGCGCGCCTTGCCGGTCCCGAGATTGAAGAGCCCGTTCACCTTGGGGTTCGCGAGCAGCCAGCGCACGACTTCGACGCCGTCCTTCACGTAGACGAAGTCGCGGAGCTGCCCGCCGTCCTGGTACTGCGGGTGGTGCGAGCGGAAGAGCACCGCGGGCTCGCCGGCCTTCGCGCGCGGATAGATCTTGGCGACGACGCTCTGCATGTCGCCCTTGTGCAGCTCGTTCGGCCCGTAGACGTTGAAGAACTTGAGCCCCACCCACTGCGGCGGCTTGGGCGCTCCCTCGGCGAGCAGGCGCGCTACGCGGCGATCGAAGGCGTGCTTGCTCCAGCCGTAGGCGTTCAGCGGTCGGAGCTTGGCGAGGCCCGCCATGGATTCGTCATCGACGAAGCCCTGCGTGCCATCGCCGTAGGTCGCGGCCGATGACGCGTAGAGGAAGCGCACCTCGTGCTCGGCGCACCAGCTCCAGAGGTCGAGCGAGAGGCGGAAGTTGTTCTCGACGATGCGATCGACGTCGCGCTCGGTGGTCGCGGAGATCGCTCCCATGTGCACGATCGCCTCGACCTCTTCGGCGTGCCGCTCGAGGAAGTCGCCGAGCTCTTCGGGGGCGACGAGGTCGGCGAGCTCGTGCTTCGCCAGGTTCCTCCACTTGTCGCCCGAGCCGAAGCGATCGCAGACGGCGACCTCGCGGCCGTCGGCGACCAAGCCGGCGACCAGGTTGCTGCCGATGAAACCAGCTCCGCCCGTGACCAGGATCATGCCCATGGATGCGCTCTAGGAGGCCGTCCGCCGGCCTTCGAAGGCGAGGCAGGCTACTGTCTGGATCGGCGCGGGGAAAGGCGCAGCTATACCGCGCCCCGCCGCGAAGCCACGTCTCGGCCTGCGGACCTCAGCGCGCACGCGCTTCGTAGGTGGTGATCGCGAGCACGCGCGCTTGCTGGCGCTCCTTCGCGAGGACGGGGCGGACCCGCAGCTCCTGCGCCGCGACGGGCTCGAAGTCGAAGCGGATCCAGGCCGTTGCCTGGTTCTTGTTCCGGGGTCGGGCGAGCGCGGGGCAGACGAGCGCGCGCGCGTTCTTCACCTCGGTCCACTTGCCTTGCGCGCCCTTCCGCGTCTCCACGAACCAGGCGCTCGGCGCGGGTCGGGCCTCGGCGGCGCCCTCGGGAAACTGCAGCACGACGGAGGCGAGCTGCTTCGGCGCCTTCTTCCAACGCAGCACGAGGCCGTGCTCGGCCTCGAGGATCACGGCCTCGCGCGCGCTGCCGTCCAGGAGCTGCGCCGCGGGCTCGCTCGCGAGCCGCGCTTCGTCGGCCGGTCGGAACCCCGCGACGAACGGCGGCGCATGGCGAAGGCGCGCGCCTTCGATGACTCCGGCCTCTCCGGACCCCTGCACGCTGAGCTCGAGCGGCAACCCGGCCGCCGGAGCGAAGCTCAGGCGGAACCGATGCCAACCCGCGCGCGCCCGCCCGCACCAGCGCATCGTCTGGCTCTCGGCCGAAGGCGCACTGGCGCCTTCGCGCACGAAGCCGCCGAGCTCGAGCTCCGCTTCCGCGACGCCCGTCAGGCGCAGCTGGCTCCACCCTTCGTCGAGGCGCAGCTCCGCTTCGATCTCGACGCGTTGCACGGGTTCGCCGAGCGTCGCCAAGCGCTCGCGGATCCCGCGATCGTCGCCGCCGACGCAGGTCCCCAGCGCGAGCTCGTGCACACCGCTCGCCAGCGTGCAACGCGCGACCGCGCCCGGAAGCCAACCGAGCCGCGCCTCGCTGACCGGCTCCGCGAGCGCCGGTGGTGCGATCTCGATCCGGCGCAGCGCGCTGCGCTCGAGCGGGCTTTGCCCCTCGAACGCGCGGAGATGCACCCAGCTCACGCCGGGGCCGAGGCGCACCGCCGGCAAGCTCGCGCGGAAGCGCTCGCCGTCGCGCGCGAGCTCGAGCAAGCGCTGCTCGCCGCGCCAAAGCTCGACGCGGTCCGCGCGCGCGTGGCGAAGGACGAGCTCCAGCTTCTGGCCGAAGACGCTCCCACTCGGCACCTCGATCGCGGCGAACCCGCTCGTCGCGCGGCGCAACTCGAGCACGATGCGCTTCGAGCTCCGCGTCGCCGCCGGGTCCGCGCCGATCGCGACGGCGTGCACTTCGCAGCCACCGTCGATGCGCGCGCCGGGCTCGAGACGGAGCGGCGCTCCCGCAGCTCCGCGCGCGACGCGCTGCCCGTCGCACCAGAGCTCGGAGGCGGCGAGAGCTTTCGCTGCGGCGCCGTTCGCGATCACGCGCAGCTCTTCCTCGCCGGTGAGCACGCCGCTCTTCGGCACGCCCTCGAGCGCGACCTCGCGCAGGGGTGCGAACGGCCGCGCGAGCGGATCGCCGACGATCAAGAGCTGATAGGGAGACGCGACGGCGAGGTGGAACGACTCCGCGAGCGAGAA
>JAEUHW010000028.1 GCA_016793245.1 Planctomycetota bacterium
CGTGTGCAGCCGCTGCGTCCAAGCTGCTCGAGCCAGGAAACGTCCGACGAGTCTAAGGGTATGCCCGCGATCTTCATGCCGCGGTTGTAGCGTCAGCAGAGGCCTGTGTCCAGCGAGAATCGAAGTGGGCAAAGGAAAGGCCTCCCGCGGGCTCCGAAACTTCGCACGATGTCTTTCGAAGTAGCGGAGCCGCATCCGGAGGCGATGCAAGCGACGTGACCGCCGCGCTTGCTCTCGCATCGCGCTCGGCTCCGAACGCGCGTTGACGCGCGATGTCGTTCGAGTTCGCTCACGCGCGGCGGGCGCGGCGCTTGCTTCGCCGGAGGGCTGGCGGAGCGGCCGTCGCGCTACTCGCGTTCGGATGTTCGCGTTCGTCTTCGTTCCGAGTACCGATCTCGCGTCGACGCGTCCACCGCGAAGGCGTGAGCCGCCGAGCCGGCGATCATGGCTACGGCCTCGGTCGTTGCACCAGCAAGCTAGCGGGGCTGGAGCGCAGCCCCGCTAGAGCTCTGGCGCTCAGATCTTCTCGAGCCAGGCGCGCAGGCCCTTGTCGAGCTCTTCGAAGTCGACTCCCTCGAAGGCCTTGTCGACGGCTTCGGAGAGGATCTGCTCTACCTTCTCCGAGTCTTCGAAGTTGACGAAGCGGATGCCGGGGATGCCCGGGATCGATTCGCCGCCGAGATCATCGTCTTCCTCTCCTTCCTTCTTCTCCTTCTGCTTCGCGCGGAAGGCGGCGACGTTGTCGGCGAGGTAATTGAAGTAGTTATCCAGGATCTTCTGGTGCTCCTTCTTCTTGCTGACCTCGCGTAGGTAGTAGACGAGGGCCCAGCCCTGCGCGTACTTGAGACCGGCGTTGGAGTAGTACTCGCTCTGCGGCATGCGCACCAGCGTCTTGCACGCGATCAGGTCGCGCTTCTCCGCGAGATGGGCTTTCAGGAGCTGAACGCGCCAGTCGAAGGGCTTCACCTTCCAGCCACCGCCCGTGACGAACGCGCCGGCGAAGTAGTCGCCGTGCCCTTCGTTGAACCACGAGTGCGGAGAGACGTCTCCGACCGAGAAGTGCACGTACTGGTGAAAGCCCTCGTGGAACATCACCGAGCGGCAGTTGTCCTTCGACTCCGACTTCGACTCGCCCTCGAACTGCACGAAGAGCACGAGCTCGCCGCGATCGGGTCGGAAGTAGCCCGCGGAGCCGCGCGGGCCGCCGTATTGGTGGTACTCGGCCTGGGTGTTGAAGACCCGCACCGGACTCAGCGGGATGTCTTGATTGCGCGGGCGGAAGAGCGGGATGTACGCCTTCTCGCGCATCGTCTCCATGTCCTTCGCCAGGTTCGACACGAATTGCTTGTTCGTCGCGTTGCTGAGGAACACGTAGTAGGTCGTGTCGATCGCATACCAGCCGGGATTGCCGGCGATGCTCTGCTTCAGCGCCTCGCGTTTCTCGGCGCCCACGAGCTGGGTGACGTCTTTCTTGGCGGCTGCGGCTGCCGCCGGGTCGACCTTCGCCGTGACCTCGAAGGTCTGCAGGCTCTTCACGTACCACTCGCGCCAGGTCTTGCGATTGATCTCCTCGAACGCCGAGTAGACCACGGCCCAATCGACGCCATCCTTCTGGAAGTAGCCGATCGTCAGCGCGTGGACGCCCGAGCCGAACTCGATGAGCTCGCCCGGCATCTTGGCGCCCTTGAAGTTCTCGCGTGTCCAGCGCTTGGAAGCCCCTTCGTACTCGGCTTCGATCCAGTCCTCGAAGGACTTGATGTTCTGCCGCTTGAGGAGCGACTTCGGCAGGATCACCTCGCGCGTCTTCTCCTTCGCTTCCTCTTCTTCGGTCTTCGGAGGCTTCTCGCCCGTCTCGGTCTCGCGTGCGATGCGGATCACCTTCAGCTCGCTGAGCTCGCCGGCCTGCATCGCTTCGTAGTCGCCGCGCTTGCGGAGTTCGGAAACGTCGAACTTCCAGCGCCCTACGGTGAAGCGCTCCTCTTGATCGGCCGGCATGCTGTTCCAGCCCTTCAGCGTGCGGATCTCGTAGCCCCAATCCTTGATCTTCTGAGCCTTGTCGAGCTCGATCTTCTTCTGCGCCTCGGCGGGGGCAGCGAAGGAGAGGAGGGCAGCAGTGGCGGTGATAGCGCCGAGCAGCGAGTGCAGACGGATCATCGATGGTTCCCCGTGAAGCGGAAGGCGAGAGGCGCGGGCGGTCCCACCCGGCGCCGCGCAGCTCGCGGCAGGACTGTAACCGAGGGGTGTGAAGAGCGGGTAGGCGCGGCGCGAACGGTTGGGTTCACGACTGCCAAGAAAGAGCACGGGAGCGGCGCGAGGTCACTCGCGGGGTTCACCGCGAGTCAATACCGCGCGCCGCGGGGCGCCCTAGCTACGTCGGCTAGTAGCCGATCGTGAGCGCGAGCGAGCGGCTCGTGACGAGTCCCGCTGCGTTCGTCCCCGGATCCATTCCGAGGATTTGTGCATAGAAAGCCGCGCCGAGGAGCAGAGCGTCCGCCGGGAGCGCGAGGTCCCAGCGCGCGGCACCCGCGCCATCGACGGGCGCGGTCAGCGCGAGATCGATGCTGGTCCCGAGCTCGCAGCCCGTGAGACCGAGCGGGTCGAGCGGCAAGGGCAGCGGGATCCCGCCCCAGCTCGCGTTGGAGAACCCGAGGAGCAGCCAGGCGCTCGGCGTTCCCGCGCGCAGCGAGCTGCCGAGGAATCCGGCGGAGCGGCCGAGGCGCGCGGGCGCGTGCGGATCGCTCGCGAGCGCGGGGGGAGTCGCGAGTCCGGCGCACGCGTTGCCGTAGGTCACCGACGTCGGGCGCCGCACCTCGGCCGTCCAGGCGCCGCGGCCCAGGGTCGCGAGCACGAGGCGGCGAGGACCCGAGCCGTGCGCGAACGTGATCTCCTCGCACACGACGTTCGCCGGGCCGTCGTTGTCGGTGGTCCAACTCGCGCCGCCGTCGACGCTGGCGAAGACGCCGACCTCGGTCGCCGCGTAGAGCACCAGGCTGTCGTCGGGGTGCACGGCGAGGCCGTAGATCGGGGCGCTCGGCAGCGCGAAAGGTGCCGTGCCGCTCGCGGGCTGCCACGTGGCGCCGGCATCGATCGAGCGCCAGAGGTTCGGAAACGCGAAGCCGCCGAGCGTGGCGTACACCGTGCTCGGGTTCGCGGGATCGACGACGAGGCGCGTGAGCACGCGGTTCGGCAGCGGGTTCGTTCCCGCGTTGTCATCGAGAGCGGTCCAGGTCGGCGACGCCGCGGTGCCGTTGCTCGTGCGATAGAGCCGGCCGTCGTTGTGGCCGACGAAGATGCGATCGGCGAGGCCCGGAGCGATCGCGATCGAGGCGATCAAGCTGCCGACGTCGGCCTTGATGCTGGACCAGGTCGTGCCGCTGCGGGGGTTGGTCGTGCGCCAGAGGCTGCGGCCGCCGGCGTAGAGCCGCTGGGGGTTGTTGGGATCGAGGCGCAGCGGGGCGATGAAGTTCGAGCGCCCGGAGCCGACATCGGACAAGCCCGAGGTGATCTGCGTCGCCGTGGAGCCGCCGTTCGTGGAGCGGTGAACCCCCAGGTACTGGTACTCGCCGTAGGTGTACTGCGGGTTCGTGGGATCGATCTGCACCTGGCCGCCGTCGCCGCCGAAGACCAGGTTCGCGGTGGTGCTCGCGCCGACCAGGCGCAGCGTGCCGTTGTCCTGGGTTCCACCGATCACGACATCGCCGCTGTTATGTCCCGCGGCGGCGTAGAACTGCGTCGAGCGCATCGTCGCGTCGAGGTCGCGCCAACCGCTGGACTGCGCCGCGGCGAGGATGTCGTCGGCGACGTGCAGGCCGCCGTCGGTGGCGACGTAGACGCGCCGATTCGAGGTACCGTCGTAGCCGGGATCGGCGACCACCGCATGCACGTCGAGGTGCGGGTCGACGGTCATGATGTAGCCATCGGTGGTCTGCGTGAACGAGACGCCGCCGTCGGTGCTGCGCCAAACGTGCAGCGCGCTCACGACGACCAGGTTCGCGTTCGTGGGATCGACCCAGATCGCGTTGTAGTAGTAGCTCTGACCGAGATTGGTCGAGCCCGTGCGCAGCGTCCAATTGCGGCCGTCGTCGCTGCTGCGCCAGACCTTGCCGCCGCTGGCGCCCGTAGAGGCGTAGACCATGCCGGGCACCGAGCGCGCATAAGCGAGCTCGATGCGCGAGCTCTCGCCGCTCACGCTGGCGAGCCCGCTCGCGGCGAGCTGCCAGGTCTGACCTGCATCGCTCGACGTGATCACGTGATGAGTCGCGACGCTGCCGGGCGCTAGGTGCGCCACCGCCTTCGCACCGTCGGCAGGATCGAAGAGCACCTGATAGGAGAACGGATCCGCGACGATCCCGGCGGCCACATCGCTCCAGGTCTGCCCGCCGTCGGTCGAGCGCGCGAGCCCACCGGGGCGGCGCGCGGCGAGGAGGATCTGCGAGTTCGCGGGCGAGATCGCGAGGCGCGTGGTGTGCTGCCAGCTCGCGGTGCTCGCGAGCTGCGTCCACGTGGCGCCGCCATCGATGCTCTTCAGCACGCCCGCGCCGCGCACGAAGTGATGCACGCTGCGCGAGAGGTGCGCGAGCGACCAGTGCCCTTCGCCGGTGCCGACGTACATCACGTCGGGGTTCTGCGGATCGAGCGTCACGCAGCCGACCGAGAGGTTGCTCCACCAGTCGTTCGTCTGGAACCACGTCGCGCCGCCGTCGTCGCTCTTCCAAAGTCCGCCGCTCACCGCGCCGACCCAGATCCGCTGGGTGTTGCGAGGATCGATGGCGATGGCTCGTGCGCGACCGGCGACGTTGCTCGGGCCGCGCGAGGTCCAGGCGAGCGGGCTCACTCCCGCGCTCTCCGGCTGCGCGGCCGCGGCTTGGATCACGGCCTCGCGCTCGCGCAGCGCGCGCTCCCACGCGCGGTCGGGGATCTCTCCGCGCTCGTCGCGATAGCGCTCGAGGCGCCAGAGCGCCGCGGCGTTCGGGAACTCGGGTGCGACCTCGCGCTCCTCGGGCGCGGGTGGAGCCGCGCAGGCCGTGAGCAGGAAGAGGCAGAGCGCGGTGCGGGTCGGGGCGACCTTCATGGGGACGGGCGGTGCGGGGTTCTGGCCGTTCCCTGAACCATAGCAGATCCGAGCTAGCGTGCGGCGAGCGCTCGAGCGGCGGCCTGGCGCACGCCGCGGTCCTCGGAGAGGCAGCCCGCCAGCAGAGCGACGTGGCTCGTGGCCACGTGCCGCCCCTCTTCGCCGAGGCCGTTGAGCGCGAGGATCCGCAGCTCGGCGGCGCAGGTCGGTGCCGCGATCCGCTGGAGCGCCTGCACCGGACGCTGCTCGTACAGACCGCGCTCGGCGCACAGCACGAGCGCGCGCACGGCATCGGCGCGATCCCGCAGCTCTAGCTCCTCCGCGGCTGCGATGCGCTCGAGAGCGCGGAAGGCGCGCTCTTCGCCGAGGGGCGCGAGAACGGTGGCGGGAAAAGCGGCTTGCTCCGCGCTGCGAGCATCCAGGAGCCAAGTGCGCATCTCGTCGGCGATCGCGGCGGGGGCGAGACCGAGGTAGAGCTCGGCGCGTCGGCGAATCACCTCCAGCTCCCTCGCGCGAGATCCGCTTCCGCCGCGGCGCAGCTCGGCCAGCAGCGGCCGCGCCGCCTCGCCGCAGCGCGCGATCGCTTCCTCGAGCGCGGGGCGAAGGAACGAAGGATATCCCTGCAGACCGCTGCTCGCCCGCCCGACGAGGAGGGCGAGCCCCGCGCGACCTCCGCGCGCGAGCAGGCCGAGCAGCATCTCGGTCTCGAGTTCCGTGTCCGCGCGGAGGAGCTGCGCGACCTGCTCGATCGCTTCGGCGGGCAGCGCGTCGCGCTCATGCAGCGCCTGCCGCGCCACGGCACCGAGGCGTCGCTGCTCCGTGGGCACCAGGACATCGCCGCTGTCGCACAGGGCGCGGAACACGATCTTCCAGACGTCGCGGCTCGGAGCGCGCAGCGTCGCGAGGCTCCGCAGAGCTTGCTCGCGCTCCGCATGGCTCGGCGCATCGAGCTGCTCGACGAGCAGCGCCTCCAGCTCATCGCGCAGCCCGCTCGAGAGCGGCAGCGCATCGAGGAACGCCGCGGCGTGACGACGCGCCCCGAGCTCGTGCCCGTCGAGGCACTCGAACGCGAAGTCCGCGTGGGGGAGCAGCGCGCTCGAGAGCTCCTCCGCGCTCGCGCGCAAGGCGAGGCGATGCAGCACCGCGCAGATCGCGTCGCGATGACGTGATCCGCGCTCGATCTGGCGCAGCAGCTGCTCCGCGCGCGCGAGGGGCAGCGTCGCGAGCGCGTGGATGGCGCTCTTCGAGAGCAGCTCGTGAGGTGAGTCGAGCGCGACCTCGATCAGCGCGTGGAGCTCCGCGCTGCTCGACCCGCAGGCGGCGAGCCAGTGGAGGGCGTAGCCACCCAGGGTCGGCGAACGATCGAAGAGTGAGCGGAACTCCGCCGCGGTCGGAGGACCGATGGTCGCGAGCAGCTCGGCGACGACGCGCGGCTCGAAGCGATCCTCGAGGACGCGCAGGAGCCCGGCTCGATCGTGCGCGGGCAGCGCCGTCAGCGCGGCGCGCGCCGCGTCGCGCTCGGGCAGCTCGAGCAGCGCGGCACTCGCGAGGGCGGGGGCCGCCGCGGCCGCGTGCGCGCCGAGGACGCTCAGCGCGAAGACGATGCGGAGACCTTCGTCCTCTTCGTAGAGCAGCTCGTGGTCGTGCCGCAGCACGGCGGGCGGGTCGATGTCCGGGAGCGGCGAGAGCGTAAGTCGCTGCGGGGGACGAGGCAGCGGCTGGAGGACCCAGCGGAACTCCATGTCAGGCGCCGGGGCACTCGCGGAGAGCGCGCCTTCGACGCGCAACTCGAGACGCCGGAGGAGCTCGCCGGCGACCTCCGCGCTCGGAGTGGCGCGCAGCGCGCGCAGCGCCTCGACGCGCGCGGAGCCGTCGTCGCCGAGCAGCGCTCGAACGCGCGGATCTTCTTCCGCGAGGGCTCCCGCGGAAAGACCGAGCAGCAGGACGCCGCGAGCGGTGCCCACGCGCCACGCGCCGCGCTTCATCTCACGACCCCCGGCAACGGCGCCGCCGCGCGCGGCTCCAAGGCCGCGTAGTCGACGCCGAGGAGCTGCGCGGCCGTGGCGGCGACCTGCGCGAGCTTGGTCTCGACCTTCTCGCGCACGCCGAGCGCGGGCACGTTCGGGCTCAGCACCGCCATCCACACCTCCTCGGCGCCCTCGACCTTCGCGCCGTGATCGGTCCAGTCCTTCTCGTTCCGACCTCGACCGTGATCCACGGTGATCAGCAGGGCCGTCTTGCCCCGGTATCGCTCGAGCGACTGCGCGGTCTCCCAGAGCTCGCGCAGCATCGCGTCGTTGCGGCGCATCATCTGCAGGTAGAGATCGTAGCGGCGGCCGTGACCCCACTCGTCGGTCTCGCCGAGCGCGAGATAGAGCACGCGCGGCTGGCGAGCGAGGAGGTACTCCTTCGCGGCCGGGAAGGTGAGCGCGTCGAAGCAGAAGGACGGCCAGTAACGCGGGAGCTGCTCATAGCTCGCGCGCAGCCACGCGAGGCGCTCCGGTGAAGTCGCCACGGTGGGCAGGTCCCAGGCCGATTGCACGAACAGCGCGCTGCGCTCCGCCGCGACCATGTAGGGATGCACGTCCCAGCCCGAGAAGACGGCGATGCGCCCGCGGAACTCGGGGCGCGCGTGCAAGTGCTCCAGCACCGTGCGGTTCGGGTTCACCACCTTGTCGTTGGAGTCGATGCGCGGATCGGCGAAGCCGCAGAGCAGTTCGCTGTAGCCGGGATAGCTGAACTTGTGCTGGTTCGCGATCGTCGCGCGCGCGCCCTTCTCGGGATCGCCGAAGATCTGGCCTTCCACCGCGACCACGTTCCAGAGGAACGGCATCAGCGCGGCGCGCGCCTCCTCCGGCGTCTCGCGCCGGAACTCGCGATCGAGCGCAAAGAGATCCTTCACGCCGCCGTGGTCCTTGTGCGCCATTCTAGGGTCCATGCCGCGGAAGACGTCCTGCCAGCGCAGGCCGTCGAGTGTCACGAGGATCAGGTTCTCGGCGGGGGCCTGCGCCGCGAGCGGCGCGGAGCACGCCAGAGCGGTGACGAGGGCCACGCACACATGGCGTGCAACGCGAGACGTGAGGGGCATCGGAGGGCTCGGGAACGATGGAGGGAATGCAGGGCTCGCGACAGCGTTCCGCCACGGCGCGCGTGGGTCAAACCCATGCACCGCATTTTCACCTGCTCCGAGCGCAGCGCCTTCCCCTCGGGCAACATCTCCGCCTCGTTCCCGCCGGAGTCCCCTGCATGCTTCGCTCGCCGTTCGCTCTCACGTGCGCGCTCGCGCTCTCCGTTCCCGCCGCCGCTCAGTGGCCGCAGTTCCTCGGCCCGAGTGGGCGCGCGGCCGTCGACCAGAGCCGCGTCCCGCTGCCCTTCGATCTCGAAAAGCATCGCGCGTTCCGCGTCGAGGTCCCCGCGGGGCACTCCTCGCCGGTGATCGCGGGCGAGCGCCTCTTCCTCACCGGCTCGGAGGACCGCGAGCTCGTGATGCTCTGCCTCGATCGCCGCGACGGCAAGACGCTCTGGAAGCAGAGCGTCACGGCGCGCGCGGACGAGCAGTACGGCCATCGTGCCTCGGCGCTGGCGATGCCGAGCGCCTGCACGGACGGCAAGCGCGTCTTCTTCTCCTTCGGCGCGTACGGCCTGCTCGCGCTCGACGTCGAGACCGGGAAGACCCTCTGGGAGAAGCAGCTTCCGCTCGCGAAGCACGACTTCGGCACGGGCGCTTCGCCGATGCTCGTCGACGACCTCGTGATCCTGCAGCGCGACGGCGCGCCCGATTCCGCCATCGTCGCGTACGCGCAGGCGGACGGCGCGGAGCGCTGGCGCGTGGAGCGCCTCGGCTGCATCTCCTCGTATGCGACGCCGTATCTCTGGGAGCACGCGGGTGGTCGCGAGCTCGTGGTCGCGGGCACGGGCCTGCTCACCTCGCTCGACCCCAAGACCGGCGCGAAGATCTGGGAGGTGAACGGGCTCACGATGCTCGTCTGCACGACCCCGATCGGCGATGCGCAGCAGCTCTACTTCGCCGGCTGGTCTTCGCCGGGAGCGATCGGCGCGGAGCTGCTGGCATCCGCGTTCGGAGAGGACTTCGCCATCTCCTCGGAGGAGGTGAAGAACCCGAAGCTCTTCTTCGCGCGCCTCGACGCCGACAAGGATGGCGGTGTGCGACCGGAGGATCTGCCGGCGGGCTGCCGCGCGCGCGATGCGTTCCTGGCCTTCGATGCCAATAAGGACGGCGCATGGCAGGAGAATGAATTCGTGCCGTTCCTCAGCCGCTCGCAAGCGCGCGGCGCGAACATCGCGGTCGCGGTGAAGGCCGGCGGCAAGGGCGACGTCACCGCGACGCACGTCGCGTGGCGCCACGAGAAGGGGATTCCCTACGTCTCCTCGCCGCTGCTCTACCGCGAGCGCCTCTGGCTGGTGAAAGCCGGCGGCACGCTCACCACGCTCGATCCCGCGACGGGGGTGGCGAAGCTCGATCAGGCGCGCCTGCCCGATCGCGGCGAGTACTACGCGACGCCGTTCGGCATCGACGGCCATGTGCTGATCGGCGCGACCTCGGGGCGCGCGTTCCTGCTGAAGGCCGCCGATCAGGTCGAGATCGTCTCCGAGCTCGACTTCGAGGATGAACTCCTCGCGACGCCCGCCTGCGTCGACGGCGTGCTCTACGTGCGCACGGTGAACGCGCTGTGGGCGTTCCGCGCCGGCCTGCGCGGCTGAGCTCGCTCGCCGCGCGCGTCGCCCGTGCTGCGCGCGCTCACAGCGAGCGCGCGAAGCGCACGGCGAACGAGTCCGTCATGCCGCTCACGAAGTCGCAGGCGAGCTGCAGCGCGCGATAGGTCTCGCTGCCCGGCGTGGGCGAGGTCTCGAAGAGATAGCGCTGGTTCCGCGAGATCAGCGCGTAGAGCTTCCCTTCCCAGGTGCGCTTGTCGTGGCGCACGGCCGAGGAGGCGAGGCACGACGGCACGATCGCGTCGAGCAGGCGATGCAGCGTCTTCTTGCCCTCGAGCTCCAGGCGCAGCACCGAGGGATGCGTGTAGGCGTGCTCCAGACCGAGACGGAAGAGCGCGTTCGCGAGCGGCTCGGCGGGGGAGCCGCGCAGCAGGGACGCGTGGTGCTCGCCGGTCGAGATGGCGGGATACGCGCGGCAGAAGCCCTCGAACGCCGCGCGGAAGAGCGCGCTCGTGCACTCGAGCCTGAGATCGTGCATCCACGCGCGCTCGGCATCGGGATCGCCGCGCTTCCGCGCGAAGCGCTCGCGCGCGGCGCGGACCTGCTCGCGGAACCCGGCATCGGGCGGCTCCACCGTCTCCAGCGTCGCGGCGACCTCCGCGACGGAGAGCAGGCCCTTCCGAGCCGCGTCCTCGATGTCGATCACGCGGTAGGCGATGTCGTCGGCGGCCTCCATCACGAACGCCAGCGGATGGCGGCGGCGCGGCAGATCGAGCCGCTCGGCGATGCGCTCCAGCGCCGGCGCCTCGGAGAGGAACGCGCCGAACTTCGAACCCCATTCTTCGCGCGGCGCTGACGAGAGCACCGGGTACTTGGTGAAGGTCGCGAGCGTCGCGACGGTGAGGTTCAGCCCCTTGTCGTCGTGCACGCGCGCGAGGCGCGTCAGGATGCGGAAGCCCTGCGCGTTGCCTTCGAAGTGCAGCAGATCCGATTGCTCCGCGGGCTCGAGCCCGCGGAAGAAGGGCTCCTGCCGGCGATCGGCGAACCAGGAGCGGATGGCGCTCTCGCCGCTGTGGCCGAAGGGCGGGTTCCCGAGGTCGTGCGCGAGGCAGGCGGTCTCCACGAGCGTCGGCACGTCGCGCCACGCGGCGGCGGCGTCGAGCTCGCCTTGCTCGAGCAGCCACCGGCCGACTTCGAGTCCGAGCGTTCGTCCGAGCGCCGCGACCTCCAAGCTATGCGTGAGCCGCGTGCGGACGAAGTCGTGCGCCTCGAGCGGGAACACCTGCGTCTTGTCCTGCAGGCGGCGGAACGCCGGCATGAAGATCACGCGATCGCGATCGCTCTCGAACGAGGTGCGCAGATCGTCGCGCTTGCCGGCGCCGGAAGGGCGCAGGCGCGAGCTGTCGAGCCAGCGCTCCCAGAGCGGGTTCATTGCCCGTCCTCGAGCGGGACGCCCGCGGGCCAGATCGCGGTGAACATCGCGTCGTCCCAGGGCAGGCCCTCCGCGAGGCGGCGGCGCAGCTCGGCGTAGTCGATGTGGCGCTGCTCCTTCGGTCCGTAGTGGAACGCGCGGAAGCCCGCGCGGGCCTCGGTCATCATGTTGCCCGCGAGCCACGCGCGGTTGGTGTCGCGCTCGAGCTCCCAGCGCGCGAGCTTCTTCTTGCGCAAGGACTCGATCGTCTTCATCAGGCAGTCGGGGAAGGTCGCGAGCAGCTTCGCGCACCAGCGCTCGACGGCGGTGTCGAGAGGGGCGAGGTCCGTCGTGCACTCCTTGAGCTCCGCCCGCGCGGCGGCGGCGGCGGCTCCGGTCTTCCACTCGCCGTAGATCAAACGACCGCATTCGTCGGTCATGCGCTGCGTCTCGACGAGCGGGTTCGCGACGAAGTGTACGCCCTTGCGGAGCACCGGCACGAGCTCGTTCACGAGGTTCAAGCGCAAGGCCATGTGCGCCGACCAAGGCTCGCAGAGCGCGCAGCTCTCCAGCGCTCTTCCGATGCCGACGTAGAGGTCGAGCAGATCGGTGCTGCCGCCGTCGGGCGCCGAGCCGTGCTTCACGCCGGCCTGGCCGAAGCGGGCGGTGTCAGCGGTGATCGAGAAGTCGCAGGCCAATCCGAGCTCCTGGCCACCGGCGATGCGCAGGCCGTTCACGCGGTTGATCACCGGCTTCTCGGCGCGCAGCACCGCCGTGATCATCTGGCCGAAGAGCTTCAAGTGCTGGCGGAACTCGAGCGGTCGCCGCGTGTAGAGCGTCGCGAGCTCCGCCGTGTTGCCGCCCGTGCAGAACGCCTTGTCGCCGGCGCCCGTCAACACGATCGCGACGCAGCGGCGGTCGTTCGACGCGCGGTCGATGGCGGCGATCACGCCGCGGATCGCGTCGTTGGTGTACGCGTTGAGCTGCTTCTCGTTGTCGAGCGTGATCCAAACGTTGTGCAGCCCCGCCACGAGCTCCATGCGCTCGTCGCGCGCGGGACGCTCCTCGTAACGCACGTGCTCGTGCGGTCGCGAGGAGAACAGGCGATGATCCTCGGCCATGTCGATCGTTCCTCCGGTCGACGCGGATCTTCGCCCATCGCGCGGCGCGCTTCCACGGCGCGGGCGGATCCCGCGCTGCAGCCGTGCTCGAGCTATGGCCGCAGCGGATGGAGCTCCGCGGGGGCTCCGAGCGAGTCGAGGTAGCTCCGCAGGCGGAACGCGTCGCGCTCGTCGAGCGAGTCGAACGAGAGTCCGTGGCGCACCTGGCTCGGTCCTTCGGGCCGCGCCCAGACGACGCGGCCTTCGGCGAAGAGCGGCTCGCCGGTGAAGCCGCTCGAGGTAGCGAGGCTCAGGTGGATGCGCGTCGAGCGCCCGACCGGAAGGCGCTGCGGCAAGCAGGCGCAGATGCCCCCTTCGCTCAAGTCGAAGGCCTCGCCGTTGATCCAGTTCGACTCGCCCGCGCTGCGATCGAGCACGCTGACCGGCAGCAGCACCGGGAAGCGCTCGTGCGTGCGGCCGAAGCCGCCCCAGCCCTCGGGGCGCGCGATGTGGAGCAGGCGCGCGCTCTCGCGCTCCTCGACGTCGGTCAAGCGCACGGGAATCTCGATCACGCGCCGCGCACCGGCGAGATCGAGTCGCGCGCCGTCGCCGCGCCGGCCGTCGAAGCGCTGCTTCGGATGCAGGAGGATCAGCATCTCGGGCCCCTGCGGTCGCAGCACGATCCCGAGCGCCGGCGCTCCGCCGTGCGGGCGCAGCCGCACCCGTCGCAGCGGATCGGGCAGATCGCTGGAGCGCACGAGGCGCAAGCGCTCCAAGGCATCGGAGAGGCGCTCGGCGAGATCGAAGCGCAGGTTCTTGCCGTCCTGCGCGAGCAGGAGGGCGATCCCCAAGCGCTCGAACATCTCGCGGCGCTGCAGCGTGACCTCCGGCTTCGACGGTGCGAGCTGCAACGCGATCGGTTCCAGGGCTCGGAGGACCTCGAGGTCGATGCCGGCGTCGCGCCCGCGCTCGCGGAACGAGCGGAGCTGCGGCGGCGTCGATCGATCGTTGAACCAGCCGCGCAAGAGACTCAGCACGAGCGATCCTCCTGACCCGAGGGTCCCGCCGAGAAGGAGCGCCGCGCGAGGAAGCGCGCGACGCGCGAACGCGTATCCGCATCGAAGCGATCGAACTCGACGCCGGCGGTGGCCGTGGCGAAGCCGTCCTCGCGCAGCGTCCAGACGACGCGACCGGCCATCTCCAATTCGTCCGCTCTTCGATCGCTGCGGCCCACCGAGAGCCACACGCGATCACCCGGTGTCACATCGCTCGCGACGCGGAGCTTCACGCCGCCCATGCTCATGTCGAGGAGGAACGCCGCGGTGATGGTCTCCTCCGCGAGCGGCTCGGCGCTGTCGACGCGCGAGCTCTCGCCATGTGCGACGATCACTCTTCCGGCGAGGCGCAGCGCCACGCGATGCTGCTGACGCCGCGCCTGAGGCAGCGGTCCTCGCGGCAGCTCGATCCGCCACCAGAGCGCTCCGCCGGAGATCTGCTGGACCTCGACGACGCGGCACTCGCAGGTGGCGATCTCTTCGCCGACCGCGAACAGCGCCGAGACTTCGCGCAGCGTGCGGGCGTCGATCTGCTCCAGGCCCGAGCTCACGACGTCGATCGCGGGCTGCCCGGGCACGACGACGCAGCCTTCGAGCACCTCGCTCTGACCTTCGAAGGTGAGCAGCAAGCGCCCGTCGGCCGGCAGGCCCTCGGCAGGTCGCGCGGGCGCGAAGCCGAGCCGGCGGCGCAGGCGCTCGAGCTCTTCGATCGCCGCTCTCGGGTCCTCGCCGCTGCGCAGAAGCGCCTCGACCCAGCGCAGGCCGCTCTCGCGGAAGACCGCCTCGTCCTGCAGCAGGGAGCGCGGATCGACGTCGCTCATTCCGAGCAGCTCGCGCGCCGGCCGCGCGAGCTCGACCTCGATCCCGCGTGCGCGCAGCGCGCGCTCGAGCAACTCCACGCGCTTGCCTTCGACTTCTCCGCGCATCAGACGACCAAGCCTCCACGCCACGAAGCCGGCGAACGCAGCACTCCAGGCGCCCTGCACGCAGAGCAGTCCGGACGACACGAGCTCCGACACTTCGCCTACCTCTTCCGTCAGGGCCGAGCGCACGACGCACGGCGTTGGAATAGGAAATCGGAAAGCGGAGAGGGGCACCTTGGGGCCAAGCTCTTTCTTGGCGTGGAAATCTATTCTGCCCGGGGAGCCGTGGCCCACGACTCGAGTCGCGAACCCGAGGCGCTCAGAGCGTGAGCACGAAATGCTCGCGACCGGACTGCAGCGCCGTCAGGCGCTGCGCCAGCAGGCATCGCTGCAGCGCCGTTGTGCGCTGCGCCAGCAAGCATCGCTGCAGCGCCGTCAGGCGCTGCGCCAACAGACACAGCAGGCTGTATCCTCGAACTCTGCTCAGCCTCTCAGAGGAGCGGAGCGAAGAGGTGCGCGATCCGCTCGCCGAGGCGGTGGCGCAGAGGGCGCGCGGCGAAGCTCCGCGCGTCGACCTCGCGCGCGTCGCGCAGCGCCGCGTCGAAGCGCGCGGCCACGCGCGCGACGAAGCTCGGCGTGTCGCTGGTCGCATCGACCTCGAAGTTCAGGCGGAAGGAGCGCGAGTCCAGGTTGCTCGTACCGACGCTGGCCCAGGCTTGATCGGCGACGAGCATCTTGGCGTGCATCATGCCGGGCAAGTACTCGTAGATGCGGACGCCCGCGGCGAGCAGGTCCTCGAAGTAGAAGCGCGCGCAGCGGTAGGGCAGACGCTTGTCGGGCGGCCAGCCCTGCGTGAGCAACGAGACGCGGACGCCGCGCATCGCCGCATGCACGAGCGCATCGCGGATCCCGGCGTCCGGGACGACGTAGGGCGAGGCGATGCGGAGCTGCTCGCGAGCGAGGGACGCCGCGGTGAAGTAGAGCGAGCGATTCGCGCTGAGCTCCAGGTCGGGGCCGGAGGGCACGATCTGCAAGCGCTCGTGGCCGTGGTCTCCACGCTGGGGGAAGAACGCGGGAGCGCTCAACATCTCGCCCTGCGCGAAGTCCCAGTCCTCGACGAAGACGCGCTGGAGGTCCGCGACGGCGGGGCCTTCGATGCGCAGATGGGCGTCGTACCACGCGCGATCGCGGAAGCGCCGGCCGAGGTACTCGTCGCCGACGTTCAGCCCGCCGACGAAGCCGATCGCGCCGTCGCAGATCACGATCTTGCGGTGGTTGCGGAGATTCGGAGCGAAGCGGTTCAATCCGGCGAAGAGCGGCAGGAAACGCGCCGTGCGCCCGCCCGCTTCGCGCAAGCGGCGGAGCTGCTTCGACGTGCCGAGCGCGCCCAGGGCGTCGATCAGGACGCGCACTTCGACGCCGGCGCGGCAGCGCTCGATCAGCAAGTCGATCAGCGCCATGCCGAGGTGGTCGGAGCGGAAGATGTACTTCTCGAGGTGGACGTGGTGCTTCGCGTTGGCGATGTCCTGGAAGATGCGCCGGAACACCTCGCGCCCGTCATCGAAGAACGCGATCGCGTTCCCCTCGCGCATCGGCGCCGCGCCCAGGTGCTCGGCGAGCACCGGCAGCGAGCGCCAACCCGTCGCCGCCCGGCGCTCTTCGAGCCCGACGGCGCGCGGCGACTTCTCGGGCATGCGCGAGGCGAAGATCTCGGCGTGACGACGGCGGCGCTGCAAGCGGCGCGGCACGCGGTTCAGCCCGACGAGGAAGAAGAGGAGCATGCCGAGGATCGGCAGGAACACGATCGCCAGCGCCCAGCCATAGATCGTCGAGGTCTCGCGCCGGCGCAGAGCGAGCACGAGCAGGGTCGCTACGACCGCGAGGTCGTAGCCGATCACCCAGAGCTCGGTGGGGATTCCGAAGAACGCGATCACGCGCGCCGGCGGCGGAGCCGCCAGAGGAAGAACGCGACGGCGAGGATCACCGCGACCCAGGCGATCGCATTGTAGGTCTTCAGCCACCCGAGCAGCACTTGCCAGTTGCTGCCGACCAGCGCGCCGAGCCCGAAGAGGAGCGCGTTCCACGCGATGGCGCTCAGCGCGCCGAAGAGGAGCGTCCGCCAGAGCGGCACGCCGACCATGCCCGCGGCGACGAAGAAGAGCGCGCGGATCGACGGCAGGAAGCGATTGCAGATCAGGTAAGCTGTCGGCCGACGCGCGAAGACCGGCAACGTCCGGTCGAGCTGCACGCCGACCTTCCGCCACCAACCGCTCCTCACCCGCCAGTGCTGGTCCCGCGACGCGACGAAACGACCGAAGCGATGGTCGATCGCCATCCCGAGGATGCTGCCCGCCGTGATCGCGGCGTAGACCGGTGCCGCCGGCCAGCCTCCAGCGCCCACGAGCACGGCTCCGAAGAGGGTGATCGAGTCGCCGGGGAACGGCGGGAAGACGTACTCGATCCCCGCCGCGCAGAAGAGCAGCGCGAGCGCGAGCGGACCGAGCTGGAGGCCGGTCAGGAAGTCGAGGATCTGTTGTTCCAAAGCCGATGCGGATCCTGAGCTACAACATCCACAAGGGGATTGGAAACGATCGCCTCTATCGCATCCAGCGCGTGATCGACGTGATCCGCGCCGAGCAGCCGGACATCGTCTGCCTGCAGGAGGTCGACCGGGAAGTGAGTCGCTCGCGCTACGACGATCAGCCGCGCCTGCTGGCGAGCGCGCTCGGCTTCCCGTACGGACTCTATCAGTTGAACGTGCGCCTGCGCCGCGGTGGCTACGGGAACCTGCTGCTCACGCGCTACCCGATCCGCGAGTCGCATCAGATCTCGCTGCGCCTGCGGACGAAGAAGCCGCGCGGCGCGCAGCTCGCCACTTTGCAGATCGAAGGTCGCGCGCTGCACCTCGTGCACTGGCACCTCGGCCTCGCCGAGGCGGAGCGACACTGGCAGATGGAGCATCTGCTCGCGCATCGCAGCTTTCGGGGAGCGCAGCACCTCCCGACCGTGATGATCGGGGACTCCAACGACTGGCGGAACACGCTCGCGGCAGGTCCGCTGGGGCGCGCGGGTTTCGAGCTGGTGACCTCACCACCTTCGCGCTTCCGCTCGTTCCCGAGCTACCTCGCGATGGGTAGCTTGGACAAGGCCTTCGTGCGCGGCCCCCTCCGCGCGACCCACGCCCGCGTCGCGAACCACCGGCTCGCGCGCCGCGCCTCCGATCACCTTCCGTTGATCCTGGACCTCAGTTGGTGAGCTCGCCCATGCACCGCTCTACGCACGCGCTCTGCGCGGCCATCGCCGCCATCGTCGGGGGGCTCGTCCCTGCGCGCGCGTCCGCGCAGGAGCTCGCGCCGGAGGCGCGGCGCCGAGAGCTGATCGAGCGCTTCCGCGTGGAGCGCCACATCCCCGGGCTCTCCTTCGCGGTGGGGGTCGGCGGCGCTCTCGCGCAAGCCGACGGGCTCGGCCTCGTCGATCTCGAGAACGAGGTCCCCGCGCGGGCCGAGAGCGTCTATCGCCTGGCGTCGGTCTCGAAGGCCATCACCGGCGTCCTCGCGTTGCGCCTCGTCGAACGCGGCCTGCTCGAGCTCGACGCCGAAGTGCAGCGCTACGTGCCGAGCTTCCCCGTGAAGAAAGAGGGCGCGATCCTCGTGCGGCATCTGCTCTGCCACCAGAGCGGCATCCGCCACTACCGCGGCTTCGAGATGCTGCGCAATGTTCCGACGCGTTCGCTGGAGAGCGGCCTCGAGATCTTCGCCGCCGATCCGCTGCTCGCCGCTCCCGGGACCGCCCATCACTACACGACCTACGGCTACACGCTGCTCGGGTGCGCGCTGGAGCGCGCGAGCGAGCGCGAGTTCGCCGCGCTGCTCGAAGCGGAGCTCGCCTCTCCGCTCGCTCTGCGCACGCTGCGCGTCGATTCCGCGGTCGAGCTGATCCGCCATCGCGCGCAGGGCTATGTGCGCGCGGAGGATGGCTCGTATCGCAATTCGGTGCCGGTCGACACGAGCTACAAGATCCCCGGGGGCGGGCTCGTCTCGAGCGCGCCCGATGCCGCGCGCCTACTGCTCGCGCTCAGTCGCGGCGAGGTGCTGAAGGACGCGACGCGCGAGCTGCTCTTCACGCCGCAGCCGCTCGCCGACGGCAAGCCCACGTCCTATGCCTTGGGTTGGCGCGTGCATGTGGGGGCTGCCGGCCGCCGTGAGGTCTGGCACACCGGTGCACAACAGCGCGTGAGCACGATCCTCTACGGCGTGCCCGAGGAGGGCTTCGCGGTGGCGATCTTCTGCAACCTCGAGGGCGTGAAGGGCCTGCTCGAGGTCGCCCGCGAGCTCCGCAAGTTGCGCTGAAGGCGGGACGCGACGTGTCCGGGCCGCGGGCTGGACTTCGAGACCGCGCCGGGAGACTCGGTGCCAAGTGGCGCCGTCCGAAATTGGGCAGCGCCAAGCAGCGCCGCGCTATTCGACGATGACCGTTCCCCGCTGCGACGCCGCCAGTCCGAGCGCATTGGCCGCGGGGTCGAGCGACCACCACTGCGTATCGATGACGCCGCCCGCGAGGCTGGGATCGACGGGGATGCCGAAGTAGAGCGTGATCTCACCCGAGGCCGGCACGAAGGCGGAGACGGGGAGGTCGGGGAGCACTTCCAAGGCGCAGCCGGGAGCTCCGGGCCCGAGGGAGAGCTCGAAGCCGCGGGCTCCGCTCGGGCGCGCGCCGAGCAGGAGCACCGTGGGACCACTCGGCGCTTGAAAGAGATGCAGGCCGTAGTTCGCGTTCCCCTGCGTCGGCAAGCCATTCGCGTCGTAGTGGGGCACGCGCAGCGAGCTGTCGGCGCAGCCGCGCCCGGTGAGATAGAGCGGGGCCGTTCGCACGAGGTCGAGCGAGCCCGGCAGGTGGGGGAGCGGTCCGATGCGCGTCACTTCGCGTCCTTGGCGCAGCACGGCGATCCAGCTCTGGCCTTGCGCGACGCCCGCGACGTAGTCCTGGTCGAGCAGGGCATCGTGGGCGAGTGCCAGCGGCGGCGCGAGACCGATCCTCGTCGCGGAGAGCTCGAAGCCGGTCGCGTCGTCGATGCGGCGGAGGTACGAGCCCGAGAAGGGATCGGCGTCGGCGACGAGCAGGTCGCCGCGTTGATCGATCGCGAGGTCCTGGATGTTGCCGAGCGAGCCAGGCAGCGACGTGAAGAGGCCGACCGTTGCGGGGCCGAGGAGGTCGAGCGTGTAGATCTCGCGCGTCGTGATCGAGGCGAAGAGGCGCCGCCCATCCGTCGCGAGGGCCTTGCCGCTCGTCTGGGGCGGGAACGCCAGCACGAGCTCGGAGGGGCCGCCGGCTTTCGGCACGCGGTGCAGCGCGAGGCGGGTCAGCAGCAGGATCTCTTCCCCGAGGCTGGCGACGCTCACCGCTTCGAACTCGGGCAGCGGGCTCGGCAGCAAGGGGGCGGCGCTCGTCGCCCCGCTCGGGCCGAGCTCGACGCGGTAGACCTGCACGCCGCCGAGGGTGTCGTTCGAAGCGACGTAGAGCTTGGTGCGATCGAAGGGATCGGAGATCACGGCGGCGGGACGCCGGACCTCGTTCGGCAGACCGGGGAGCTCGCTCCAGTTCGCGCTCTGCGGCTGCGCCACCACGATGCCGCCCTGCGGCCCCTGGAAGGGCGTGCCGCCCATGATCAGGTCGTCCACGCGCAGTTGCGCCGCGCCGTCCGAGCTCGCGGCGAGAGCCGCGATCCCGGCGATCAGGGCGAAGCGCGCGACCTCGGAGAGCGTGCGCGCGCGCGCAGGAGCAGAGAAGGGCTCTCGACGAGAGCCTCGAGGGGCGTTCATGGCGTTGGGGGTATTCGAGTTGCCGTTCACGCGTCACCCTCGGTGAGGACGCAACGCGATCCAGGCGACCCATCGGCAGGCGGCGGCGGGGATCTGATCGAGATCCGCCGCCTTCTTCGGATCCTCTCGCGAGGATTCGTCGCCCGTAGCCGCAAGTCGTGCCCGCCAGGACGGGCGGCGTGGCGCGCAGGTTCGCTGCCTTCGGGAAATCGCTCGCCGATCGCAGATGAAGATGCGCCGCGCGCGACAGCTCAGCTCACGAGGAGCGCCGTCGCGAGGACGTGCGTCAGCGCCCCCGCGCTCCACGCCAGAGCCGTCATCCATACCCACTGCCCGACCGCCCAGCCCAGGGATCCCGTCTCGCGGCGGGTCACGACTTGGGTCGGCAGGCACTGCATCGCGAGCACGAAGAAGATCAGCAGCGCCAGCGCGGTCGGCAGATCGAAGACCGGCTTCCCGTCATCGCGCACCTGGCGCCCCAGCGTCTCGCGCAGCGACAGCGCGTCCTCGGCGGCGTCCTCGCCGGCGCCATAGAGGATCGCGAGCGTCGAGACGAGGACTTCGCGGGCGGCGAAGCTCGCGAGCACGCCGACGGTGATCTCGACATCGAAGCCGAGCGGCGCGAAGAGCGGCTGGATCGCGCCGCCCACGCGGCCCGCGAGCGAGCCCGCGACTTGCAAGCGGCCCTCGAGGGTCGCGCGCTGCCCTTCGAGCTCTTCGCGCACGCCATCGTCGCTCGCCGCCGCGGCTCGTGCCTCCAGGTCCGCGAGGGCCGCGCGATCGTTCGCCGGCAGGGCCGTGGGATCGAGCCGCGGATAGGTCGTCGCGGCCCACAGCCCGAGCGAGAGCAGCAGGATCACGCCGCCGGCCTTGCCCAGGAACTGCTTCGCGCGCTCGAGCACGATCAGCGCGGCGTTCTTCAGGCTCGGCACCTTGTAGGCCGGCAGCTCGATCAGCAGCGGCTCGGTGCGACCGGGCAGGACGCCGAGGCGGAGGAGGAACGCCGTGAGCAGCGCCGCGAGCAAGCCCAGCGCGTAGGCGCCGGTGAAGAGCAGCGCGGCCTGCAGCGGCTCGGCGGGGAACAAGAGCGCCGCGATCATCGCGTAGACCGGCAAGCGCGCCGAGCAGGTGAGCAGCGGCAGGACGAAGATCGTGGCGAGGCGATCGCGGCGGTTCTCGATGACGCGCGCGGAGAGGATCGCGGGGATCGCGCAGGCATGCGCGGAGAGCATCGGCACGAAGGCCTTGCCCGGCAGGCCGACCTTCGAGAGATAGCGATCCATCACGAACGCGGCGCGCGCGAGATAGCCGCTGTCCTCGAGCAGCGCGAGCAGGAAGAAGAGCAGGCAGATCTGCGGCAGGAAGACGAGCACGCTGCCGACGCCGCCGAGCACGCCTTCGATCGCGACCGACGCGAGATCCGCGCTCGGGAGCGCCGCGCACGCGAGGGCGGCGCTCGCCGCGACGAGCAGGCGCACGCGCGGAGACCAGGCTTCGGCGAGGCGCAGCGAGGCGAGCGCGATGACGGCCGTGCCGGCGAAGATGGCGGCGCGCGCGAGCCAGGTCGCGTCCTCCGCCCAGCCCGTGAGCAACGGCGCGAGCGCGCCTTGCAGCGCGGCGACTCCGTCCTCCACCCAGGTCATGGGAGCTTCGGCCCAAGCGAAGATCGAGTAGAAGAGGCCCGTCATCACCGCGGCGAAGACGAGCAGTCCGCTCAGCGGATGGGTGAGCGCGCGGTCGAGGCGGTCGCTGCTCGCGCCGAGATCCTCGGGAGTTCGTGCGACGCGGTTCGCGATCCCCTCGGCCCAGTCGAAGCGCTGCGCGTGGCCGCAGCCCTTGCAGCCGCCGCAGGACGCGGGCGCGGTTCCCTCTCGGGCGTCGAGGGCGCGCTCGATCGCTCGGCGCAGCTCGGGCAAGCCCTCGCCGGAGCGCGCCGAGATGGGCACGACGTCGACGCCGAGCTCGCGGCGCAGCGCGGCGAGGTCGATCGCGATGCCCGCGCCGCGGGCGCGATCCATGCGGTTCAGGGCGACGATCGTGGGGACGCCGAGCTCGAGCACCGCGCCTGCGAGGCACAGCGTGCGCGGGAGGTTCGTGGCGTCGAGCACCACGACCGCGAGATCCGGTCGCCCGGGGTGCGCTCCTTCGCCGAGCAGAGCTTCGCGCGCGACGCGCTCTTCCAAGCCTGTGCCGTTCAGGTCGTAGAGCCCCGGAAGGTCGATCACCTCCAAGTCGCGCGCTCCAGCGCGGGCGCGACCGACCTGGTGCTCCACCGTCGTGCCGGGGAAGTTCGCCGTCTTGGCGCGCAGCCCCGTCAGCGCATTGAAGAGGGTCGTCTTGCCAGCGTTCGGGTTGCCGACCAGCGCGAGGCGCGTCGCGGTCGAGGGAGCTCTCGGAGCGATCGGGCTCATCCGCGCGGCTCCGCGGCGGAGCGCTCGAGCCGGACTCGAATGCCGCTCGCCCGCGCGGCGGCGAGGCCGAAGCGCGAACCGTGGACCTTCACGATCAGCGGGTCGCCCGCGCGCAGCACCTCTACCTGGCGGCCCTCGCAGAGGCCGAGCGCCTGCAGGCGCTCGGCGTCGGCGAACGCGCTCTCGACGCGCACCACGACACCGCGGCTGCCGGCGGCCAGTCGGGTGAGCTCGACTTCGATCTCGGCGTCGCGCGCCTTCGCTTCGTCCGCGCCAGGGGGAGCCAAGGTGCCTCGGGGAAATCCTGCGAATCAGTCGCAAGATGCGGGGGATTGTAGGTCGGCTAGGCGAGGCAGAACAAGCTCGCGGCCGTTTCCGGCGCGGGGCGCGACCGCCCGCCGCAGCGCCGGCGCGGCACGCGGGACAGCAGCCCTCAGGCGCGTTAGGCTCCGGCGGAACCGACCGGAACCCCACATGCTGCACCGCCTCATCGTCCTCGGCGCGGCGCTCCTCGGCGCCGCCTCGCTCGCGGCGCAGGCGCCGCCGCCGGACTTCGCTCGCGAGGTTCGCCCGCTCCTCGCGGGGCGCTGCTTCGCCTGCCACGGTCCCGATGAGGAAGGGCGGAAAGGGGGGCTCCGCCTCGACCGCGCCGAGGAGGCGCGCGAGGCGTTGGCTCCCGGTGAGCCGAGCCGGAGCGAGGTGCTGCGCAGGATCGCCGGCGCGGACGACGCGGAGCGCATGCCTCCCTCGGAGCACGCTCCGGCGCTCGCGACGGAGGAGGTCGCGCTGCTGCGGCGCTGGATCGAGGCCGGTGCGCCATACGCCGCGCACTGGGCTTTCGAAGCGCCGCGGCGACCCGCGATCGCGAACCTCGTCTCGAGCGAGCAGGCGCTCGAGAGGCTCATCGCCGCACGCCTCGAGGAAGCGGGGCTCACTCCCAACGGCAGGGCGGAGGCGCGCGTGCTGCTGCGGCGGCTCAGCCTCGATCTCACCGGGCTCCCGCCGTCGCCCGAGGAGCTCGCGCGCTTCGAAGCCGATCCTTCGGCGGAAGCTTACGCGAGAGAAGTCGAGCGCTTGCTCGCCTCGCCCGCGTACGCGGAGCGCTGGGCCGCCGAGTGGCTCGACCTCGCGCGCTACGCCGACAGCGCCGGCTTCGGCAGCGATCCGCTGCGCACGATCTGGCGCTATCGCGACTGGGTGATCGAGGCCTTCGAGGCGAACCTGCCCTACGACCGCTTCACGATCGAGCAGCTCGCGGGAGATCTTCTGCCCGATGCCACGGTCGAGCAGCAGCTCGCGACGGCGTTCCATCGCAACACGCTGACGAACACCGAGGGCGGCACCGACGACGAGGAGTTCCGCGTCGCGGCGGTGAAGGATCGCGCGAGCACGACCTTCCAGGTGTGGATGGGGCTCACGCTCGGCTGTGCGCAGTGTCACACGCACAAGTTCGATCCGATCTCGCAGCGCGAGTTCTACGAGGTCTACGCGTTCTTCGATCAGACCGCGGATCGCGATCGAGGCGACGAGGCGCCGTTGCTCGCGACGCCGACGCGCGAGCAGGTGCGCGCGCGCCGCATGCTGGAGGAAGAGCTCGCGAGCTTGCGCGCGACACTCACCGGTACGGCCGGAGGATCGACGGCCTGGCAGCCGCTGCCGTGGAGCTCCATCGAAGCGGAGAAAGGCACGGCCTACGAGCGCGAAGGCGAGGCGGGCTTCCTCGCGAGCGGGCCGCTCGTCGAGCGCGAGCGCACGACGCTCCGTGCCCGCGTTCCGGAGGGCGGCTTCGGTGCGTTGCGCCTCGTCTTGCAGCCCTGCGCGGAGACCGGCGCGCTCTCGCGCGACGGAGCGAATGGGAACGTCGTGCTGAGCGAGCTCGGCCTCGCGGTGCGCTCGTCGCGCGAGATGCTGCCGCGCGTCCGGCGCGTGCGCGTGAGCGTCCCGGGAGCCGCGCGCATGGTCCATCTCGCCGAGCTCGAGCTCTTCGCGAGCGGCGAGAACCTCGCGCGAAGCGGCATCGCGCGCCAATCCAGCACCGACTTCGGCGGGGACGCTGCGCGCGCGATCGATGGCAACACGAGCGGGCGCTACGAGGACGGCTCGTGCTCGCACACCGCCGTCGAGCGCGATCCGTGGTGGGAGGTCGAGCTCGAGCGTGAGATCGCGCTCGAGCGCCTCGTGCTCTGGAACCGCAGCGATGGAGACTTGGAGCGCCGGCACGACGGCCTGCGGATCGAGGGCTTCGATGCGCGCGGCGAGCTCACATGGTCGACCGCGCTGCGACGCAGCTCGGAGGCGAGCTACGCGTTCGATCTCGTCGACGGCGCGACCCCGCTCCCGCTCCTCGACGCGCGCGCCGACCACGAGCAGAAGGGTTGGAGCGCCGAGGCCGCGATCGATGGTGATCTCAGCACCGGCTGGGCGCTCGCGCCGCGGCAGCGCGAGGAGCATTCGCTCGAGCTCGAGCTCGACTCTCCGTGGCTCGCGAGCGGCGAGCGCGAGCTCGTGATCGAGCTCGACCAGCTCTACGGCGCGCGCCATGTGATCGCGCGCGCGCGGCTCGAGCATCGAGCTCCGCGCACGCCGGAGCAGCGCGCGCTTGCGCAACGCGAGCGGGAGCTCCAACGCGAGCTCGATCGCCTCCCAGTCGTACGCACGCCGGTGATGCAAGAGCTGCCTGGCGATCAACGTCGCACGACGCGCGTGCTCGAGAAAGGCAACTTTCTGACACCGGGAGAGGTCGTCGAGCCGGGCGTGCCCGCGGCGTTCCATCCGTTCGCGAGCGAGGCGCCTAAGAATCGCCTCGGGCTCGCGCGCTGGATCGTCGATCCGCGGAATCCGCTGACCGCGCGCGTCGCGGTGAATCGCTACTGGGCGCGCCTCTTCGGCCGCGGCTTGGTGGAGACGGAGGAGGACTTCGGCGTGCAGGGCAGCTTCCCCACGCATCCCGAGCTGCTCGATCATCTCGCGCTCGCGTTCGTGGAGAGCGGCTGGGACGTGAAAGCGCTGCTGCGGATGCTCGTGCACAGCGAGACCTACCGGCGGTCGAGCGACGCCACGGCGGAGCAGCTCGCGCGCGATCCGCGGAACCTGCTCTACGCGCGCGGTCCGCGCTTCCGGCTCAGCGCCGAGATGGTGCGCGATCAGGCGCTCTCGATCGCCGGTCTGTTGAGCCGGAAGCGCTTCGGGCCCTCGGTGTTCCCGCCGCAGCCCGAGGGGCTCTGGCAGGCGGCGTTCAACGGCGAGCGCACGTGGCAGACGAGCCCTGGCGAAGATCGCCATCGGCGCGCCCTCTACACGTTCCTTCGCCGCACGATCCCGTATCCTTCGATGGCGCTCTTCGATGCGCCGAGCCGCGAGCTCTGCACGCCGCGGCGCTTCCGCACCAACACGCCGCTGCAGGCGCTCGTCACCTTGAACGATCCGGTCTACGTCGAAGCCGCCGAAGCGCTCGCGAAGCGCCTGCTCGCCGCTGAGCTCGACGGCGACGAAGAGCGTTGCGCGCTCGCGTTCGAGCTCGCGACGGCGGAGCGACCGAGCCTGCGCGAGCTCGACGCGTTGCGCGCGCTGATCACGGAGGCCCGCGCGAGCGGCGTCGAGGAGGCGGCGGCTTGGACCAGCGTCGCCGCCGTGGTGCTGAACCTCGAAGCCGCGTTGGTGAAGCGATGAACGAGCTTCGCACGCTCCTCGCGCGCCGCGCGTTCCTGAAGGGATCGCTGCTCGATCTCGGCGGGCTGGCGCTCGGTGGATTGCTCGCGCGCGAAGCGCTCTCCGCCGATCGCGCGGGCTCGGTCGTCGCGCCGCGCGCGAAGCACGTGATCTGGCTGCACATGGCGGGCGCTCCGCCGCAGCACGATCTCTTCGATCCCAAACCGAAGCTGCGCGAGCTGCACGGGACGCCGGCGCCGAGCGAGTGCTTCGAAGGCAAGCGGCTAGCATTCATCAAGGGGCATCCGAAGCTGCTCGGCGCGCCGCATCCCTTCGTGCGCGCGCGCGGCACGGACCTCGAGATGTGCTCGCTGCTGCCGCGGCTCTCGCAGGTCATGGATCGCGTGACGCTCGTGCGCTCGATGACGACGGAGGAGTTCAACCACGCGCCGGCGGAGCTCCTGCTCTTCACGGGCAACGCGCGCTTCGGCGGCGCGAGCATGGGCTCCTGGATCCAGTACGGTCTCGGCTCGCTGAGCGAGGATCTGCCGGCTTATGTCGTGATGGTCTCGGGCGGCTCCGATCCGACAGGAGGGAAGAGTCTCTGGAGCAGCGGCTTCCTGCCCTCCGAGCTGCAAGGGGTCCAGCTCCGCTCGCGCGGCGAGGCGGTGCTCTATCTCGAAAACCCATCCGGCGTCACGCGTGAACGCCGCCGCGCCGAACTCGATGCGCTGCGCGCGCTGAACCAAGCGGAGCACGCGCGCTCGGGAGATCCCGAGGCCCTTGCGCGCCTCGAACAGTACGAGCTCGCCTACCGTATGCAGATGACGGTGCCGGAGGCGACGGATCTCACGAGCGAACCCGCCGAGGTGCTGGATCTCTATGGAGCGAATCCGCGCGAGGCGAGCTTCGCCAATCACTGCCTGCGCGCGCGGCGGCTCGTCGAGCGCGGTGTCCGCTTCGTCCAGCTGTTCGATTGGGGCTGGGACATCCACGGCACGGGCGCGCACGACGACCTGCTCACGCAGTTCCCGCAGAAGTGCCGCGAGATCGATCGCCCCGTCGCGGCGCTCCTGCTCGACCTCGAGCGCCGCGGCCTGCTCGAGGAGACCCTCGTCGTCTGGGGCGGCGAATTCGGGCGCACGCCGATGGTCGAGTCGCGCGACGGCTCGACCTTCCTCGGCCGGGACCACCATCCCGGCTGCTTCTCGATCTGGCTCGCGGGCGCGGGCGTGAAGCGCGGCTACGTGCACGGCGCCACCGACGAGCTCGGCTTCCGCGTCGTCGAGGGAGAGATCACCGTGCGCGATCTACAGGCGACGGTGCTGCATCTGCTCGGCCTCGATCCGCATCGGCTGCGCTATCCCTACCAGGGCTTGGAGCAGCGCCTGATCGGACCAGCGGAGGGGCCGCGCATTGCGCGGGAGCTGTTGGCTTAGGCTCGATGTCAGCTCTGGTGCTCGCGGGGCTGGGGCGCAGGGGCTGGCTTTGGCGGAGGGCCGGGCGTAGCGCATGCGCGATCTTGCGCTCGGTTTTCTCGCGCTCGCGCATCGAGCCGACTCGTCGACGCGAGAACGACGCGCGAGCCTGTGACGAGCGAGGGCGTTCGAACGCATGAACCGCGACGACCGCTCCGCCAGCCCTCCGGCGAAGCAAGCGCCGCGCCCGCCGCGCGTGAACGACGTCGAACGAC
>JAEUHW010000040.1 GCA_016793245.1 Planctomycetota bacterium
GCTAGGTGAGGCGTTCTTCGAGCTCGTGCTCGAAGAGGCCATCGAAGGCGCTTCGATCTCCGGGATCGTGGTCGATGAAGCCGGTCAGCCGATCCCCGGCGCCTCCGTCGGGCTCGGCGCGCAGTCGGAACGGCGCCGGGAAACCGATCTCGACGGTCGCTGGCGCCTCGAGCAGCCGCGTCGGGACTCGCTGGATCCCGTGCACCTACATGCGTCGGCCGAGGGCTTCGAGAGCCGCCTGCTCGAGACGCAGACGCCGTGGAACACGGATAACGTGCGCATCACCCTGACGCGTGGCATCGGGTTCGAGGTCGCGGCGTTCGATGCCGCGACCCGTGAGCCGATCGAGGAGTTCCTGCTCCGGCTCTTCTCTCGCGACGATTCCCTTTGGCATGTACGACCGTGGGAGCATCGACGCGGGGCTCACCCCGGAGGCATCGCGCGCGTGACCGGGATTCCGCGGGGTCGCTACTGGCTCGTCCTCGATCCGAGCGACGCCAGGTGGGCGCGCAGCCCGTTCCTGGAGCTCCAGGTCGGCGAGAGGATGGCTCGCGTGGAGATCGCGCTCCAGGCCGCCGCAGAAGTGACGGTGCACGTCGAAGATCGCGAGAAGCGCCCGCGCGAGAACAGCGTCGTCACGCTCATCGAATCATCAGGTGCGACGCAGCCGCTCCTCGATGCGGAGATCGAGAGCTTCGATGCCGCCAGCTCGCTCTCTCCCCCGAGAGCGCTGCGGATCGCGGAAGGCCGCACGGACGCGCAAGGCAACGTGGCCTTGCGCGCACCACCGCGACGCGAGCTCTCGATCCTCGCGCGCGGCGCGGATCATCGCGCCGAGATCCACGCGGGCATCGCGCTCCAGGAGGGACACCAGACGCTCACGCTCACGGTCGCGGGCGGCGCGCGCCTCCTCGGTCGCCTCTCTCCTCCCGAGGTCGCAGAGCAGCTCTGGCGCGCCGCGGGCTGGCATCGCGAGGGTCCAGCGGAAGCCGGCGTTCTCGAGCACACACCCAGAGTGCAGCTCGCGCGCTGGGTCGAAGGACGCTACGAAACCCATCCCGAAGCCGAACGAACAGCCCGCGTCGAACGCGACGGTCGCTTCGAGATCTCCGGCATTCCGCCCGGCAACTGGAAGCTCCTCCTCCTCTGGTCGAGGCTCACCACCGCGGCCTCGCCGGATGGCTCGATCGCGCGGCGGCGCGGCGGCTGGCGCTCGATCCGCCTCGCGTCGATCGAGAACCTCGACGAGGACGAGGAACGCCGGATCGAGCTCGATCGCCCCGATCTCGTGCTCGCGGAGCTCGAGGGCACGCTGATCGTCGATGGTGCGGCGATCTCCTCGGTCGATGTAAGCATCATCGGTAAGCAGACCGGTGCGTCCGATCCCTCGCACGTGACGCAGGAGCAATGCGCGACCGACAGCGCCGGACGCTTCTCGATCCTGCTCGAGCCGGGCGTCTACGAGGTGCAAGCGAGAGTCCTCGTGCCCACACTCGCGACCTCGTTCGATCTGCCGACGAACGAGCAGGTCGCGCTGGCACCTGGCCAGGCGCTCGAGCGAGAGTTCCACGTCGCTTCGGGCGAAGTGCGGCTCCGCGTGCTCGATTCGGCGGGCACACCGGTCGCGGGCCTGCGGCTCTATCTATGCTCAGGCACCTTCGAGCAACGCATGGCGTTCCCTCTCACCGACGCGGAAGGTCGCACGGTCGGTCGCATGCCCGCGGGCACCTGGCCGCTCCTCGCGGAGAAGACGGGTCCGGAGAAGCCCCTGCTCGTCGACGTCGGGCATCTGAAGGTCGCGGGCGTCAAGCCACAGCCGGAGGAGCGCGAGCTCCGCTTGCCCGCGAGCTGGAGCGGAGGCTAGACCCGTGCGCGCGGCAGCACGACCGCGAAGGTCGTGCCGCGATGGACCTCGCTGCGCACGACGACCTCTCCGCCGTGCGCCTTCACGATCGAGGCGACGTAGCTGAGCCCGAGCCCGTTGCCGGGCGAGTGCCGGCTCGGGTCCGCTTTGTAGAAGCGATCGAACACGAACGGCAGCGCCGACTCGGGGATGCCGACGCCGGTGTCGGCGATCTCGACCCGCACGCGCTCGCCCTGCTCCTCGAGGCGGATCGCGATGCGTCCCCCCGCCGGGGTGAACTTGATCGCGTTCTCGACCAAGTTCGCGAACACGCGCTGGAGCTTCGACTCGACGCCGCGCACGCAGCTCGGGGCGTCGGGTAGCTCGAGCTCGATGCGGAGGCCGGCGTCCTGCGCGACGGGCTCGAAGATCTCCGCTGCCCCGCGGAGCAGCGCGCTGAGGTCCACCACCTCGGCGGCTCCGGCGACGCCACAGGCTTCGGCCTCGGCGATCTCGAGCAGCGTATCCACGATGCCGACCAGGCGGTCGCACTGCTCGATGGTCACCTCGAGCGCCTCGCGGCGGATCTCGTCGCTGCCCTTCGAGGTCAGAGCCGTCTCGGCGGCGCAGCGGATCGCCGTCAACGGGCCGCGCAGATCGTGCG
This sequence comes from Planctomycetota bacterium, assembly GCA_016793245.1. Lineage (GTDB taxonomy): Bacteria > Planctomycetota > UBA1135 > UBA1135 > JADKAF01 > JADKAF01. Next base: position 2,508 of record JAEUHW010000040.1, read on the forward strand.
CGACGTTGATGCTCATGTCGCGCAGCTCCGCGATCATCGACTGGAGCTTCGACTGCATGCGCTGGAACGCCTGCGCGAGCTCCTGGATCTCGGAGGACGGCACGTCCTCGGGTGCAAGCGGGCCGAGGTCGCCTTCGCCCGTACGCCGCACGGCGCGCGTGATGCTCTCGAGGCCAAGCAAGGCGTTGCGACAGAGGAGCGAGACCCCGAGCGCTCCGAAGAAGCTCAGGATCCCCGCGCTGAGGACGAAGAGCCAGACGATGCGGGTCGTGAGCGCGCGGTGATCTGCGAGCGAGTGCCCGAACTCGAACGCGAAGCCCGCAGCATCGCGGTAGGAGAGGAAGCGCAGGTCCGGACGACCTGCTCCGCTCGAGCGCGTGGTGAAGTGATGCCGATCCGAGGCGAGCTCGGAGAGCGGAGCGCGAGCTCGTTCGCTCGGGTCGGCGCGACCACTCTCGAGGACGAGCACACCGCCGGCATCGAAGAAGCGCAAGACGACGGTGTCGGGACCATACTCCTGTGCCTCGCTCTCGAACTCCTCGCGCAGCTTCGCGAGCCCGGCGTGGCGAAAATGCTGCCGCCATTCTTCGAGCTCGTGGAGGAGCTCCCGGTCCAAGCGCTCGAGCAAGAGGGCTTCCAAGCTGTGGAAGACCAGCACGGACTTCGCCACCGAGACGCACGCGAGCAGCAGCGCGGTCCAGAGGGCGAGGCGCCAACGCAGCGACCAGCGCTTGCGCCTAGGGCCCATCGAGGACATAGCCGCAGCCTCGGATCGTGCGGATCAACTTGCCGTCGAAGGGCTTGTCCACCTTGTCGCGCAAGCGGCAGATGCGCGTCTCGACGACGCTGGTCTGCGGATCGAAGTTGTAGTTCCACACCTGCTCCGCGATGGTCGTCTTCGAGATGACCCGACCGCGATTCCGCGCGAGATAGGCCAGCAGCGAGAACTCGAGGGGCTGCAGCTGGAGCTCCTTGCCCGCGCGGGTCGCGCGGCGGCGGATGACGTCGATCACGAGATCGCCCACGCGGATGACGTCCTCCTCGCGCCGCGAGGAGCGCTTGGTGATGGCCTCGAGGCGCGCGAGGAGCTCCGAGAACGCGAACGGCTTCGTGAGGTAGTCATCGGCCCCGGCCCGCAGCCCGGCGACCTTGTCGTCGACCAAGGAGCGCGCGGTCAGCATGAGGATCGGGATCGAGATCTCCGCCGCGCGGGCGCGACGAACCAGGTTGATCCCGTCGAGGCCCGGGAGCATCACGTCGATGATCGCGACCGCGTACTCCACGGTCAGCAGGCGCAGAAGTCCCGACGGCGCATCGGGCTCCACATCCACGGCGTAGCCTTCCTGCCCGAGCCCTTTCGCGAGGTATCCCGCCGTCTGCGGGTCGTCTTCGATCACCAGGACGCGCATCGTTGCTCCGTCGCGCGCGCCTCCGGTCGCCGCGCGGCGCGGGGCAGCATCTCGCAGAGCTACGCTCCGCGACAAGCGCGCAGCCGCGAGAACCGGCGAGCATTACCGATCGGTAAGGTGCGCGAAGGCGGCGCGCAAGACGGCCTCGCTACGCTCCTCCGCGATCGCCCGTGCGATCCCGGAGGTGTCGATGAAGTCCTTGCCTGCATTCGTGTTCGCCTACCGCGGAGTGCTGGTGGCGCTGTGCCCGCTGAGCTGTGCCCTGCCGCCGTGGAGCGGTCTTGCTCCGCGGGTCGAGATCGCCGCAGCAGCGCTGCTGCTCTGTCTCGGCTTGGGATTGCGCCTCGCCGGCGTGCGGGAGATCGGAGGACGCGCGCGCGTCCACAGTGCCGGCGCCCGTGATCTCGTGAGCCGCGGGATCTTCGCCACCACGCGGAACCCGCTCTACCTCGGCAACGCGCTCGCCGCGGCCGGCGCGATCCTCCTGCTCGCCGGTCCGCTCGCCGCCGCGGCGACGGGCCTCTACCTGGGCCTGCTCTACGCGCTGGTCGTGCGGCACGAGGAGCGCGTCCTGCTCGAGCTCTGGGGCGCCGCGTATCGCGATTACCTGGAGCGCGTCCCGCGTTGGATCCCCCGGCTCGGCGGGAGCGACTTCAGCGGACGATCGCGCGAGCCCTACTCCTGGTCCGAGGTGCTGCGCCTCGAGAAGTGGGGAGTGCTGGCCGTCGCCTGCGCTCTCGTAGTGAGCTTCGGCTTCCCCGACACGCTCGCAGCGCTGCGGCAGCGCGCCGAGCTGCGCGCGGCGATCGGGGCCCTCTCGATCCTCGTGTTCGTCGTGCTCTTCGTGCGTCGCGCCTCACGCTCGAAGCGGAAGCACGGCCTGCTCTTCCACGCCGAGTAAGACGCGCCCCATGACCGAAGAAGTGCTCGCTCCGGCGTACCCGCTCTTCCGCCGCCCGGACGCCTACCACCAGAAGCGCTGCGCCTCCGCGCTGCGGAATCGGATCCAGCGCTGGTCGGAGCGTCGGGCGCTGCGCGCGCTGCTCGACAGTGCCGAAGGCATCCACAGCGTCTGCGATCTCCCGTGCGGCATCGGCCGGAGCTTCGAGCTCTGGGCCGCCGCCGGGCTCAGCGTCCTCGGCATCGAGCTCTCCGCTCCGATGGCGGAGCGGGCCGAGCGCGAGCGAGCCGCTCTGGAACTACCGGGTCGCGTCGAGATCGGCGACGCCTTCGACGCGAGCGCAGCCCACGGGCGCGCCGACCTCGTCGCGTGCTTGCGCTTCGCCTACTACTTCTCGCCCGTGCAGCGCCGCGATCTCCTCGCCGCGCTGCAGAGCCGATCGCACCGCTACCTGCTGATCCAATACCGCGTCGGCAACGGGGTCCTCGGACGCTGGAAGTCCGCCCGCGCGGTGGTGCGGATGCAGCGGCGAGCGACGCGCGCGAAGCACGCCTGCCCCTGGGAGGAGATCCGCCCCGAGCTCGAGAGCGCGGGCTGGAGCGTCTTGCGCATGCGCCGACAGAGTCCGCTCTCCGATCGCGTGTTGATCCTGGCCGAACGGAGCGCGAGGAAGAGCTGATCTCGCCGCCAACCCGAGAGTCGCGAGACTCACCCGGAGCATCGACCATCGCTCCGTGCTCCGCGAGCATCCTCCGCGCGCATCCTTCGCGCGCATCCGAGGAAGAGGTCCGAGCCTCGCATCCCGATCGCGGCACTCGAGCAAAGCCCATGGCGCGCGCGACCGCGAGCTCGGCATCTACGGCGGCGTACCGAAACGCTTTCCGCGCACGGCATCGTACACGGCATCGAAAGCTCGCAGCGCTTCATCGACCGGCGCAGGCTGAAGCCGTGGTGCTTCGCACAGCACGATCACTTGCCCGCTCGCGTCGAAGGCTGGCCAGGGCGGCAGGCTTGGCCCGTTGGGATCTCGGTCCCGAACGAAGTTCACCCAGTAGCTCATCAGGGTGTCGGCGAGCTTGCGGTCGGCTGCGGTCCAAGCACCGTCCGCCGGAAGTAGATTCCCGGTCATGTACCAGAGCTCCGCGAAGTGTGCGGCGCCCCAGTGCTCGCGCACCGATCCGGCCGGGAACGGCGGAGCGTGATCGAAGCGATAGTAGAACGCGCTTCGGCCGAGCTTCGCTTGCAGCCGGGCCCAGGCCCACATGTCCCAGCCGAAGCGCAGATCGCGTTCGAACGCGGCGCGCGCGGCTCGCGCCTCGGCGTCGGTCTCAAACGGATAGGCCGCGAGCAACGGCGGCGGCAGCTCACCCCAGACGCGCTGCAGCTCGCTCGAGTAGTTCTCCGCCGTGACGCGCGAGAGCTCCGCGAGCGAATTGCCCTCTTCCGCGTTCGAGCCGATCAGCACGGGCACGTCGTGCACCTCGCCCGCGACATACGCCTCGTAGGGCGACCGAGGCAGGAGGTGCGGCTCGATCACCGGATGGCTGATGGTGCCGGCCTTGCCGCCGAGGAGCTTCTCCGCGGGCATCGCGCGCAGAGCGGCGAGGTCACCGGCGCCGAGCGACGCCGCGTAGGCGAGGCCCTCCTTCTCCGCGTTCTCGAGGAGATAGCCGGGCGCGAGCTGCGTCGGCTCGAACACGCCGCCGCTCTGCGCGATCGCCGCGTGGAAGAGCCCCGCGGCGCGCGGCGAGGCCATCAGCAAGCTGACCGACATGCCTCCGGCCGACTGCCCCGCGATCGTCACGCGCTCCGGATCGCCGCCGAACGCCGCGATGTTGGCCTGCACCCACGCCAGCGCCGCGATCTGGTCCATCAGCCCGTAGTTGCCCGAGGTCGCCTCGCCGCTCTCCGCGCTGAGCTCCGGATGCGCGAGGAAGCCCAGCGGCCCGAGGCGATAGGCGATGCTGACGAACACGATGCCGCGCTTGGCGAGCGTCGCGCCCGCATAGAGCGGCAAGCTCGTCGCACCGTTCGTCCAGCCGCCGCCGTGGATCCACACGAGCACGGGTCGGCGCTCGTCCGCGCTCTGCGCCCCCGACCACACGTTGAGATAGAGGCAATCCTCGCTCGTGACGGGCGGAGCTTCGCCGGGCATGGAAACGCCGACCTGCACGCAGGCGGGCGCGAACGAGGTCGCTTCGCGCACTCCGGACCATGCAGCGACCGGCTGGGGCGGGCGCCAACGCCGCTCCCCCATGGGCGGAGCGGCGTACGGCACCCCCAGCCAAGCGACCACGCCGTCCGCGGCGGATCCCCGGACGAGTCCGGCGGTCGTCTTCGCGATCCAAGGAGCTGGCGTCGGCGGATCGCCTGCGCCGCCCCCGGAAACGCCGCCGAGCAGCAGCGCGCTGGCGCACGCGCCAGGGAGCAACCGACTGCAGAACGTCGCGAGCGCGCGTGCGGATGTTGTCATCGGGGAGGCCCTCCGGCGCATCGCCGTCCCCGGCTTCGAGTCCGCGCCTCCCTCGGCGGTTACGGCGGAGATCGAAACGCGCTCAGGCTCGAAGCAAGTCCTCGCACGCCTCGAGCACCACACGCGTCTCGATCCCGCGCAAGCAGCGATGATCCAGCGCGCAGGTGCGGCGCTGGCACGGGCCGCAGTCGACGTCGATCCGCACGAGGCGCTGATGGCGCAGGTTCGCGTTGGTGTAGCGCGGGCTCGTCGGGCCCATCACCACGGCGCACGGCACCTCGAACGCCGCCGCGAAGTGGCGCGGCGCCGAATCGGTCGTCACGACCAGCGCGGCACCATCGATGATCGGCTTCAAGAGCTCGAGATCGATGGCGCACGTGTCCGCGCCGGCGAACGGCGCGCGGGTGCACGCGCGGAGCTCCGCGATCGCCGCGCGCTCGTCGGGCCCGCCGTGCACGTAGACGCCGAAGCCGCGCTCGTGCACCAGCGCCTCGATCACGGGGGCGACCTTCTCGGCCGGCCAGCGCTTCGCGGGGCCGAAGGCGCCACCGGGATGCACGACGACGTAGTCGCGCTCGGGATCGAGCCCGCCGCTCGCGAGGGTCGCGCGCGCGCTCTCCTCGCTCGCGAGATCGAAGTAGAGCCGCGGACGCAGATCCCAGACGTCGATGCCGAGGACGCCGACCAGATCGCGTGCGGCGCGCACCGCCGGATACGGCGCGCGCCGCCAGCCTTCGCGCAAGGGCGCCAAGCGCTCGCTGAGCAGGAAGCGCCGACCGCCGTCGCCGAAGCCGATGCGCGTTGCCACGCCCGCGCGCCAGAGCTCGTAGGCCGAGCCGAACGAGGTCGCGAAGAGGATCCCGAGATCGAACGCGCGCGCGCGCACGGCGGCGCGCGCCGCGCGCGGCTCGTTGCCTTCGTAGCAGAGCAGCGTCTGCGCGAGCGGTCCGCCGGCGAAGAGCGGCGCGCGCGAGCGCGGGGTGAGGATCGCCACCTCCGCTCCGCGCGCCGCGAAGTGCGCGGCCGCGGCCTCGAGCACCGCGGTGATCGCGACGAGATCGCCCACCCAGCGCGGCGGCACGAGCAACACGCGCCGCGGCGCGGGCTCGAGCAGGAGACGCGGGAACGCGGGACGCGCGCTCATGCGTGCGCCTCCGCGCGCGCGCCATCCAAGAGTTCCTCCGCGGCCGCGAGCACCATCTCCGCGGTGAGCTCCTGCATGCACGCGTGGTGCCGCAACGGGCAGCTCTTCGCGTGGCACGGCGCGCAGGGCAGCTCGCGCCGCAACACGCGCTGGCGCTCCAGGTGATCGAGAGTGAAGCGCGGATCGGTGGGCCCCATCAGCACGACGGTGGGCACATCGAACGCGGTGCCGTAATGGCGCGTGCCGGTGTCGGTCGTGACGAGCAAGCTCGCCCCCGCGACAGCGGGCTTCAGCGCATGCAGATCGAGCACGGGATCGACCGCGATCGCGACGGGCACCTTCGCTTCCTCGGCGATGCCGCGCGCGAGCGGCTCTTCGCCCGGCCCCACCGTGACGAGGGCCTGTAAGCCGAAGCGCTCGCGCAGTAGCTCGGCCGTGCGCGCGAAGCCCGCGACGCTCCAGAACTTGCTCGAGCCGTACGACGCACCCGGATTCAGCGCCACGTAGGGCCGCTCGAGCTCGAGGCCCAGCGCGCGCGCGCGTTCGTGCCACGTCGCGCGCGTCGCCAAGTCGTACGCGAGCCGCGGACGCTCGTCGTGCACCGCGACGTCGAGCAAGCCCGCGAGATCGGCGAAGGTCTGCCCGCTCGGCCGCGGGATGCGCTTCCCGCGGAAGCTCGGCGAGCGCAGCGAGCTCGTGAGCAGCCACGCGTTGCCCCCGCGCGCATACGCGTAGCGCCGCGGGATGCCGGCCGCCGCGGCGAGCAACACGACCTCCAGCGACGACGGCAGCAGCAGCGCCGCATCGAAGCCGCGCGCGCGCCACTGCCCCGCCTCGGCGAAGAACGCCGCGAGCCCCTTCGGCCGCGGGCACGGCAAGAGCTCGTCGTAGAGCGACTCCAAGCCGCGCAGCACGCCGCGCAGATACGGCCGCACCCCGACGGTGATCCGCGCGCGCGGATAGCGCGCGCGCAACGCCGCCAGCGTCGGCGTGGCCATGACCACGTCGCCGACCCAGTTGGGGGCGCGGAGGAAGAGGCGTTCGATCAAGGGAGCGGGGGCAACGGGGGCTCGCCGGAGGAGCGGGAGGCGTATTGGGTCATTCCGCGTGCGCGCGCGCAAGCGCCGCGCGGAGCCGCCGCAGTCCAGCGGGCTGGTCCGTCCTACGCATCGAAGTCTCCACGGCCGCGCGACGCGCGGGAGCCGCGATCCGTTTCCATCCGCATCCTCAGGTGATCGAAGCGATCGGCGATTCGCGCGCTCGACTCTCCGAGCGAGCTACGAACATCGCTGCAGATCAGCCCGAGACCGCATCTCCCACGACCGCTCCGAGCCGCATCAAGCCGCTGCGCGCGTCCCACTGGATCGGCTGGAAGAAGAGCTGCAGCCCGAGGAGGGAAGGGTCTCGCTCGAGCGCGACCGTGAGGCTCCCGCGCGCGTGCGTCACGCCGAGCAGGAACGACACCCCCGTCGTGGGATCGAGGAGCGTACCGCCGGCCGTCGATGGGGTTCGAACGTAGAACCAACGAGTACCGAGGTAGACCGCCACGGGTCCGGCGCCCCAGGCGTCGACGCTCAATTGGAACGGGCTGCCTGTGCGAAGGGCGCCGATCTTGTCGACCACGGGCAGGCCGTAATTCTCGATGCGCAGCGAACGCGGCGTGCCGAGGAGCGTGCTGCCGTCCGCCGCATGGCGCAAGGACGTCATGCAACCGTAGAGATCGACGTTGTCTCCACCCACCCCTCCTGTCGATGCCGTGGCGAAGACGGCTAGATCGCAACCTTGGAGGTCTTGGAGCCGCACGCCATGGCCACCGGGCGTGGGGTCTTCGCAGGGAGAACGACACCACGTGCAGCACAGGGTGTAATGGTTGTTCGCGCCGCGGCCGCCTTGCAGCAGGGAAGCGTTGAGCACGACGCGCGAAGACTTGAGGATCAGAGCGTCCCCTCCGCGTAAGCCTGGAGTGCTTCCCTGGGTTGGCGGGATGAAGATCGTGTTGCACCAGCCCCACGAGCCGTAGCCGGGAGCGCCTTCAAAGGTGCAGCGATCGATGACGGCATGGCTGAACTCGATGACCGCGGCATCGACTTCGGCCAGCGGGAGCCTGGCTTGGCTAGGACAGGAGAGAGCACTGACTTCGAGTCCGGTCGCGCCGAGACAACGGAAGGTCGATTGGACCAACATGAGCGAGTCGCATCTCCGGGCGATCAGGCTGGGCCCTCCCGCCTTCGTTCGATGCTGTCCGGGCTGGAAACCCTCGGCGCGTACGTCGTGCACGTGGATCGGAGTCGTACAGGAGTCGAAACGCAGACCGCCGTGGGGATAGGTGGACACTGCGCCGCCGGTGGTGCAGCCCGGCACCGTAGCGCCACCGGGGACCGGCCAGACTCGAGCCAAGGTGAGCGATGCGATGATCAGGGTGCCCGGCTCGTTCAATCCCGACGCACGAAGCGCCCCCTCGATGCGCGTCGCTGCTCCGCGCCCGCGCAGCGTGATCGCATGCGGGATCAGTCCACCCGCGTAGGTGCCGGCTTCGATCTGGATCATGTCACCGAAGGACACGGCCTGCAGAGCTGCCGGCAGATCCGTGAAGTCTCCTCCGCCGCTAGCATCGACGATCCAGACGCGCGACGCCGGGGGCTGTGGAACGGGCGTCCCGTGTGCGACCAGGCAGAGCATCCAGCCGAGGAACGTGGGCGCGAGCATGCGGGAAATCCTCCGGAGCAAGAGCGTGGTCCACGCTACCAGCTCGTCGTTGGCGTGAGGAGTCGGCGGCGGACTCCAGGATGGAACCCCTTACATGTAGCCGCAACCGCCTGAATGGGCCGAGGAATCGCGCCGATCCCGCATCATCGAGGTCCTCGTCGGCGATCCGCAGGGCGTTCGATACGGGCGGCGCGCGGCCTGGACATCGACCCGCGAGGTGCTTGGTCTGGCGCTCCTGGATCCATCGCTCAGGAGACGTGAGGCCCGAGCGCCTGGACGAGGGCGCCGCGCAGCGCAGCGAAGTGCTCGCGCTCCTCGCGGGCGAGCATCGCAGCTCGGGCCTGCGTGCGCAGCGGCGCTCCGCGCGCGAGAAGCGCGGCCAGCGAGGAGGCGAGCGCGTGTGCATCCCGCGGATCCGCGACCGCGCGCAACGCCTCGCTGCGAATCTCCGCCGCGCCGTTCCTCTCCGTCGTGACGACCGGGCAACCGCACGCGAGCGCTTCGAGTGCCACCGTCGAGCAGGGGTCGTACCACGTGGGATGGAGCAGCGCGGCGGCGGCGCGATAGAGCGCGGGCAGATCCGCGCGCGCACCGAGCCAGTGAACGCGGCCGCGCAACACCGCGCGCACGTCGCGCGGCAGCGGCGGCGGAGCGGGCGGACCCACCACCGCGAGATGCACCGCGTCGAGCGCACACGAGGAGGCGATCACACGCGCAGCCTCGGCGAAGCCCTTCAAGCGCGCGTTGTACGCCGCGAAGAGCACGACCGGCGTCGCGCGCGGCAGCGCGAGCTCGCTCGTCCAATCGATGCGCGGTCCCTCGGGCGTGAAGCGCGCGAGATCGACGCCGAGCGGCAGGAGCTCGGTGCGCGCGAGCGCCGCGGGTGAGACCGCGGCGATCTCGGCGCGCACACGCTCGGAGAGCGCGAGCACGAGACCGCTGCGCTGCAACGCCTCCGCCTCCAGCGAACGCATCGCGCGCATGCGCGGCGAGAACGCGCGATAGCGCTGGCGCAGCCAGCGGCGCGGCGGTGACCGCCGCTCGTCTCGCGCGTGCACCGCGGGATCGACGAGGCCGCCGTGCGGCATGTAGACGTGTGCGGCGCGCACGTGGCGGATGGCGAGCGAGCTGGCCCAGGTTCCCGCGCGGAGCCGCTCGTCGAAGGCGGCGGCGAAGCGGCGCAGCCGCGCTCCCGCGCCGACGCCGCGCACGTCGAGCGAGCGTACGCGCCAGGGTCCCTCGGGCGCGCCGCGTCCGACGACGAGCTCGACCTCGTCGCCGTGCTCGGCGAGATAGGCCGCGGCGCGGCGGAGATAGCCCTCGACGCCGCCGCCCGACGCAAGCGCATCGATCGCGAAGGCGATCTTCATCGCGCGAGCCCGAGCGGTGGCGCGCCGTGGCGCGGACGGTGGCGCGCGATGCGCGCGGCGACGCGCAGCGCGGCCGCGGCGAGGCGGCGCGCGGCGGCGCGGCCGAGCTCGAGCTCGCGCGCGTAGCGCGCGAGGAAGCGCAGCGCGCTCGTGTGCGCGAGGCCCGGTCGCAGCGAGAAGACGAGGGCGCCCAAGTCCTTCGCGCGCCAGCGCCGCGCGCGCGCGCCGAGCTCGCCCACGCGCTCGAGATCGATGAGCACGAGCGCCCCCGTGCCTTCCTCCTCGAGCAGATGACAGAGATAGAAGTCGCGGTGATGGAAGCCCGCACGATGGAGCTGTGCCAAGAGGCGCGCGATCTCCGGCAAGCGCCGGCGCACGTGCTCGGGATCGCGGAGCAGTGCCTCTTCGAGCGAGCCGCGATGCGCGACGAGCTCGAGGGCCACCCACGAGCTCTCGCCCGCTCTGCACGCCGCGAGCGGGCGCGGCACGCGGATGCCGGCCGCGGCGAGGCGCAGCGCGAAGAGCGCTTCGGCGAGGGCCGCGAGCGCTGGTGGACGCGAAGCGCGGCCGCGGCGCGCTTCCGGCTCGTGACGCTTCACGAGGCACGCGAGCCCGCGCGGGAGATGCGCGCGGAAGCTCTGCTTCCCGGGTGTCGCACGGAGCGCGGCACCTGCGGGCGCGGGTGAACGCTCCGTCCCCCCCGCCGCGACCCACTCCGGCGCGAGCAGCCCGCCCTCGACGCGCCGCCACTCCGGCCCGGCGAGGGCCGCGAGCTCGCGGAGGAGGCGCGCTGCGGGACGAGGGAGATCCACGCGGGGGATCTTACGGAAGGGTTGCAGGACCTGGCACTCGCAGTGTTCCGTCTAGCGACGGTTCGAGCAGGTTCACCGCAGCCGAGGTGTCGGCGGCGGACGAGCCGCCGCTCGGGAGGAACCGGCGCGATCACGAACGCTCCGGCTCGGTTCGAGCTCGTCCGACCCGAGCTTTGAGCCTCCGGCGCCCGTCCACCAGATCTCCTCGAACCGGCCGTCCGCACGAGAGCTCCGCCGCCATGAGCCCCCGCCTCCGCACCTCCCTCGCCCTGCTCTGCGGCGTCGCCGCCTGGGGCGCCGCGGCGTTGCTGCTCGCGCGCTTCCTCTTCGGCACGACGCTCTTTCCCGGCGAGCCCTTGCGCGGCGGATGGAGCCCGCTCGGCGCGGCGCTCTGTGCCGCGGCGCTCGGCTTGGCGCTCCTCGCTCGCGCGTGGCTGCGGCGCAGCGACGACGGCGAGCCCGCGGGCGCGCCGCTCGCGCTCTCGCGTCGCGCGGAGCGCTCCCTTACCGCGCTCGCGCTCGCGCTCCACGCGCTCCTCGCCGGGGCGATGAGCTGGGAGCTCCCGCTCTTCGAAGGTCCCGACGAGAGCACGCACTTCGACTACGCGCGCTACGTGGCGCGCGAAGGCGATCTGCCGTCGCTGCACGTCGATGGCCGCTTCCTCGAGAGCGACGTCGCGATCGACCAGAAGATCCAGCCGCCGCTCTATTACTTGCTGCTGGCCCCCGCGCTGCGCGCGCTCGGCGCGACGCACTGGTCGGTCTACTATCGCTTGGCGCCGCCGCGCGACGCGACCGACTGGCCCGCGCGCTGGGACGCGGCGAAGTATCTGCACGGCCCCGACGAGCAAGCACCCTATGAGAACGACGTGCGCGCGCTGCACCTGCTGCGCCTCACCGGCATCGCGTTCACGCTCCTCGCCTTGCTCGGCTTGCGCCGCGCGCTGCGCGCGCTGCGCGTGCCGCGCTCGACGACCTGCCTCGCGATCGCGCTGCTCGCACTCCTGCCGCAGCTCCTGCACCTGGCCGGTGTCTTCTCGAACGACCTGCCGGCGATCGCCGCGAGCGCCTGGGCCGCGGCGATCGCGCTGCGCTGGCTGCGGCGCGGGGCGCTGCGCGCGCGCGATGCGCTCTCGCTCGGCGCGCTGCTCGGGCTCGCGTGCCTCGCGAAGCTCTCGGGCTTCGTGCTGCTCGCGTGGATGGGCTGCGTCGGCATCGCGTTCCTCGTGCGTCACGCGCGCGCACGAGCCTTGCTCACCAGCAGCGCGCTCGTGCTCGCGGGCTTCGCGCTCTCCAGCGGTTGGTATTGGGCCGCGAACGCGCTGCGCTACGGCCACCCGCTGCAGAACTGGGTCTACCAGACGCACTACCAAGCGACCGGCGACGTCGGGCTCGACGCCTGGACGCACTGGGGCGTCTTGCTGCCCGGGACCTTCGGGCTCTCGTTCTTCTGCGACCTGGGCTGGATGGCGGCGTGGCCGGAACCGCCGGCGTTGATCGCGCTCGCGTGCCTCCTCGCGCTGCCGCTCGTCTCCCTCTGCTCGCGGCGCGGCCTGGAGGCGAGCTTCGCGCGCGCGGCGACGCCGCGCATCGCGGTGCTGCTCTTGCTCGCGCTCGCCTGGATCGCGCAGCTCCGCTTCTACGCGTCGGTGTTCCAGCCGCAGGGGCGCCACCACTTCCCCTTCCTCATCGCGTACGCGCTGCCGCTCGCCTGCGCGCTCGAAGCGCTGCGCTTCGACCTCGGGCGCCGCGCGGCGCGCGCCGCGGTGATCTTGTTGCCTTGCGCCGCACTGCTCTTCGCGCTCTACGCCTGGCTCGGCGTGCTGCGCGTGCAGTTCGCCCCGCTGAATCGCGTGGAGACGCCCTGGCTCGCGATCACCGACGCGCACGCGCGCGGCGCGGTGCAAACACCCATCGAAGTGCTGGAGCCGCGCGCGGACGAGCGCTGCGCCGCGGCCCCGACCCTGCGCTGGCGCGCCGAGCCGGGCGCGCGCTACTCGATCGAGATCGGCCTCGACGGCAGCTTCGACGGACCGTCGTGGAGCCGCTCGCGCCGCGTCGTGCGTACCTTCGAGGATCTCGCGCTCGAGCTCGAAGGTGATCGATTCACGATCCCCGCGAAAGCGTGGTCCGCGCTCTTCCCCGAGGGACGCGCCGTGGTCTGGCGCGTACGGCGCTTGGATCCCGTGCGGGGTGGTTCGCTCGTCGCTTCCGAGCCGCGGCGTTTGACGCGCGTGCCTTGAGCGGAGAACGGCGCCGCCGCCATCCTCCGCTCGGCATGCGCACAGCAACGCAGCCTCTCCGCCGCGCTCTTCATGCACGCACGAAGCCGCTCAACGTCTCGACCCGGATCGCGAACCATGCGGAACAGCAGGTTGGGCCTCTTATCCCGCGAGCGCGCGACCTCGACGAGCTGGCTCGCCCACCTCTCGACGACCGCGGCGCGCCCTCCGGCGTGCGGCTATGGCGACGGCAGGAAGAGCAGCGCATCGCGATCGAGCCAGAGGAGAGCGGCAGCCCGATCTGCAAGGCCACGACGAGCGCGAGGATCCAGAGCACCCGCATCCTCCCGTGACGGGAACCCGAGGCTCGTAGGATCATCGCGCCTCGATCCCCTGGCTCGAATCCGATCCTACGTATCCTCAGGCGCGACCTCCGGAAGGATGCCCGCGAGAACTCCCCTCATGACACCGCAAGACGAGCCCGAGCTCCGCGCCGTGCGCCAAGCCTTCCTGCGGTGGTTCTGTGGAGGCGTCCTGTGCATTGCCATCCCTCTCGCTGCGATGGGGTTCGCGTACTTCGGACCACTCGCACGCTGGGAGGAGCGGTGGG
>JAEUHW010000054.1 GCA_016793245.1 Planctomycetota bacterium
CGCGGTCGCGTAGTCCTTGCGCAGCGAGGCCAAGTTCGCGACGTTGCCCATGGTGATGAGCGTGTGCGGGTGCTTCTCGCCCAAGACCTCGAGGCGGCCGGCGAGGCATTCTTCGTAGTCGCGCGCGGCCTCGTCGAGGCGACCCAGGCGCTCCAGGTAGTTGCCGCGGTTGTTGAGGCAGGTGAGCAGCACGGTCGAGCGCGGGCCGTTCTTGCGGCGCGCGATGTCGACGAGATCGGTGACAATCGCCAGCGCTTCCTCGAGCGCGCCGGTCTCGGCGAGGTAGAACGCGAGATTGCCGCGCGCGTTTCGCGTCATCGTGTGCTCCGCGCCGATCGATCGCTCGCGCAGCGGGATCGCCAGGCGCAGCAGACGGATCGCCTCGGCGTGATTGCCGCGGTAGCCGGCGATGGCGGCCAAGGTCTCGTGGCCGGTGCAGAGCAGGTGGGCCGGCGCGGTCGCGGGATCGCTGCATTCGATCGCCTGGCGGAAGGCGCGCTCGGCGTCGTCGATGCGGTCCAGGGCGAGCAGCGCGGTGCCCAGGTTCACGAAGATGTGGCCGGCCGCGATGCGTTGCTCCACGAGCTCGGGGCGCACGATGCGTGCACAATCCTCGAGCTCGGCCACGGCTTCGCGGCTGCGGCCCGCTTGGTGCAAGAGCAGCGCTCGATTCGCGCGCGCGAAGAGCGTGTGCGGATCGCTCGCACCGAAGCCTTGGATCGCGCTCGCGATGGCCGCATCGGCGAGGGCGAGCGCCTGCTCGCGCTGGCCGAGGTTGCGCAGCAGCTCGATCAGCTTGATGTAGAAGTAGTCGCGCGTATCGGGGTCTGCGGGGAAGCGCGCATCGAGCTCGCCCGCGGCGCGCTGCACGAGATCGAGGACCTTCGCCTCCGGACCGTCGCGATCGGGATCGACGGAGACCAAGGTGTCGGCGAAGAAGTCCATCGCGGCCTGCGCGCGGCGCGCGTTCGCGACGGCCGCTGCGCGCTCCTCTTCGGCGCGCCTCCACTGCAGCAGCGCCGCGATGAGGCCCGCACTCAAGGCCAGGATCACGACCGTGGTCGCGATGACCAGGCCTCGATGGCGCCGCGCGCTCGAGCGCAGCAGATACCACGTGCTGTCGCGGCGCGCGTCGATCGGCTCGCCCGCGAGGTAGCGCTCGAGATCGCGCGCGAGCTCCGCGGCGGTGGCGTAGCGCCGCTCGGGCTCCTTCTGCAGGCAGCGCAGCACGATCGTCTCGAGATCCGCGTGCATCGAGGGCACCACGCGGCGCGGGCGGAGCGGCGGGTGGTTCACGATCGCATCGAGCGCGGTGCGGAGATCCGTCGTGACGTCGTAGGGGAAGCGCCCGGTCAAGAGCTGATAGAGCACGACGCCGAGCGCATAGACATCGCTGCGCGCGTCGATCGCGCGGTTCCTCCCGAGCGCCTGCTCGGGGCTCGCCCATGGCAGCGAGCCCAGGAACGCCGCACCCGTCCCCGTCGCGGTGAGCGCCTGCAGCTCCGCTCCGGGGTCCATCCGCTTCGCCAAGCCGAAGTCGAGGACCTTCGCTCGCCCGTCGGCATCGAGGCGCACGTTGTTCGGCTTCAGATCGCGATGCACCACGCCGCGGCGATGCGCATAGTCGATGCCGGCACAGACCTCGATCACGAGCTGGAGCAGCTCGTCGAGCGCCGGTCGAGCGAGGGCGCTCTCGCGCGCGGCGAGCACCGCAGGCGCGTGCTCGAGCGTCGGGCCGTCGACGAGCTCCATCACGAGGAACGGACGGCCGTCGGCGAGGCGCCCGCTGTCGAAGAGCGCGACGAGGTTGGGATGCCGCAGCGAGGCGGCGAGGGCGACTTCGCGCTCGAAGCGCTGCTGACCCTGCATGCCGTCCTCGAGCGTCTCGCGCAGCACCTTCAGCGCCACCACGCGCTGCGTCGAGAGCTGTAGCCCCGAGTACACGACGCCCTGGCCGCCGCGCGCGATCTCGCGCAAGTCGGCATAGCCCGGAATCTCCGGTACGGCCTGCGGCAGTGCGAGCACGCGCTGCACTTCGCGCTCGAACGCGTTCTCGTCGTCGAACCATGCCGCCGCGCGCGTCATGGTCTCTCCGCTCGGCACGCGCTGCGGTTCGGGCTCAGCCATGCGCTCAGCCTTCGGCCTCGACCTGCTCGCCGACGAGCTCGCGCAGGCGCTTCAGGATGCGCGACTTCGCTTGATACGCGGAGTCGACGCTGATGCCGAGCTCGGCGGCCACCGAGCGCGCGTCGCGCTGCCCGCCGGTCAAGAGTTGGAAGGCGCGGAGATCCGAACCGCGGAACTCGGCGCGCACGCGCTCCATCGCCGTGCGGAGATGATGCTGCCGCCACTCGACTTCCCAGTCGTCTTCGTGCGCGCTCTCGTCGGGCGCCGCTTCGATCATGTGCTCGGCCGCGGTTTGGCCGAGGCCGGCGCGTTCGCGCGCGAAGCGCTTGCCGAGCACGCGGATCGCGATGGTCTTCAGGAAGCCCCGGAAGCGCCCTTTCTCCGGCTGGTACTCGAAGCTGCGCATGGCTTGCGCGAGCGCGAGGAAGACCTCCTGCACCACATCTTCCGCATCCGCCGCCTGCAGGCCGCGGCGCAGCGCGAAGCCGCGGATCAGATCGCGATAGCGCGCGTGGAACTCGTCCCACGCCGGGGCATCGGCTCCTTCCGAGAGCCGGGCCAGCAAGCTCGCGTGCGTCGAGACGTGATAGCTCACGTCCGCAGTCTACCGGCAGCGGGGCCGGGTCGGGGAGGCGTGTGGAAAGGAGTTCCGGCATGGCGAGGTGGGGAGTTCTCTCGCACTCCTTGCCGCGCCTCGCGCGTTCCTGACACCGGCCGCCGGATTCGCGAAGCCGGCGTCAGCGCGCGGCCTCCTCGGGCCGCATCCAGAGGATCGAGTGGGTGAGCCCGTAGCGCGCGATCTTCGCCCCGTCGTCGAAGTCGCGCATGGGCTCCGGATCGAGGCCGAACGCGTTGTGCCCGAGCAGCACGGTGTTGTTCTTCGTCCAGCCGTCGGCGTCCCAGCGGAAGGCGTAGAAGGCGCCCTGCGGTCCGCTGGTCGCCGTGACCGCGCGGCGCGAGCTGGTCCAGATGTCGTAGAGCAGCGAGGTGAGCCAGCCCTCGTCGAGGGCGGCGTTGCCGATGCGGCGCGTGCGCCAGCCGGTCATCAAGCCGTTGCCCGCGGGCAACGCGGTGTGGAACACGTTGAGCTGGCCGTCCGCATCGAAGAGGACGGTGGGGCGCGTGCCGCACTGCGTCCCGCTCTGCTCGCCGCGCACCCAGCGCGTCTCCTGCTCCACGAAGCGCTCGCCGATCGCGCGCAGCCACGTGACGCGCAGGCACATCGGCGCGCCGTGAACGTTGGTCAGCGCCGTGGCTATCGCTACGCGATCGGTGCCGGGCTCCGCGGCGAAGCCCGGGGCGACCTGCGAGCGGAGCTCGAGCTCCTGCACGAAGCGCGCGCTCGCGCTCTTCCCGTCGTGCTGCAGCGCGTGCACGCGCAGGCGATCGTCCTCGCCGCGCGCGACGAGCAGCGTTCGCGCGCCAATCGCGCCCGCGCCGAGCTCGCTCGGGCAGCCGAGCTCCGCGATCGGCAGCGGGGCTTCGAGCGTGGTCGCATCGAAGCGCGCCGCGTACCAGTGGGGTGGACGACGGAAGAGCACGTAGCCCTTCTCCTGGCCGCCGACGAGGAGCGGATCGCCGTTCGTCGCCGAGTCCGCCACGGTGCGCGGCTCGCTCCAGCGCTCCTCGCCGAGATAAGTCTTCAGCGTGATCAGGCCTTGCTCGGGATGCACCTGCGCGAGGAAGCTCGTCCCGCCCACCGTCGCGAGAGCGGGCGCGGCAGCGCTCGCGCCGACGTCGCGGCGGGTGCCGGCGTGCGTCGAGCCGCCGTAGTTCACGTCGGCGGAGACCGGCTGCTCGTCGAAGCGGCCGTTCTGGTTCCAGTCGACGAGCGTCTCGCGTGGGCCGCTCTCGCGCAGCGGGAAGCGGAACGGGTGCGCCGCGAGATAGGCGAGCTCCGCGTGCGGGAAGGGCAGCTTCTCGATCAGCTTCCGCTCGTCGAGCACGACCTCGCGGAAGCGCCCGTCGGAGAAGCGGATCGCTCTGGCGTCGCCGCCGAGCGAGTAGCTGAACGCGTAGCTCATGAGCGAGGGATAGAGCGGGCACCACGCGGGCGCCGAATCGCCGCTGTGACCGAGTGAGAGCTGATGGCCGAACTCGTGCGCGAAGACCGCGAACCCCCAGCCCGCGCCGCCCATGTCGCTGGTCTCGCTCGACTGCCCGCCCGCGCCGGTCGTGACTTGCATCCAATGGAGCAGCCCGCGTTCGCGCGCGGCGAAGTGCGCGTTCCCGCATTGCATCCAGTTGCCGCCGAAGCTCTGCTCGGTCGGGATCACGGGGTCCACGCGAAAGTGCACGCGCACGCCGCGCGTGCCGTCGAGGTTCACGTTCGAGAGCTCGGCGTAGAGGCGCTGCACCTCGGCGAGCTCGGCGGGGAGGGAGCGAAGATCGACGCCGACGTGGGGCGAGACCGCGCAGATCACGTCCTGGTGGCGCGGATCGAGGCGGTTCCCTTCGCCGATCGCGACATCGCGCGGGAGCCCGTGCACCTCCCAGCCGTCGAGCAAGCCGTCCTCGTCGGTGTCGCGATCGAGCTCCTCCGTGCCGAGCTCGCGCTCGCGCGCGTCGTCGAGTCCGTCGCCATCGCGATCGTCCGTCCCTGCGTGCGGCGCGAACGCGACGCGCAGCACGAGGAACTCGCCGTACACGGAGCAGCGGAAGATCCCGATCGTGTCGCGACGGCCATCGCCATCGAGGTCGCCGGAGATGCAGCGCAGCGGTAGCAGTGCGGGCTCGAAGGGCGGCGCATCGGGGAGCAGCTGCGGCGTGCACGCCGCGCGCGCGTCGCGCTCGAAGCCCTCGAGGCCCTCGGGCCACGCGGAGACCTCGAGCGCTTGCCAAGGCGCGGCCTTCCACCCGCGCACCGAGGTGCTGACGAGCAGCGAGCGCTGCGGGGTCATCACCACCAAGTCCTCGAAGCCGTCCGCGTTCACGTCGCGACACGCGAAGCGCTCGTGCTCGACGCCGGCCGTGGCCCAGGTCTGTCCGGGGACGCGGAGCGCATTCGAGCCTGGATCCTGGAGCGCGCCGCAGCAGAGGAGGGCGAAGGAGAGCATGGCGTGAAGCTAGCCAACCCGTGCCTCGCTCGCCACGGCCTCCGCGGGGCTCCTGGATTCTCGACGCGCCCGGTCGTAGCTTGGGGCAGCCCACTCCGAGCTCCCGTGGACATCGAAGAACGTTACCTCGAGGCTCTCGCACGCCTCACTCCCGCCGAGCGGATGGCGCGCGGACAGCGCATCTTCCACGATGCACGCGAGCTCCTCGCGCGCCGGATCCGAGCGGAGGTGAGGCCGGTCAGCGACGAGCGCCTGCGCTTGCTGGTCGCGCGAGCCATGTATGCGGAAGAGCCCGAGATTTGCGCTTGGTTGGAACGAGAGCTCGAGCGTGTTCGAGTCTGATCAGGGAGCTGCATGACCTTCGCCGTCGTCCCCGAGCTCCGCGACCTGGACAAGGAGCGCCTGCGCGATGCGCGGGGCACCTCGTATCGCGAGTACGTGCGCTCGCTGGTGCCGCGCTACGGCGTCGTGTGGCTCCACATCGCGTGCGGCTACGCAGTGCTGCTCGCGGTCGGGCTCGGGGTCGCGGCGCTCGATGGGCGCTGGCTGGGAGTGCTGGCCGATCGCGCGCTCGGCGTCTCGCTCGGTGCGCTGCTCTTCGGCTACACGCTCGCGTTCCTGCATCTCTTCCTGCACGAAGCCGCGCACTGGAATCTCGCGCCCTCGCGAACGTGGAACGACCGCCTCGCGAACCTCTTGCTCGGCAGCTTCCTCGGCGTCGACATCCGGAGCTACCGTCCGATCCACTGGGAGCACCATCGGCACCTCGGCACGACGCGCGACACCGAGCGCTCGTACTTCGAGTCGCTCTCGTTGCGCTTCGTGGTGGAAGCGCTGACGGGGATCCGCGTGTTGCGCGTGCTGGCCGGGCGGCGGCGCGCGCTCGCCTCCGCACCGGCGAAGGGCGAGGAGCGCGCGGCGCGCTCGCGACACCAACCGTTCACGGCCGCGGTGTTGAACCTCGCGTTGCTCGCGCTGCTCGTGCTCAGCGGGAACTACGCCGTGGCGCTCGCTTGGGCCCTGGGTCTCGGCGTCGTGTTTCCCTTCTTCGCCTCGGTGCGGCAGGTGCTCGAGCACCGCGACGAGCGCGCGCGCGCCGACGTCGACTACGCCTCGGTCGATCACGGCGCGGTGAATCGGATGTTCGGCAGCGGACCGCTGGCCTCGACGCTCGGGGGAGCCGGGTTCAACCGCCATCTCCTGCACCATCTCGAGCCGCAGCTCTCCTACACGCGCCTCGCGGAGCTCGAGCGCTTCCTCCTCGGAACGGAGCTCCGCGACGCGCTCCTGACTCATCGCGCGACCTATGTCGGTACCTTCGTGCGCCTGCTGCGCGCGGGAGCGGCGCGATGAATTGCCTCGCTTGCGGCAGCCAGAACCTGCAGCTCTGGACGCACTCGCGCGACACGGAGTACTTCACGACGAGCGAGAGCTTCGGCCTCTACCGCTGCCGCGCGTGCGATGCGCTGAGCATCGACCCCGTGCCGCGCGAGCGCCTCCGCGAGATCTACCCGCCGACCTACTACTCCTTCGCGTCCGGCAAGCGCTCATTCGCGACGCGCGTGAAGGAGGCCCTCGATCGCCGGCGCTTCGCGAAGCTGCTGCGCGGCCTGCCCGGCCGCGAGCTCGCGGTCCTCGACGTCGGCGGCGGCTCGGGCTACCTGCTCGATCTCGTGAAAGGCGCTGATCCGCGCGTGACGCGGACGCAGGTGGTCGACTTCGATCCCGAGGCGCAGCAGGTAGCGCGCGCACGAGGCCACGGCACTTTCCTCGGTCGGATCGAAGACTATGCGACGCAGCAGCGCTTCGATCTGGTGCTGCTCCTGAACCTGATCGAGCACGTCGAGGACCCGGGTGCCGTGCTGGCGAAGGCGCGCTCGCTGCTCCGACCCGGAGGCGTGATCCTCGTCCAGACGCCGAACTGGCGCTGCCTCGACGAGTGGCTCTTCCGCCGCAAGTCCTGGGGTGGATATCACACGCCGCGACACTGGGTGCTGCTCACGCGGCCGAGCCTCGAGGCGCTCGTCGAGCGAGCCGGGCTCCGCGTCCGGCGCTTCGCGTACACGCAGGGTGGTTGGTTCTGGGCGGTGAGCGTGCTGGCGTGGTTCCACGAGAAGGGGCTCGTGAAGGCGTCCTTCGAGCGGCCGCTGAATCGCCATCCGCTCTTCGGCGTGCTCGCGGCGTTGTTCGCGGCGTTCGACTTCGTGCGGCTGCCGTTCGCGAAGGGCTCGCAGATGTGCGGGGAGCTGGTGGCTCCGGAGAAGACGGAGAGCGCTGGCGTTCGCGACGACGCGGCATAGGCTGGAGCCCGTGCGCCCCCCACCCGGAGCAGCCCCCATGCGCGCGACCGCCACCCTCGCCGCTGCGTTGTTCACGCTCGCCTTCGCTCCGAGCGTCTCCGCGCAGCTCTCGCTCTCCTTCCGCTTCTCCTTCGTGGACACGCAGTCCGGAGGGAACGGCAACATCGGCGTCTGCCAGGACGAAGTGCAGGGGCACTTCTTCGTGATCGACTTCTCGAACGCGCTCACGATCCACGAGTTCGATCCCGCGGGGAACTTCCTCACGCAGTTCACCACGACGAGCTGCTCGCCCGCGGCGCCGAGCCCGAACGATATCGCTTACGATCCGATCAACGATCTCTTGTGGGTCGTCGACAACGGACCGACGGTCGTCGTTCCGCTGAACCGCGCGGGTGCTTGTCAGGCGGGCTGGGGCATTGCTCCGCCGACGGGCAATCCCGCGGGGCTGGCGTTCAACCGCAACACCGGCACGCTGCTCGTCGGGAGCACGGGGTTGATCAGCGAGTGGAGCGTGCAGGGGGCGCCGCTCACGGGCGGCTTCGCCTTCACTCCGCCTTCGGGATCCGCGTACCTGAATGGCATCGCCCACGTGCCCTCGAACGATCATGTGCTCGTCGCGCAGAGCGGCGGTACGGAGGTGTTCGAGTTCGACGCTTCGGGAACCCTGCTCTCGACGACGAGCCTCGCGGGTTTCGGCCTCGTGAACATCCAAGGGCTCGCGTTCAACGCGTCGAATCAGACGCTGCTCGTCGTCGACAATGCGACGTCCACGGTGCATGTCTTCGATGCCGCGTTCTGCCGAGGCACTACGCGGAGCAGCGGGAGCGGCTGTCGCGATGCCGGAGGCACCGCGCTGCGCCTGACCACCGCCGGATGCCCCGACCGCCGCGCCGGCTTCTCGATCGGCCTCGCCACCAGCGCCTCGAACGTCTCGCCCTTCTTCCTGATCTTCGGCCTCTCCGATACGAACACCTCGGGGATCGCGCTGCCGCTCGACCTGGGTCTCTTCGGCGCACCGGGCTGCTCGCTCTACACCAGCCAGGAAGGCGTGATCGGACCGCTGCCGAACGTCGGTGGAGGGGGCAGCCTCGCGCTCACCTTGCCGAACGATCCGACCCTGACCGGTGGCATCTCGCACTGGCAGGCGTTTCAATTCGGGCCGCCGATCGCGACGCCCTTGCCGCTGATCTCGAGCGACTACCTCACGCTGACGATCGGCTGACGCCCTTCCCTCCGCAGCCCCTCGAGCTCCCGCCCCATGACGCCTTCGATCTCCCCGGCCTTCGATCGCTTCGAGCCCACGCGCGCCGACCGTTTCACCTTCGGCCTCTGGACCGTCGGGAACCCCGGTCGCGATCCCTTCGGCGAAGCCGTGCGGCCCGCGCAGAGCGCGCCGCACATCGTGGAGCGCCTCGCCGCCTGCGGAGCCTACGGGGTGAACCTCCACGACAATGACTTGGTGCCGTTCGGCGCCAGCGTGCGCGAGCGCGATCGCATCGTCGCGGAGTTCAAGGCGGCGCTCGAGAAGCACCACCTCGTCGTGCCGATGACGACGGTGAACCTCTTCTCGCACCCGATCTTCAAGGACGGCGCTTTCACCGCGAACGACCCGCAGGTGCGCGCCTTCGCGCTGCAGAAGACGATGCAGGCGATCGACCTCGGCGCCGAGCTCGGCGCGGAGATCTTCGTGCTGTGGGGCGGGCGCGAGGGCGTCGAGGCCGACGCCTGCCGCGATCCGCGCGTCGCGGTGAAGCGCATGCGCTCGGCCCTCGACTTCCTCTGCGAGTACGTGCGCGACCAGCGCTATCGCATGCGCTTCGCGCTCGAGGCGAAGCCGAACGAGCCGCGCGGCGACATCTACTTCGCCACCACGGGGCACATGCTGCACCTGATCTCGACGCTCGCGCATCCCGAGCTCGTGGGTGTCAACCCCGAGGTCGCGCACGAGACGATGGCCGGGCTCTCGATGGCGCACGGCGTCGCCCAGGCGATGGAGGCGGGGAAGCTCTATCACATCGATCTCAACGGCCAGAAGATCGGGCGCTACGACCAGGACCTGCGCTTCGGCTCCGAGGACCTGAAGGGTGCCTTCTTGCTGGTGCGCCTGCTCGAGGGCACGGCCGGCGGGGCGTGCTACACGGGGCCGCTCCACTTCGACGCGCATGCCTACCGCACCGAGGACGAGGAAGGCGTCTACGACTTCGCGAAGGGCTGCATGCGCACCTACAAGATCCTGAAGGCGCGCGCCGAGAGCTTCGATCGCGACCCCGAGGTGCGCGCGCTGATCGCCGAGCGCGGCGATGCGGTGCTCGATCCGCTGCTCGAGCGCTACAGCTCGCAGGGCGCGCGCACGCTGAAGGAGCGCCGCTTCGACGTCGATGCGATCGCGCGCGTGGGGCTCCGCTACGAGCGCCTGGACCAGGTCATGATCGAGCACTTGATGGGAGTCCGGGGGTGAGCACGCCGCTCTACCTCGGCTTCGACGTCGGCACGCAGAGCACGAAGGCGCTGGTGATCGATGGCGCGAGCGGCGAGGTCGTCGCGCGCGCCGCGAGCGGCTACGAGCTGATCCCCGGCCTGCCGCCGGGGGCCGCCGAGCAGCACCCCGACACCTGGTGGCAGGCGCTTGGTACCTGCTGCCGCGAGCTCGCTTCCCGCGTCGATCTCGCGCGCGTGCGCTCTCTCGGCGTCTCGGGGCAGCAGCACGGCTTCGTCCCGCTCGACGCCGAGCAACGCGTGCTGCGCGCGGCGAAGCTCTGGTGCGACACGAGCACGAGCGAGGAAGCTGCCGAGCTCTCGCGCGCGATCGGCCGCGCCGTGCCGACGGGGTTCACGGCCTCGAAGATCCTGTGGATGAAGCGGAAGGAGCCCGCGTCGTATGCACGGCTCCGTCACGTGCTCCTCCCGCACGACTGGGTGAACCTGCGCTTCACGGGCCGCCTCGCGATGGAGGCCGGCGACGCCTCGGGCACCGGTTGCTTCGACGTCGTCGCGCGGCGCTTCGACGCGCGCGCTTGCGCGGCGATCGACGCTCATCTGCACGAGTGGCTCCCGCCGCTCGTCGGCCCCGCGGAGCCGATCGGCGCGCTGCGCCCCGAGGTCGCGCGCGAGCTCGGTCTGCCGGCAGGCGCGCTCGTCGCTCCCGGCAGCGGCGACAACATGTGCGCCGCGATCGGCAGCGGCGCCACGCGCGAAGGCATCGCCGTGCTCTCGCTCGGCACCTCCGCGACCCTCTTCGCCCGCGCGAGCTCGCCCGTCATCGATCCCGCGGGGCTGATCGCGCCTTTCTGCGATGCGACGGGTGCGTGGCTCCCGCTGCTCTGCGTGATGAACGCGACCGGCGTGCTGCACGAAGTCGCGCGCGCGTTCGCCGGCGAAGACCTGCACACGCTGACGCGCGCCGCGGAGCAGGTCGCCCTCGGCTGCGAAGGCCTGCTCTGCGTGCCGTTCCTCCAAGGCGAGCGCGTGCCCGATCTCCCGAACGCCACCGGCAGCCTCCTCGGCTGGCGGCCTGGCTTGCTGACGCCGGGCCATCTCTTCCGCGCAGCGCTCGAGGGCATCTCGATCAACCTCGCCGGCGGCTTGGAACGTCTGCGTTCGCTCGGCCTCGCGATCGACGCCGTGCGCTTGGT
>JAEUHW010000065.1 GCA_016793245.1 Planctomycetota bacterium
GATGATGCACTTCCGCGAAGCGCAGCGGAAACCGGCCCTGCTCCCGGAGTTCCAGGGGAACGTGGTCGCGGTGGAGACGGCACCGTTCTGGGATGACGAGATGGAGGCGCTGCAAGAGCGTTGGGATCGCATGCACCACGAACTCAACCAGCGCTTCGAGAAGACCCCCGATCTCGGCGACGAAGCCAAGGAGAAGCAGCGCGAGGCCGCGATCGCGAAGACTTTCACTCCGCAGGAGTTGCAGCTGCTGAAAGGCATCTCCAACGGGGGCTACCACTACCTCGGCGCCGCGAAGATCCTCGCTCCCGTCGGCAAGGCGTTCGCGGTCGAGTCGCTGAAGCTGCTCGAGGCTCGAAGGGCCAAGAAGTGAGCCCGACCGCGGGATCCCTCGGGCTCAGGTTCTAATCCGCACGATCGCCTGCACCGAGCTCTTGAAGTACGCCAATCCGCCGGAGGCGAAGCTCAGCGTTGCGTTGATGTTGGTGCCAGGAACCTTCGGAGGCAGCTGGAACAGCTCGAGTTTCCGGCCTGCGACGGCGGCGCTGATCTTGCCGCGAAAGAGCGTGAGCACGGAATTCAGCAGCGCTCCCAGCACCACCTCGACGGGCCGCAGGACGGCGGGCCAGTTGAGGGATACCCGGAGGCTCCTGACACCCGTCAGCTTGACGAGGACCTCGTTTCCGGAAGCCGAGAGGGAATGCGTGATGGCGGCCTTGATCGTCGGCGCGGGCAGGGATACCCAGGTCCAACCCAAGAGGGGGACTTGGATGCCGCCCTTCAGCTTCGAGAAGGAGATGGTCGTGGTCGCTTCTCCGACGCCGTTCCGAATCCTGAGCAGCGGTGTGGTCGCCTTGATGGTGCCCTTGATGCCGGCGCTGAATTCGCCCTTGGTCCTGATTTCGTCGAAGGCGTGTGACAGCGGCGGGACCAAAGCCTTGATGAGCGCCTGGATCGCATCTTCCGAAACCACGCCGATCATCTTCGCGTCCGTAGCTGTGCCGTCGTTCAGCAGGCGGATGCTCGCGGCCGTCGGTGCATCCGCGGACGCGAGGCCGTTCTTGCCTGTCACTCGGGCTTGGACCTCCAGCGCGGGGCCGCGGATCACCCCGCCCTCGCGCGGGGCTGCGGAGAGTCCCGTACTGAAGATGTCGTTCAGTTGAGGAATCGGGATACTCGCCAGGGCGGTGGCGATCTTCGGTTGGATCTGGCTCTGGATGATGCCGACGACCAGTTGGTCGAGTGCGCTGGTCGAATTGGTCGTGACTTCGAGACCGGTCAGGGTCAGCGCCCCGGCGACGATGGCCAATCGTCCGGTCGCCTTCATGCGCAGCGTCCTCTGGAAATCCAGCAGGGTTCCCTTGGCCGTGATGGCGACCTTCTTCAGATCGAACTCGAGGTTATGCCTGGCGCTGCCGTGAACCAGCTTCGCGATCGGTGCCTCGGTCACGTCGTAGGTGTAGTTTAAGCCGCCGCTGGTTCCGGAGCCTTTGAACAGGCGGCGCTCCGCGGCATACACCTTACTTGTGACCAGGTTCATCAGGTTGTTGCCGGCATAAGCCAACAGCGGCGCCATGGGTCTCCTCCTCGTGTCTCGGGGTGACTGCCCGGGATCGTTCCGATCGATTCGCGACAGGCGTCGGGGCGAGCCGCCTCTCCGAGGTCGAATCGTCGCTGCGCTCGGCCCCGAGCGGAGGCAGTCTCGTCTAGGCGCGATCTTCTGGTCAACGTCATCGATCAGCAAGGGGTCTGACCCCGGTTGATCGACGTCATCGATCACCCGGGGTCAGACCCCCCATTGATCGACGGCATCGACGCGACGGACCGCGCCTACCGCGCCTTCGCCTGCGCATCCCACCACGCGCGCAGCGTCGCGATGCCCGCCTGCCGCGCCGCCGCGTTGGGTGCGTAGCCGCTGGTCGCGAAGTCGAAGCGTCGGTAGGGGAAGAGCCCGTTCATGAGCTGCTGCAGCCCGTTCCACGCGGACGTGCGCACGCGTGCGTCTGGGTGATCGAGCAAGTCGAGGAGCCGCGGGCCGACGCGGCGATCGCGGAAGCGCGAGAGGACCTCGGCATGCTTCACCTGGTGTTCCAAGGTCTGCGGCTGCGCGGCCAGCACGACCTCCAGACCGGAGGGATCGTCGCGCCGGCGCAGGAGATCCGCGGCGACCAGCGCGGCCGGGAGATCGTTGCCGCGAAGCAGTTGCTGTAGCAGCTTCTCGTCGAGCCCGCCGACGAGTAGGCCGAGCGCCTCGAGCGCGGCCGCGCGCAGCTCGGGCTTCGCGTTTCCGAGCAGCTCGCGCAGCTCGGCTACACCAGCGCTGGGCGATTGCTTGCGCAGGAGCTCGGCGGTCTGCCGCACTTCGTACTCGTTCGTCGCTTTGGGCAGCGTGGCGACGATCGCTTCGAGCAGCGGAGCGGGCAGCTTGCGTTCGCCGTCGAGCAAGCCGCGGATCGGACCGAGGCGCACCGGTTCGGCTTGGAGCAGCGCGGCGAGCTCCGCGGCATACTTCGCCTCGAAGCCGGTGAGATAGGCGAGCGCTGCCGCGCGCGCGGAGGGATCTTCCGACTGCGCCAGTGGCTCGACCGCGGCGCGCAGCGCCGCCGTCCGTGGCGCGAGTGAACGGAGACGATGCAGCACGGACACGATCGTGCTTCCGCTCGCGTCGGGGTGCAGCCAGGAGAGCAGCGCGGCGAAGACCTCCTCTTCGCGCTCGAGGTTCATGCCGTGCAAGAGATAGAGAACGCCCGCGCGCTCGTTCTCCGGCAGCGCTCGCAGCTCGGACGCGAGCTGCGCCACCGTGCTGCGCTCGCCTTCGAGATCGAAGAGCCGCACGAGAGCGGCCAAGCGCAAGAAGCCGGGCCCCGCGTCGCTCAGCTTCTTCCACATCGCGCGGGTCGGGCCCTTCGGCTGATTCTGCGTGCTCTGGGTTAGGAGCAGAACTCCGTAATGCTGCGCGTTGCGCTTCCAGCCGACGATGTCCTTCTGGATCAACGGCACGAGCGCCGGGTCGGCGCGATCGAAGAGCTCGCGATACGCCGAGAGGCTCGCGGCGTGATCGTCTCCGGCGAGCTGCTGCACGAGGCGCTCGAGATCGGCCTGCGCGTGCGCGTCGCTCGTGGCCAGCAGCGCGACCAAGCAGAGGGACGCGCGCATCAACCGCCACCGCCCGAGGTCGGGCCGCTCGGCGTGCCGGTGCTGCCGCCGCCCGCGCGCGTCGGTCGGCGCGGCGTGGTCGGACCGACGGGCTGCTGGTCGGTCTTCGGTCGCGCGCGCGTCGTCGCGCGACTGCCGCCATCCATCGCCGGCCAGAAGCGCGCGATGCCGTTCTGCCGCAGCGCGGCGCCGAAGGGGCTCTTGCCCCAGCGCGACATGTACTCCAGGTAGAGCGCATCGAGGCGCTCGAGCTCCGCGCGCAGCTTCTCGCCGCCCGGCAACTCGACGGCGTAGAACGGCTTCACGCCGTGGCAGAGGCTCAAGTTGGTGAAGCTGACGCCGGTGACGCGTTGCTCCTCTTTCACCGCCGGCTGCTCCGGCGCGAGCAGGTCCTCGGCGCGGCCATCGACCAGCTGCGGAGCCAGGTCGCGGCACCACGCGGCGTAGGAGATCAAGTTGACGCGCGTGAGCTGCAGCAGGACCACGGTGTACTGCGCCGCCGCAGCGCAGCGCGGCGTCGTGCGTTCCCTGGGGATGCTCGCGAGCTCGGCGGCGAGCGCCTCGCCGAGCTGCCGTGCGTCTTCGGCGGCGTCCTCGGCGCTCTTTGCGTGACGCGCGAAGCTCGCGGTCTCGAGCAATCCGAGAGAACGACCCGTGCGCGCGCGGTCGAGCGACGCCGAGGTGGGGCTCAGCTTGACCGGCGGCTCGCTGCGGAGGAGCCCGGCCTTCGCCGCCGCGCGCCAGGTATCGACCATCGCGCGGAAGCTCGGATCCTTGCCGAGCGTTGCGAGCGTCTCCGCGCGCGACGCCGTGAGCGGCGCGAGCTGCGCCAGCAGCACGCTGCTCCACGCGTCGTCCTCGGGTGCGTGATCGCCGCTGCAGAAGAGGCACTGCGTGCGGAACCCGCAGCTATGCGTGGTCTGCTGGCTGTTCGCGTGCAGGTACACGCGGCCCTCGGTGGCGGCGGCGAGGCGGCTGTAGCCCCACGGCGCATGACCGGCCGCCGTGGACTCGTTCGCGGAATGGATCTGGAACAGCCAGCCCCACGGCAGATCGATGACCGCGCCATCCGCGCCGGTCATCGTCGCGCCGCGCGGCTTCTCCGCGTACGCGTTCTCGGCCCAGTAGCTGTCGGCGAGCGTCGCCTCGGAGGTCAGCATCTCGACGCGCACCTTGGCCTTCTGCAGCGTCGCGACCGTCGCCTCGACAT
The DNA here is from genome assembly GCA_016793245.1 of Planctomycetota bacterium. GTDB lineage: Bacteria > Planctomycetota > UBA1135 > UBA1135 > JADKAF01 > JADKAF01. The sequence continues at coordinate 4,364 of JAEUHW010000065.1, forward strand.
CGTCCTCGACGTCGCCGTTCTCTAACGCCGCGATCAGCAGCACGCGCTCGCCCGAGCTGCCGCTGAACGCAGTGGCCGCGGCGCGCGCCGTGGCGAACACGTTCTGGAAGTAGCCGCCCTCGCGTGAGATCTCGGTCTGCATCGCGCGCACGACCGCTGCATGCTCGAGCGTCGGCTCCACGACGAGCGGATCCTTCGCCCCGGTCACGGCGAGACCGATGCGAGTCTGCGCCAACGTCTTCGCGTTCGCCGCCAGCGCCGCATTGAACGCGTCGACGAACCCGCCCTTCACGAGCTCTGGCGACGGATCGAGCAACACGATCAACGTGCGCTCCACCGCTTCGCGCGAGCTGCCGCCGAGGACGACGTTCAGCGGGCGCGTCAGCGTGCGTCCGGGCTCGGTGACGGCGGCGGCCGTCGGTGGCGACTGCGGGAGGCTCGCGGCCGCGAGCGCCAGGACGATCGAGAGGGCGGACAT
>JAEUHW010000071.1 GCA_016793245.1 Planctomycetota bacterium
CGAGCCACCGCCGGTGAAGCGCCCGCGGAAGAAGACCTGGCCGGCGTCATCGATCACGCCGGAGTCGAAGGTCGAGGAACCACCGAAGAGCGCGCCCGGAACGCCGGGGACCGCATCGCCGTTGGTCGCGAGCACTTGCCCGTTCCACGGCAGGAGGGACTGAGCGGAAGAGAGCGGCGCGAGGGCCGGCACGGCCGCGCAGGCGAGTGCCAGGCGCAGCGAGGGAAAACAGCGGACCGACATGCGAGAGAGCTCCGACGGAGAACGAGGCGGAGCCGCGCTCCCCGGTGCTCCGAGGATAGGCGGCGCCGCAGGCCGATCCCCCTATTTGCCGGTGCCTCGCTTTTCGGGGAGGGCTCCCTCGATTCTTCTCGGAGACCCCGCGCTAGCTCACCGCGCACCCGAGATCGGAGGAGCTCGCGGTCCCGAGCGACCCCACGGTCGCGCCCGTGACGAAGCACTGCGCGACGAGCTCGACGCCCACGAAGATCGGCGCCGCCGGGATCGGCAGCGGCTGATCTGCGCTGCCGGCGGCGTTGAGCTAGCCGGGGTCGGCGGTCGTGGAGCGCATCATCGGGAAGAACACGACTTCGCGGAGGCTTTCTTGGCCGGTGATGAGAGCGACGAAGCGGTCGATGCCGAGGCCCAAGCCGGAGATCGGCGGCATGCCGTGCTCCATGCACTCCAAGAAGTCCTCTTCCATCATCATCGTCTCGTCGTCGCCGGCTTCGCGCAGCGTCACCTGCTCCTCGAGGCGAGTGCGTTGGTCGATCGGATCGACGAGCTCGGAGTAGGCCTTCACGATCTCCCAGGTGTTCACCAGCACCTGGAACATGTCGAGCGTGCCGGGGTCCGCGTCCGAGCGGCGCGCGAGCGGCACGAGCTCGGTCGGATGGCCGGTCAAGAACATCGGCTGGATCAGCTTCGGCCGGGAGACGACCTTGTAGAGGCCGTCGATCAGCGCCGCCCGCGAGCGGTACTTCTTGAACTCCAGGTCGATCCCCTTCTGCTTGATCGCCGACTCGAGCGAGCGGTGATCGCCGTGCGCGGCGAGATCGATGCCGCAATCCTCGAAGAGGAGCTCGCGGTAGCTCCGCTCGGGCCACTCGCCGCCGAGGTCGATCTCGTTCCCGCCGACCTGGATCTTCAGCGTGCCGAGCGCTTCACGCACCACCGTCTGGATCAGCTCCCGCACGAAGCGCATGTTGTCGCGGTAGCTCCAGTAGGCCGCGTACCACTCGAGCATCGTGAACTCCTGCAGGTGCGAAGGGTCGAGCCCTTCGTTGCGGAAGTTGCGACCGATCTCGTACACGCGGTCCATGCCGCCCGCGACGAGGCGCTTCAGGTACGTCTCCGGCGAGATGCGGAGATAGAGGTCGATGTCCAGCGCGTTGTGGTGCGTCGCGAAGGGCCGCGCCGCGGCCCCGCTCGCCGCCGCCTGCAGCATCGGCGTCTCGACCTCGAGGAAGCCGTTCTGATCGAGGTAGGAGCGGATCAGCGAGACTACGCGCGAGCGCACGTGGAAGACGCGGCGCGTCTCCTCGCTCATCAGGAGGTCGAGGTAGCGGCGGCGATAGCGCGCGTCGGTGTCGTGCAGGCCGTGCCACTTCTCGGGCAACGGCCGCAGCGACTTGCCGAGGAACGTGACCGCGCGCGCCTGCACCGTGCGCTCGCCCGCCTTCGTCGTCCAGAGATCGCCTTCGATGCCGAGGAAGTCGCCGATGTCGGTGAGCTTCGTCACCCACTTCAACGTCGCCTCGTCGAGCTCGCCGCGCTGGAACGAGACCTGCACGCGACCGCTCGGGTCCTGCAGATGCCCGAAGCAGAGCTTCCCGAACGAGCGGAAGAGCATGAGCCTCCCGGCGATCCGGACCTTCGCGCCGTCCGGCAGCGCGCGCGCGCCGAGGCAGGTGCTCGTCGTGTCGTAGCGCTCCGGATACGGCTGGATGCCGAGCTCGCGGAGCTTCGCTAGCTTCTCCAGGCGCACCGCGCGCTGGTCGTTCGTATCGCTCGTCTGCATCACGCTTTGCTCTGGGGTCTGATCAGAGCCTGTCGGAGAAGGACTCCGTCAGGCTCTTCGGTGACTGCTGGCCCAACACCTGACGGTGTTGGAGCACGAGCTCGTCGATGGACCGACGAGCTCTCAGCTCAACTTGGACATGGCGCCGCGCAGGCGCTCCAAGCGCGCCTTCCGCTCGTCGACGAAGCGCTCGATGCCCTTCAGCACCCACTCGGCGTCGATGTGCGCTTCCGCCGTGATCTCCTCCACCGAGCCGCCGGTGCGCCAGCGATCGTCCCAGTCGGAGCTGATCGCGTACTCCTCGGCGACGGGGCCCGAGAGCCAGGAGTGCATCAGCGCGCGCCCGCCGTTCGTGATCACGGTGGAGTCCATCCACTCGTGGAACGGCAGCACGGAGTCCTTGTACTTCTGATCCTGCAAGTCGAAGAGCTCGCGCGAGCAAGCCTGCACGATCTTCACGTTGAGGCCGCGCTTCTCGAGCTCGGGCAGGATCTTCACGACCGATTCGGTGGTCGAGGTGCCCTGCACGATGAGCGTGCCCATCGGCGGCTTCCCGCCCTGGTACGGCCGCATCACGTAAGCACCACGGCCGGCCTCGAGATACGAAGGCATGCCGAGCTTCGCGCGATCCGGGATCTCGACCGCGGGGCGCGTGAGATGCAGCGCGATGATCGGGAACCCGGCGGCGAGCGCCGCGCCGATCGCGGGTGCGACTTCGTTGTGCTCCCAGGGATGCAGGTTCGCGACGTGGCCCTTCGGGAAGAGCTGGGTCACACCGGGCGCGAAGATGCCGAAGTGCGTGCGCGAGTCCTCGGCGGTCTCGGGACCGGAGTGCCCCGCGACCCAGATCACCTGGCCCACCTTGATCTGGCTGTCCTGCGCGATCTGCGAGAAGAGGCGCATCGGCCCGTACTTCAAGTACGAGAACGAGCCGTAGGTCGAGCAGCCGCCGAAGTAGCCGACGTACTCCTCCTCGGGCCGCTCGCTGAAGTTCGTGGTCGCGATGCCGCAGACGATGCCCGAGTTCGTGAACTCGGTGATCTGCTGCGGCAGCAGGCAGCCTTCTTCCTTCGTGCCCCGCTGGTACCAGCCGAAGCCCTTCGAGCTGCCGAAGTCCTTCGCGAAGCCGGCGATGTTCGTCGACTCGGCGAGGTCCGCGGCGCAGACGATGAAGAGCGGACGGCCGGCGACCTCGCGCGAGATCGCGTTGGCATACGCGCCGAAGAGGGCGAAGCCCGCGCGGTTCGGCTGCTTCGAGCCCGGCTTCGCGTAGAGCTCCGCGGGGTAGTTCTTCCAGTCGGTGATGCGGCGATCCTGGGCGGGGTTCTTCGCCGCGTCCCACTTGAACGATGCGAGCTTCTTCGGCACCGCCTCTCCGTTCGCGACCAGCTTGTCGGTGAGCCAGTTCAGGAACGCCTCGTCGTTGCGCAGGATCGAGAACGCCTCGTCCAGGTTCTTCGCGCTCTGCTCGCGGAACGCGGCGCTGCTCTCGGGCTTCGGCTGGCCGAAGTTCGTGAACTTCACGCCGTACTTCTCGGCGAAGACGCGCTTCGTCTCCCAGAAGGCCTCGCTGTTCGGCTTATGCGGCGTGCCGTGCGACTTGTTGTCGTAGACACCGTAGCCGCGGCCCTTCCGCGTCTTCATCCAGAAGCAGGTCGGGACGCTCTTCGGATTGGCGCCGTAGACGGCCTCGTAGAGCGCGGGTGCCACCTTGCTCATGTCGCTGCCGTCTTCGCAGCCGACGACCTTCCAACCGTAGGGCTTGTACCAATCCTCCGGCGTGCCGTGGACGACCGAGCCCACCGCGTTGTCGTCGATGCCGAAGTTGTTCCAGTCGAGGCAGACGACGAGGTTCGAAAGCCCGAGGCCCCACGCCGAGTTCTTGCACTCGTGATGCGCGCCGGCCGTGTGACCGCCCTCGCCCTCGAAGGCGAAGACCTTCACCTCACCCGCGCCGGCGTGCTTCAGCGCGAGCGCTTGCCCGACCGCGGGCGGCATGCCGTGACCGGAGGGGCCCGTGTTCGCCTTGAACACCAAGGTCTTCCCTTCCATCTCGGCGTGCCCCGGCAGCCCGTGATGGCGGCGGAGATCGAGAAGATCGTGCGGCAGCAGCATGCGCTCGCGGCCGCCCTTCAGCGCGAAGCGCGGATCCCCAGTGCGCTCGTGGCGAAGGCGCATCGCCTCGTGCAGCACCGCCAGCATGCCGTAGATCACCGGCGTGCAGTGCCCCGCGACGAGGACGAAGCGGTCGGCGAAGCGCAGGCTCGGATCGCGGACGTCCCAGCGCATCGCGCCGCCGAGGAAGCTCGCCACCGTGAGCTGCACCTTCGAGCGCGAGCCGCCCGGATGCCCGCTCTGGCGGTGGTTCAACATGATGTCGATGCACTGATCCACCAGGTCGGCGGTGCGCTCCCAGTGCGGGAGCTCCTGCATCCACTGTTCGAGCTTCGGAGCCATGGAGAAATGCGTCCTAGGAAGACGAGGCGGAGGTTCCGGCGCGCGCGGGCCGGGCGACGGGAAAGCGCGAGATGGTAGCAAACCAGGAGGCGAGCGCACGCATCGCTCGGCCGCGCGGATAGACTCCCGCGCCGACCTGCCATGACGCGCCCCGCCTCCCCGTCCGGAACCATGGAGCTCGCGGAGCTCGAGGCGCGCGCGCGCGAGCTCGCCGCGATGCCCGGGCCGACGCCGCCCGAGAAGCTCGCGGGCGCGGGCGCCCTCCGCGCGGCACTCGCGCATTGGGAGTCCGCGACGAAGGGCGATGCGGCCAGCGCCGACTCGTTCGCGAAGCTCGAAGCCCGCGTCGAGGAGCTCTCCCGGGCCGGCGCCGAGCTCGGCGGCGCGGAGGAGCTCGCGGCGCTGGACGCGCTGGCGCTCGCGGCCCTCGAGGCCCGCGCGCGCGTGCTGGAACACGAGCTCCGCTCGGCCCCCGAGCGGAGCTTCATCCCCACCGAGCTGCGCCGCATCGCCGGCGCGCTCGCCGGCGGCTTGGCGCGCGCGGCCCGTCTCGCGGCGCGCGCGCGCGAGGACCGAGCGCAGCGCGCCGCCGCGCAGGTCCGCGCCCGCCTGCGCACGGTCGCCCGGAGCTTCGACGAAGCGCTTCTCGCCGCGGTCCGCCAGCGCGCGCGCCGCGCCCCTGCGCGCGCCGCGGATCTGCTCCACGACGCGACGCGCGAGGTCGTCGACGCGGCCCAGGATCAATACGCCGCGCTGGAGGACTACCCGCTCCCGGAGTCGATCGCGGTTGCGGAGGCCGCCGCCGAGCGCTTGGCCCTTTTCCGCGCGACGCTCGCCGAGGTGAACGACATCTCCGACGAACGCCGCACGCAGCGCGCGGACCCGACGGGGCGCCGCCGCCCGCTCCGGGAAGTGCGCCGCTCGCTGGAGCGCACCGCGCGCGAGCTCGAGGTGGAACGCGACGAGAAGGTGTTGGCACTTAGGCTCGAGCAGCGCTACGGCCCGCGCTTCGTGCTCGTGCTGGAGAACCTGGTCTCCGCGCTGATCCTCGCCGTGCTCGTCGTCTTCGGCATCGAGCTCGCCTGCGATCTCTCGGAGGGTGCGCAGCGCGCGCTGCTCTGGATCGATACGGCGATCTGCGCGCTCTTCCTCGCCGAGCTCGGCCTGCGCCTCGCGCACGCGCCGCGGAAGCTGCGCTATCTGCGCCGCCACGCGCTCGTCGATCTCCTGCCGTCGATCCCTTACGGCCTCCTCGTCGAATGGCTGAGCAGCGCCACGGCGCTCCGCGCGCTGCGCTTCCTGCGCCTGGCGCGCCTCGCGCGCTACGTGCGCGTCGCGCGCCCCCTCGTGCGCCTGCTGCGCGCGTTCCTCTTCGCGCTGCGCGGGCTCGATCGCCTGGTGCGCCGCAACGCCGCGATCCTGAACCGCGCACTGCTCTTCGCCTCCGACCCGCCGCCCTTGCCGGCCGAGGAGAGCGCGGAGCTCCGCGCCGCACGCCTGGGCCGCGCGCTGCGGCGACGCGAGGTCGAAGCGCTGCACGAGCTCGCCGCAGGCGAGCGCCGCACCTGGATCGACGCGCGCGCCGCGGAGCTCAGAGCGGAGCTCGCGCAATTCGATCCCGCAGCGATGCGGGCTCCCGCGGAGGAACCGCCGCCGCGCGAGCTCCCCGTCGAGCACGCCATCGCACATCTCGCTGCCCTCGATGCCGCGCGCGTGCTCGATGCGCTGGGCCCGCAGCGCACGCGCGAGCTCGCGCGCGCCATCGGCGCGCTGCGCGTGCGGCCGATCCGCTGGCTGCCCGGACCGCGCGGACTCGTGCGCGACATCCCTGCGAACGCCGAGCCCGCCGAGGTCGTGGCCTGCTTCGGCCGCGCCTTGGGCTCGAAGCTCGCGCGCTTCCACCGCGCGCTCACCTGGTTCCGCGATCTGCACGGCACGCTCACCGGACCGCAGCTCCTCGACAAGGTGGGTACCACCTTCGTCCGCGCGAGCGCGCAGCCCGCGCGACGGCTCATCGCGTTCGGCGGCTCGTTCGTGATCCTGGCCGGCCTCGCGACGCTGCTCGAGCTCGAGATCCTGGGGAACGCGATGCGCTTCGTCGCGCGCTTCCTCGGCGTGCCGATCCTGATCCTGGGCGGTGTCGCCCTCGCGTTCTTCCTCTTCGGCTCGTGGCTGCGGCGCGTCGCGGGCAGCGCGACCGAGTACTTCTCCACCGTCGCGGATGCGCACTTCCTCCGGCTCACGAGCTTGGTGAAGGAGCACCGCGCGCGCGAGGACGCGCGCTTCCTCTTCGAACGCGCGGTGCGCCCCGAGCACGAGCTCGCCGAGCTCGCCGGCGACACGCTCGACGCCGGCGCGCAGGCGCGCCTCGCCGCGCGCGCGGAGACCTTGGAGCAGATGCACCGCGACTATCTGCGCACGCCGCCGCTGCACCCGAGCGATGTCCGCCTCTCGAGCTTCCTCCTCGGCAACTTGGCCCTGCAAGGCCTGCTCGCCGGGACGCTGCACCTCGATCGACGCGAGCGCCGCTCGCTGCGCGCGCTGGACCTCAGCAAGACCGGCCTCTTCGGTCCGCGGCTCTGGTTCCACTTCATCACCTCGGCGATCGGCCAACGCGCCGCGCGCCTCGTCGTCGATTACAACCGCCATTGCCTCTCCAAGGAGGACGTCGCGCATGCAGCCCCGCTGCAGCGCGAGGTCTTCGACGCCTGGCTCGAAGCGCGCAGCGCGGGGCTGCCGCTGGAGGAGGTCGAGCTCGCCCTGGCACCGCCCGCGCGCGAGGCCGACGAGAACTCGATCGTCGGCGAGCCGCTGCTCGCCGACGACCGCGCGCAGCGCGCCCTGCTCGCGCGCCTCCGCGAGGGAACGTGGGCGAGCGCGCACTTCGATGCGCTGCACTTCCTCTCGCGCGATCCCAAGCGAGAGCGCGCCGTGCAGGAGCGCTTCGGCTCCGAAGTGCTCGCGTGCCAACGCGAAGATCGGCGGCGCTTGATCCGCGAGGTCTTCGGTACGCACCCGATGAGCGGGCTCACGCGCGAGCAGCTCGCGTTCAACCCCTACCGCTTCTATTGGCGTTGGCTCGACAACGGCAAGATCGTGATCGCGCCGCTGGTGCTGCTGTGGTTCGCGCTGCGCACCTCGGGAGCCGCGCTGCGGAGCTTCGCGAAGCTCTGCCGCGAAGTGCTGCGCCCTTCGCTCACGCCGAACGCGGAAGAGACCGCGCGCTGCCGCTTCGACATCGCGCTGCGGAAGATCCACCGCATGCGGAAGCCGCTCTATCTCACGGCGCTCGAGCTCCGCGCGCGCTTCGACCTGGAGCTCCACGGCCTGCCGTGGCCCGGCATCGAACGGCCGGCGATCCCCGTCGGCACCCTCGACGAAGATCTCCGCTTCATCGAGGCCGGCGCCGAGTTCAGCGCGCGCGTGAAGCGCTGGGGCGAAGGCCATGCTCGCGCGCTCGCCGACCTCGACGCCTTCCTCGCCGAGCGAGATATGCGCCTCCGCGATCTGGGAACGCTGCTCCGCGAGCGCGGGGCCCCGGATTGGCGCGAGCGCGGCGAGCAGATCCGCGCCGCGACCTTGGCGTACCTCGCCGACGAAGGCAGGGTCCGCTCGCTCGTCGGCGCGCTCGAGCTCGAGAAGCGGCGCGATCTCCGCCATCCCACCCGCGAGCAGCGCCGCGCGTTCCGCCTGCTCGCGCGCTTCCGCCAGACCGGCGACCCCGGCGAGCACGTGCTGCGGACACTCGTGCGCGCCGCCGCGCAGAGCGATCTCTGGAGCGAGCGCCTCTTCGCGCTGCGCAGCGTGCAATCGCTCGCCGTGCTCGACCTCGATGTCACGCAGGACCTGGTGTGGGAGCTCGGCGACTTCGAGTCGGACGGCGAAGTGCGCCGCGTCGCGGAGCCGCGCGGGCTCTTGGGCTCGCGCGCGGCGCACGTGCCGCGGTCGGTCGATGAGGCGCGCGCAGGCGGAGTTCCCGGCGCGTGCGCCGAAGACCTCGCGCCTCGTCGCAGTGACGCAGGCGATTGAGCTGCACGCGCTGCGCTTGCGGCACTTCGCCCTCGCGCGTAGAACCTCGAGCGACGGTTCTGCGCGTACACGTCGGGTGATCCAAGATCGGATCGCCCTGCGACGAAGACGCTCGGACCTGCACCCTGCCGCGATCACCTATCCGTAGCGGGGCTGCGTCCCAGCCCCGCTAGCATGTTGGCTGGTTCAACGGCTGACGCCGTTGAGAAGCATGTTGGCTGGTTCAACGGCTGACGCCGTTGAGACACGAGTCCTTGGGTTCGGAACTTGACTCGAGGACGACGACTTTCGCGTCCCAAGGACTCTAGGTGCTGGAGAGATGATGCCCCTCTGCCCTGCGCTCCGCCGCTCTTGCGGCCTGCTGCTGCTTCTCGGTGCCGCGAGCTGCGCCACACCGAGCGATGTGAAGGAAGCCTCGACTGAGCAAGTCGCCTTGCTCGACGAGATGCAGCGCTCGCTGCGCGAGCTCGACGCCGCGCTGATCGACGTTCCGAGAATCGATGGCGCGGCCCTCGCCGAACGACTCGCCATCGCTCGCGAAGTCGTCTCCTCCGACGAGGCGGGCCCTTCGGAGCGGCTCGGTGCGTTAGCTGACCCTGCGCTCAGGGCGGCGCTCACGGGCACGGCCGAGCCCGTCCCGAGCTCCGCGCCCGATGCGGAGTTGACTAAGATCCTTCGCGCGCAGATCGCGTTGCTCGCCTCGGCGAGCCGCGTGCTCGATCGCTACCTCTCGACCGATGTCGTCGGCGACGAGCAAGTGATCGCGCTGCGGAAGCTGGTCGAGAACGCAGAGGAGGGACTGCAATGAGTCATCTCCACCGGATCGCGCTCCCGCGCTGCCGAGCGAGCGCCCTGGCACTCGGCGCCGCCCTGCTCGCTTCGTGCTCGTCGATCGAGCCCCTGCGCGAGCTCTCGCGCAGCGAGCAGACCTACTTCCAGCGCCTCGCGGAGCACCTCGAGCAGCACCGCGAGAGCTTCGCGATCGCCGTCCGGAACCGCTGGAACGAAGATGTCCCAGCGGCGCAGGCCGGCCTCGAGCGCGTGCTCGCCGAGAACGCCGCGCGCCGCGAAGCGCTCAGCTTGGAGACGCAAGGCATCGCGCCGGCGGAGGCCTGGCGCATCGCCGGCGAGCGCTTCGTCGTGGAGCAACGCCGCATCCTCGCCGAGCTCGAGCGAGCGCAGAGCGCGCGCGAGCAGCGGATCGCCGAGCTCCTCTCGCTCTACGACGCGCTGCACGCGAGCGCCGCGGCGCTGGCGAAGAACCAAGCGAAGCTCGGCGAGTATCTCGAGCTCTCCTCGCTCGAGCGCTTGGTCACGGACGTGAAGGGCCTCGACCGCGAGGAGCTGAAGCGCCTCGGGGACGAGCTGAAGGACTTGCGCAGCGCCGTCGAAGAGCGGAGGTCTGAGTCATGAGCAGCTTGAAGGACGCAGCCAAGCTCGCGAAGGACGCGAAGAAGGTGCTCGATGCCGTGCGCGAAGCACGCGCCGCGAAGAAGAAGCGCCTCGAGCAGGACGCCGCGGAGCTCAAGCTGCTGCGGCGCACCGCGCAGCAGCTCGCCGATCTCCTCGCCGAGCTGCCCACGCGCGGCGAGCGCGCGGAGGCCATCGCGCTCCTCAGCGCCGCGGTGGATCTGATCGGAGCGCAGCTCGCCGACCCCGAGGTACAGAAGGACGACCTGCGCCTGCTGAAGCTCGTCGGCTCGCGCGGCGCGCTCCGTCAGGCGCTCGGCCTGCTCCAGCTCCGCGACGTCTTCGACACGCGCGAGCTCCTCCCGCTCTCCGAGGTCGAATCCATCGCGCGCAACGTCGCCGCGGCGCAGCAGGTGATCGCCGAGCGCACCGCGCTCGCCGACTTCGTGCGCATCGGGTTCATGGTGGCGGACCTCGTGATCAAGGTCGCGATGGGAGTGGCGAAGGCGGTGGCCTGAGGCTCACGCGCTGGGCAGCGCGTCGACACCGTCCTCGGCGAAGCGTCGTGAAAGAGCTTCTCTGTGCGTGGAGTGAGGCATCGACGCGCCACCAGCCCCGAGTGAAAGACCCCGAGCAAGCGCTCGGGGTCTGCGTTCGCGATCTTGGTGATCGGGTCTGGCCACGCGCGGATCACGCGCGGCGAAGTCGGCTCAGAGCAACACGTTCACGACCATCGCCGCCGAGCCATACCAGTGCGCCGGATCCGGGCTCAGCAGCCAGGCAGCTTGCAGCGCGATCACCGCTCCTTCGGTCCCCGGAGGCACGGGGACCGGGAGCGTGAACCGACCTTGCGCATCCGCGGCGAAGCCGATCAACACCGCAGGAGCCAGGAGATCCAAGCTGAACCAGGGGCCGAGCACGATCCCGGGCTGGATCGCATCGAGGCCGATGAAGAGCAGTCCTAGCGCCCCCGCGGGCGCGCCACCGATGTAAATGTCCTCGATCTGATTCGGGTTGATCGGAGACGAGGTCTCGAGCGTCGGCGTCGCCCCCGGCAACGGCGTGTTCCAGGTGTTATCGACGATGCTGGCCTTCGAGGAGTCCACGCGGAGGCCGGGCGTCGGAGAGGCAGAAGAAATCGTGAACGGCGTCGAGGCGAAGCGGATCTTCGTGCGGCTCTTCTGCCAGGTGTTCCCACCGGGCGCGGACCAGGTCTGCACAGTGACTCGCAGGCCGTAGGCCGTGTTCGTCGTGAGATGATGAGGAGTCGGCCACCAGGAGCCTGAGAGCGGGAGACTCACGATCCCCACAGCGTTCGGGAAGGCGCCCCAGGCACTCCCGGATCCGCTGCCGAAGATGGGCGTCCCCGTCGCAGGATCCGTCCACTCGAGGAAGATCGCGAACACATCCGGATATGGGTTGGTGCCCAAGGTCTCCGCATCGATGACCTCGAGGTTCACGCCGACGCTTATGGGCACGTTGCCGCCGCCGTAGGAGAAGACGACGTCGTCGAAGTACCACTGGGTCTCCGCGAGGCCGCCATAGCCCGGGAAGCCCGGGAACCAGCACACGCCCATGGTCTCGTGGCTCATCATCGAGGGCGAGCTCGAAGCCCACGCCTTGTGGTGGTAGTAGAGGACCGGACCACTTCCCTGACAGAGGTTCTGGGCACCGTGCGGGCAGTCCACGCTCGCCTGAGCGAGGACGTTCGATCCGACGTTCTGCGTGAAGAAGTTGCTGCCGTGCTTGTGTCCGACCTTTACCCGGTAGGGCTCCGTCGACTGTGCGGAGAGCGCGGGAGCGAGGACGGCGACGAAGAGAAGAGCGCAGAACGAGAGCTTCATGGGATCGCGAGGTCAGAAGAGAGTGGGATGCGAGCCCCACCGAGCATGCGCTGAGAGGAGCGCGCCCCTACGGAACGGATTCCGCGCCGAGCACACCTCGGAGTTCCTCGAGAATCTGGGCTCGCCCCGCCCGCGGAGTAGGCTGGGCGCATGTCCCAACCCGAGCCCACCGATCGACTGGAGCGCCTGAAGGAACTCCTCGCCGGAGCACAGGCGCTCGTGGGCGCGGAGCGCGCGGCCTTCCTCGAGGCGGCCTGCGGCGACGACCGCTCGCTGCGCGCGGAGCTCGACTCCCTGCTCGCTCACGCTGCGGAGACCGCGTTCCTCTCAGCCTCCCTGCCGGCCGCCTTGGCGGAGCGGGAGCGGGGCGAGCCCGAGCTCCGCGTCGGTCCCTATCGCCTCCTCGAGCGCTTGGGCTCGGGTGGCATGGGCACGGTCTGGCTCGCCGTGCGCGACGAGGCGGGCTTCTCGCTGCGCGTCGCCCTGAAGCTCCTGCGGAAGGCCCCGGATCGAGAGCTCCTCGTGCCGCGCTTCCTCCGCGAGCGCCGCATCCTCGCCGACCTGGAGCACCCCGGGATCGCGCGCCTCCTGGACGGCGGCACGAGCGAAGACGGCTACCCCTACCTCGCCCTCGAGTACGTACGCGGGACCCCGCTCGACGAGCACGCGCGAGCGCTCCCCCTCGAGCAGCGGCTCTTCCTGCTCGCCTCGATCGCCGACGCGGTGCAGGCGGCGCACGAGCGCGGGATCGTCCACCGCGATCTCAAGCCCTCGAACATCCTCGTGACTCCCGAGGGCGCACCCAAGCTCCTCGACTTCGGCATCGCGAAGATCTGCGAAGAGGAGGATGCCGTGATCACGCAGCTCACCGGCACCGGCGAGCGCTTGCTGACACCCCGCTATGCCGCGCCCGAGCAGATCCGCGGCGAGGCCGTGAGCCCCGCCACGGACGTCTATGCGCTCGGCGTCCTGCTCTACGAGCTCG
>JAEUHW010000075.1 GCA_016793245.1 Planctomycetota bacterium
CGGAGGCGCGGCGCGATCACGGCGAGGCGGAGCTCGATCTCGGCGTCGGCGCTGTCGGCCGCGACCTCGACGGGAAGCGCCGTGCACCAGGAGCCTTGGCGCGCGAGCAGCGTGAGCTCGCGCGCGGGCAAGCCCGCGAGGTTCACGCGTCCTTCGGGATCGGTGTGGACGAAGGTCGCGAAGCTCTCGGGGCGCGTGCGCAACGAGAGGGAGTTGCCGTCGCGATCGAGCGCGCGCACTTCGGCTTCCGGAACGGGACGACCTTCGAGGTCGAGGACGCGCGCGCGGAGCGTGCGCTCGCGATCGAGCTCGATCGCGAGCTCCGTCGTCCCCGCGGGATAGAGGCGCGGCTGGATCGTGTGCGGAACGTAGCCTGGGAACTCGAGGGAGAGGAGCGTCGCCTGCCAAGGCAGATCGCGGAGCTCGAAGTTGCCTGCGCGGTCGCTCGTCGTGCGCCAGAGCGAGGTGCTCACCCATTGCAAGCCGCCCGCGCGCGCGACGAGCGCCGAGAGCTCGACGTTCGCGAGCGCCTCGCCGCTGCGACGGTCGACGACGCGCCCGCGAAGGGCGCGCGCGAGCTCGAGACCGGCGCCGAGCACGAGTGCCGCGTCGTCGTCGGGGACCTCGACGCGCGCGACGGCGAGCGTGCGTTCGTCCGCAGTGATCGCGCGTAGGAGATGCGGGCCGGCGCGGAGGGAGGGGAAGGCGAAGCGGCCGGTCGCATCGCTCTGTGTCTCGTGCCGTTCGCGCGCGTGCTCGTTCGCCATCGGTTGGGCTTCGAGACGCGCGACGGCGAGCAGCTCCGGGGCCTCCGCGAGCAAGCGGCCCGCGAGCGCGCCGCCGCGCGTGAGGACGATCGTGCGCTCCTCGCCGAGTGGCGACTCGAGCGCGTGGAGCTCCCGCGGTACGAAGCCCGCGGCTTCGACGCGCAGGGCATCGAGCAGCGGGGCTTCGCCGAAGGCGAAGCGGCCGGCGGCGTCGCTGCGCGTGGTGTGCTCCGGAGAGCTCGGGAAGAAGACGCGCGCCTCGGCGATGGGGTGCTCGCTCTCGTCGACGAGGCGCCCGCGGAACTTCGGCGTGCTCCGAAGCTCGAGCGCGATCTCGAGCTCGAGCGGACCATCGCCCGGCGGGAGCGCGCGATACGCGGGCTGCAGGTCGGGGCGCGCGCTGCTCGACACTTCGAGATGCCACATCTCGCTCGCGCCGATCGCGAGCTCGACGCGACCGTTGGCGTCGGTGCTGCGCACGCGCTCTTGCAGCGCGCGCACCGCGACGAGGCGATGTTCGCCGCTGCGTTCGCGGCGCATGCGTCCGTCGGGGCCGCAGCGGATCTCGCATGCGGGGAGCGCGCGGCGTTCGGCATCGACGACGCGCAGCGCGAGCGAGCGCGCGCGGTCGACGCGCAGCGTCTGCGGCGGCAGCTCTTCCTCGATCGCGCCGCGGATCTCGAGGAACTCGAGGGCTACGCGTTCGCGCAACGCGGGACGCAGGAGCTGAGCGACGGCGGCGATCTCGACGACACCGCCCGGCGCTGCCAGAAGCCGCGCGGTGGCACTGGCCTCCGCGGTCTCGTGTGCCCAGTCATGCAGCCGGCTCGTGCCCTCGGCGAGCTCGACCGCTTCGCTGTCGAGGGCGCGGCCTTCGAAGTCGAGGATCTGCAAGCGCAGCGTGCGCGAATGCGCGAGCTCGGGAGCGTTCGAGCGGGAGGGCTCGTCGTGCGCCGTCCCTTCCGCGGGTGCCTCCGTCTGCGCGCGTGCGATCTGCGTGCGTGCTTCGATGTTAGCTCGCGCGTCTCCGCGTTCGTGCTCGCGGGGAGCGAGCTGCACCGAGCGCGGAGTGCCAGGCGGCTTCGCCGCGTACCAACCGAAGCCACCGACGGCGAGCACGAGCAGCACGGCAAGGGCGAGCTTCGTCTTCATCGCGAGGACTCCGCAGGGGAACGCGAGTGCTGCGGCCGAGGCCGCTGCCGACGGTGCGGGCAACGCGGTCAGCGCGAGCGCGGCGAGCCAACCCGCGGCGGGTGGCTCGCCCGAGTTGGCGAGCTGCTCGCGCAGCGAGCGCAGCCCGCGCGCGAGACGGGACTTCACGGTGGCGAGCGGCACGCCGAGCTGCCGCGCGATCACGCGCGGCGGCAGCTCTTCCAGGTAGCGCAGCGCGATCGCGGTGCGGAACGGCTCTTCCAGCGCGGCGACGGCCGCGGTCACGCGCTGCGCGATCTCCGCGCGCTCTCGGGCGCGATCGGCGGGCGGCAGCGCCTCCGCGCGGGCGACGGCGATCTCTCGCGCGCGTCGCGCGCGCTCGCGCACGCCGCGCCGGTGCGCGGCGCGGCGCAGCACCGCGCGCCACCACCCGCGAGCGAGGAGCCCTTTGCGCGGCGGCTGCTCGAGCGCGCGCACCCAGGCGTCCTGCACGAGCTCGTCGGCGCCGTGCTCGTCGCGCAGCAGCGCGCGCGCCAGCGCGCGGAGCTCGCGCGCGGCGCGTTCGAGGGCGAGAGGATCGGGAGCGGTGGATGCCATGGGTTCGCGAGGCATGCTTACGAAGAGCCGCCGCGCCGCGGAACGATGCCGGCGAAGCGACGGAATCGCGAGCAGGCGAGTGCGTGAGGCCATCGGTTAGCATGCCCAGTCCTACCCGAACGGCCGATGAGCTCCGTCCCCACCGCTGCGCTTCCCACCGCGACTTCACCCGAGCTGCGCGCGCGCGAGCACGCGATCGCCGTCGTCATCCCGGTGCGCGACGAGCGCGTGGACCTGGGCGCGCTGGTCGACTCGATCGCCGCGGCGCTGCGTGGGCGCGCGTTCGAGGTGGCGCTCGTCGACGACGGCTCGCAGGAGCGCATCGAGCTCCTCCCGCGGCCATTCCTCCGGCTGCTGCGCCACGAGACCGGGCGCGGTTACGGCGCGGCGCTGAAGACCGGGATCCGCGCGACGCAAGCGCCGTGGATCGCGATCCTCGACGCGGACGGAACCTATGCGCCCGCCGACCTCGCGCGCTTGCTCGCGCGCCTCGACGAAGGCGCGGACATGGCGATCGGCGATCGGCGCGGCTCCGACGGCAGCTCGGCGCTGCGACGAGCGCCGAAGGCGCTGCTCCGGCGCTTCGCGAGCGCCGTGACGGGGGAAGCGATCCCCGACCTCAACTCGGGCCTCCGCGTCTTCCGCCGCGAGTTGGCCCTCGAGTGCTGGGAGCTCCTGCCGCAGGGCTTCTCGTTCACGAGCACGATCACCGTGTCGGCGCTCGCGCGCGGCCGCCGCGTCGAGTGGCTGCCGATCGAGCTCGCGCGCAGAGTCGGTCGATCGAAGATCCGCCCGCTCCGCGACACCATGGCCTTCACGGCGCTGCTCGTGCGCTTGGCGCTCTGGTTCGATCCGCTGCGCGTCTTCCTGCCGCTCGCGGCTCTCTTCGGGCTCTTGGCGCTCGGCTGCGGCATCTACGACGTGTCGCAAGGGAACCTCGCCGACAAGACCGTGTTGCTCTTCGTCGCCTTCGTGCAGCTCTTGGCGGTGGGGGCGCTTGCGGATCTCGTGCTGCGGCGGGGGCGCGAGCGCAGCCCGTAGAGGCAGGCGCGGCGAAGTTCGCCGGTCCTTTCGTTCGAGTCTCGAGCCGCCGCAACGTGCGGTTGCCGCCGCGATCGCGCCGTCGAACCCCGGGGTGGTCTGATCTCCACGTGCGGCCTAGGATCAGAGCATGGCCAAGCCTCTCCTCGACTTCTCGCACCTCTCGCTCGCCGAGCGGCTCCTGCTCGTCGAAGACCTCTGGGACAGCATCGCCGCCGAGACGGATGCGATGCCCGCCCTCACGGAAGCAGAGCGCGCGGAGCTGCGGCGTAGACTCGCGAGTCACGATCTCGACCCGAGCTCGGCGATCCCTTGGGATCGAGTCCGTGCCGAGCTCGAGCACCGCGATACCTGATGCGCGTTCTGTTTCGACCGGAGGCAAGGGACGAAGCCAAGGAAGCGGCTCGTTGGTACGAGCACCGCGTCGAGGGGCTCGGGGCCGAGTTCCGACGAGCGCTCGACGCCGCGGTCTCCGCGGCGCTGCGGGCGCCTCAGGAGTTTCCTCGAGTGGAAGGCGAGGTGCGCCGTTGCTTGCTGCGCCGCTTTCCCTACTCGTTGCTCTTCCGCGTGCACGGTGAGGTGCTCCTCGTCGTCGCGGTCATGCATCATCGTCGACGATCGTGATCCGGAATCAGCGCGCGCAGATCGACCTGCACCGGCGCATCGCGCCCGGCTATGAGCGGCGCTACGGCGATGCGGCGAGCCGCGCGTTCCACGCGGCTTGGCATCGCGAGCTCCTGCTCGACGTGCCGCGCGGCGCGCGCGTGCTGGAGGTCGGCTGCGGCACGGGGCATCTGCTCGCCGATCTGCTGGCGCGAGAGGAGTGCGCGTTCGAGGTCGTCGGTCTCGATCTCAGCGCGGATATGTTGGTGCGAGCGCGTGAACGCGCGGGGGCCGCTTCGCTGGTGCGGGGCGACGGCGAGCGGCTGCCGTTCGCGGCGGCGAGCTTCGATGCGTTGGTGTTGAAGGGCTGCTTGCACCATCTCCGCGACCACTCGGGCTTTCTCACCGAGGCGCGGCGCGTACTGCGGCCGGGCGGGCGAGTGGTGCTGAGCGAGCCGATCGAGGACGCGCCGTGGATCCGGCTCGCGCGGAGCGCGCTGCATCGATTTCGCGCGCATGCGTTCGATCGCGAGGACCGCGCCTTTCGCACGCGCGAGATGGAGCGCCTCGTCACCGCGGCGGGCTTTGCGTTGGAGGCTTCGCGGCCGTTCGGCTGGCTCGCGTATGCGCTGGCGGGATTCCCCGACCATCTGCCGGCGCTGCGCTGGTTGCCGGGGAAGGGCTGGCTCGCGCGCGGATTGCTCGCGCTCGACGCGGCCGTGCTCGCGCTGCCGCTCGCGAGTATCCTCTCGTTCCAACGCGTCGTCGTGGCGCGCCTCGAGGAACCGCGCTCTTGAGAACCGCGCACGTGAGAACGGCGACCCGGCATCCACATCGACTTCTGGCGCGCGCGCTCCTGCGCGCCACGTCGTCGGCGCTCGCGCTGGTGCTCGGCGCGTGCCTCTTCGGCGGCGGGCCGCTGCTCGTGCGCGCGTTTCCCGGTGGGGCGGAGATCGAGGGCGAGCGCTACGCAGATCCCGAGCTCGATCGCGCGTTGGAGGAGGCGTTCCGGCGCGGCGGCTCGCGCGAGGTGATCTTGGAGGCGAGCTCGGACGTCTCGGCCGATGTCCTCGCGAGCTTGATGGATCGCATCCATGCCGCGAGTCGCGCGGCGGGGTTGGAGGGCGACTGCAACCTGGAGGCGCGCGCATTGCCTTCGAGCGCTCCGCAGGGCGCCAAGGCGAGTGGAGCTCCCGAGAGCGAGGCGAGCGCAGCGCGATGAGCGACATCTTCGAGGAGATCGTCGCGCTGCGTCGGCGCGGCGAGCCGGCGGCGCTCTGCACGATCACTTCGACCGCGGGCTCCACGCCGGGCAAGGCCAGCATGAAGATGCTGGTGCGCGCCGACGGGAGCTTCGTGGGCACGGTAGGGGGCGGCTGCGTCGAGGCCGAGGTCTACGCCGCGGCGCAGGAGGTGCTGCGCAGCGGGGAGTCGAAGCGCCTCGCGTTCGCGCTGAATGAGCGCGACTACCCCGACTCGGGGCTGATCTGCGGCGGCAAGGTCGAGATCTTCATCGAGGCGGTGACCGATCCCACGCTCGTGCTCTTCGGGGCGGGGCACATCTCGTCTTCGGTGGCGCAAGTTGCGAAGCTCGCCGGCTTTCGCGTGGTGGTCGGCGACGAACGCGAGGCGTTCGCGACGCGCGAGCGCTTCCCCGAGGCCGAGGAAGTGATCGCCGCGCCGTGGGCGGAGCAGGTCGCGCGCCTCGGCGGCGCGGAGCACGCGTTCCTGATCGTGGTGACGCGCGGGCACATCGACGACGGCACGGTGCTCGAGGCGCTCTTCCGCGCCGGGGCGAAGCCGCGTTACCTCGGGATGATCGGGTCGCGCGCGAAGCGGAAGGTGCTCTTCGACCAGCTCGAGGAGCGCGGGGTCGA
Organism: Planctomycetota bacterium; assembly: GCA_016793245.1. Taxonomy (GTDB): domain Bacteria; phylum Planctomycetota; class UBA1135; order UBA1135; family JADKAF01; genus JADKAF01. The sequence goes on from JAEUHW010000075.1 coordinate 6,038, forward strand.
TGCGCGCTGGCTCGCCGCCGTGCGATCGCCGACGGGCCTCGCCCTCGGGGCGCGCACGCACGGCGAGATCGCGGTCGCCATCGTGGCGCAGCTGATCGCGCTCCGCCGCTTGGGGGCGCTCGACCCGCGACCGGATGTGGAACCGGGCAAGCCGCAATGAGGTCGATGGGGGTGCTGCGCGGTCTCCCGCCCGCGTTGACGCTCCCCGGCGACCTCCCTATCATGCCTCCCCCCAGAAGGCCGGGAACCGCGCTCGCGACCGGCCGTTCTCGGGTTCCGCCACGCCCTCCTGGATCCGCGTGCCCGAGCTCGGGTGCGCGTCTTTCGCCCTCGTAGGGAGCCTCAAGCGATGACGATGCGTTCGTTCTGGTCCGCCGTGCTGGTCCTCGGCTGTTTCTCCGCCGACGCGGCCCTCGCGGACAACCTCTACCTCGCCGGCGGCAAGGAGATCTTCGACGTCGAGGTGAAGAAGGCCGACGCGAAGGAAGTGGTCTACGTGAAGGAAGGGAAGCGCGAGACGCTCGAGGCCTGGCAGGTGGAGTACATCGAGTACTCCGACGTGCCGGTCGCGTACGTCGAAGCGTACGAGGCCTACCAGAACGGTCGGCAGGATGCCGCGGCCCTCTTCGACAAGTGCCTCCAGGATCAGCGCCTGCTGAAGAAGCACAAGTGGCTGCAGTCGACCGCCAGCTACTTCCAGGCGTTGGCGCTGAAGGACGCGCGCGACCACAAGAACGCCAGCGCGAAGCTGGAGGCCTTCGTCAACGACGCGGCGAGCAAGGAGTCCTATCTCTACCCGCTGGCGTTGATGGCGCTCTCCGACTGGAACAAGAACGACTCCAAGTGGGCCGATCGCATCGTCGAGGAATCGAAGAGCGGCGCGATCTCGGGCAAGTGGCAGTTCGACGCGCGCATCTACCTGATCCGCAAGGTGAAGGACGAGGCGCAGATGCGGAAGCAACTCGAGGAGCTCGCCGCCGAGCCCGCGGCGCAGGCCTATCCCGGCGTGCGCTACCGCGTGATGACCACGATGGCCGGCATCGACATCAAGGGCGGCGCCTTCGACAAGGCCGAGAAGGTCTACGCGCAGATCGCGAGCGCGAACGACGCCGAAGATGCCGTGCTCGCCGAGGCGTTCTACGGCCTCGGAGTCTCCCGCTTCGCGCTCTGGGAGCGCGCCAAGCCGGAAGACCAGGCGAAGTCCTTCTCCAGCACCTGGGAGCCGCTGCTGAACACCTACGTCACCTACAAGGCGACGCTCGATCCGGTGCAGGCGCAGGAGATGCTCTACAAGGCCGCGGCGGTCTTCTATTCCTCCAGCGAGCCCGGCTTCGAGCAGCGTGCTACCGCCCTGGTCGAGAAGCTGCGCTCCCTCCCCGGCGATTCGGAGTGGAAGACGAAGGCCGACAAGCTGAAGCCGAAGGGCAAGTAGCTCGCTCCGAGACTGCCCAAACAGCCGCGATCGGGCGCTGCTCCTGGTTCCTTGGAACTGGGGAGGAGCGCCCGAGGTGTTTTCGGTGGCGATGCGTCGGCCTCGTTCGCGGAGCGACGCGTGGGTGCCTGGCGCGAGAGAGTGAAAGCGAGAGGCGAGCGAACGCAAGACCGCGCATGCGCTACGCCCGGCCCTACGGCGAAGCAAGCGTCGCGCCCGACGCGCGCGAACCACGTCGATGGTGTTCGCGAGTCGATGCGTGAACCACGCGAGCGAGAAACGCGGAACGCAGCGCGTCGTTCACGTCGCTTGCTGCGCCTCCGGGCGCGGCTCCGCTTCGTCGATGGAGGTCGTGCGCCGTTTCGGAGCCCGCTGGAGACGGGGGCTCCGAAACTCATGCTATTGGGTGCGATCGGACGTCGACGCGAGAACGACGTCGATGGACACGGGGTTCCACGCCCGCGCGGCGGTAGGGCGGAGTGAGTCAGCGCGAGGTCGCTCGTCGACTTGATTCGGCTACGTTCGCGCGCGGTCGGCCGGTGTGCTTCTTGTGCTGCGGCAGCTCGCGGAGGTCGAGCAGGCCGTGCCGGCGCCAGCCGGTGGTGAGGAGCCAGGTCGAGGCGGGCGCAACGGAAGCGACCACCGGCGCGCTTGGGATCGACTGGATCGATGGACGTTCGATCCAACCATCGAACACGGGCGCGCTCGAGCACAGATCGATCGACGCTTGCGGCACGACGCCATGCTTCTTGCCGTTCTGCAGCACATAGCGCAACGCGTTCCTAGCCTGCGTGGGCGTCGAGATCACTTCGTCGTGATAGCGCTCGGGAAACACCTTCCCGCGGCGGCCCCAGAGCTTGTTCAATGCGCGCGCGAGCGGACTGAGCAATGCGTTCATGCCACGCGCAACGCACTCTCGATCGTCGGCTTCGACCAGGAAGTGCAAGTGGTTGCCTTGCACGGTGTAGTGGATGATCCTCACTCCGTGCCGATCGCTGCTCGCGCTGAGCGCCGCGAGCACGAGCTTCAGAGCTCCGCCGCGGCGCAGCGACGGCAGGCCATCCGCCAGACGCACGGTGATCAAGAGAGGCTGGCCGCGCTTCTTTATCGCGCGCTGACGGTGCGGCATGCCGGGCTCGGCATTCTTCGGCTTCCGTCCCGCGCCCTTCCGCTTGCCACCATGCTGACGGAAGTCGAACTCGAGCTGTTGATCCTCGCGGCGCATGTGGCTTCCTCTGCCTCGTGCTGCGTCGCCTTCCCCGATGTCGTTCCAGTATGTAGAACGCAGAAGGGGCCTCTTCAGTTTCCTAGAAAGTCGGAAACTTGATACGGCGACGTTGTTCGCTGCCCGATCTCGCTGCGCCGCGCGGGCGACGAACCGATGTCTCTCGACGTGGTCCTCGCGTCGATGTCCGATCTCTTCCGTAGCATGAGTTTCGGAGCCCCCGCCTCCCGCGGGCTCCGAAACGGCGCACGATGGCTATCGACGTAGCGGAGCCGCATCCCAAAGGCGATGCAAGCGCCGTGACCGCCGCGATCGCTCTCGAATCGCGTTCGACGTCGAGCACGCTTCGACACGCGATGTCGTTCGATGCCGTGCACGCGCGGCGGGCGCGGCGCTTGCTTCGCCGGAGGGCTGGCGGAGCGGTCGTCGCGGTTCTCGCGTTCGAACGTTCGCGCACGTCATGGGATCGGGTACCAATCTCGCGTCGACGACTCCGGCCAGAGCGGCGTGAGCCT
>JAEUHW010000095.1 GCA_016793245.1 Planctomycetota bacterium
GGCGGGCTCGCTGGTCCTGCTCGGTGTCCTCTTCGGCGCGTTCGTGAACCCGCTCTTCCTCGGCGTCTCCGGCTTCGTCGGCGCCGGGCTCATCTTCGCCGGCATGACCGATTGGTGCGGCATGGGGCTCCTCCTCGCGAAGGCGCCATGGAACCGGCGCGGACCGTCCGACAGCGCTTGCGGCGGCGGCGCCTGCTCGACCGTCAAGGCCGCCGCGTGCGCGGCCGGAGCCCCTGCGGCCTGCGCCGCGTCGGCGCCGTCCTCCTGTGCTGCCGAGCCGCCCGCGGCCTGCGCGGCTGCGAAGCCGCCGGGACCCGGCCCGCGCGGGTCACGCTGACCACGCTTCGGCGGACCGGGAGAGCGGAGCGAGGTCGTTCTTGCACCTCGGCTGACGGCGTGCAGACTACGGCACGTCCGACTCCGCCCCGTCGCGAAGGTGCCTCCGCCAGCACCTCTCGTGCGAAGCCCAGCGACCGAGCCGCTGCGCGCACGTTCGTCACCTACCCATGTCCGACCCCGCCGACCTCCACCCATTCGACTGCGTCGTCGTGGGTGGAGGTCTGCAAGGGGCGCTGGTCGCTCTGGCTTGGCTCGAGCGGCGCCCGACGGCCCGCGTCGCGCTGGTGGAGCGCGAGCGCGGCGCTCCGCTGGAGCGCACCTGGTCCTTCCACGGCGAGGACCTGCCAGCGGCGGCGCGCGGCTTCGTCGAGCCGCTGATCGAGCACCGCTGGTCCGGCTACGAAGTGCGCTTCGAGAACCTGCGGCGCACGCTGAGCTCGGAGTACCTGGGCTTCACGTCGCGCCACGCGTCCGCGGTGCTGCAGCAGCGCTTCGCGGCGCGCGCGGACTGCGCGCTCTTCGTCGGACGTCGCGCGATCCGCATCGAAGCGCAGCGCGTCGTCCTCGACGACGGCCGGACGCTCGGAGCGCGCCTCGTCGTCGACGCGACCGGCGGCGCGCCCCGCACCGCGCGGAACGGCGCGTGCGGTTACCAGAAGTTCCTCGGCCTCGAGCTCGAGCTCGCGCGCGATCACGCGCTGCAGCGGCCGATCCTGATGGATGCCTGCGTCGACCAAGCGCAGGGCTACCGCTTCTTCTACGCTCTGCCCTTCGGCCCCCGGCGCGTGCTGCTCGAGGACACGCGCTTCGCGGACACGCCCGAGCTCGAGCGCGACGAGCTCCGCGCCGAAGTGCTGCGCTACGCCGAGGAGCTCGGCCTCGCCGTCTCCGGCATCGCGCGCGAAGAGCACGGCGTGCTGCCGATGCCGTGGAGCGAACATCGCTTCGAGACCGCGGGCCCGCCGCTGCGCGCCGGGTACCGCGGCGGCTGGTTCCACCCCGCCACCGGCTACTCTTTCCCGCTCGCCGTGCGCCTCGCCTTGCTCAGCACCGAGGTCGAGCCGGAACAGCTCTTCCAAGGTCCGCTGCGCCAGCTCGCGCGCGCGCTCGAAGCGCCGGCGCGCCACGCGCGCGCGCTGAATCGATTGCTCTTCCGCTGGTTCGAGCCGCGCGATCGCGCGCACGTCTTCGAGCGCTTCTACCGCCTGCCCGAGCCGACGATCCTCCGCTTCTACGCGCTGCGCGCGACCTTCCTCGATCGCGCGCGCGTGCTCGGCGGCAGGCCGCCGCGCGGCTTCTCGCTGCGCGCGCGCTGGCGCGCGAGCGAACGCGCCCGCGGCGCGGCCCGCGAGGTGGCACATGCCTGAGCAGCGCACGACGCGCGCCGCGGTGATCGGCAGCGGCTTCGGCGGCCTCGCCGCCGCGATCCGCCTCCAAGCCGCCGGCATCCGCACGACGCTCTTCGAAGCGCGCGACAAGCCGGGCGGACGGGCCTACGTGTACGAAGACCAGGGCTTCGTCTTCGATGGCGGGCCCACGGTGATCACCGCGCCGCCGTGCCTGGAAGAGCTCTTCGAAGTCGCCGGCAAGCGCCTCGCCGACTACGTCGAGCTGATCCCGGTGAAGCCGCTCTATCGCTTGATCTGGAGCGACGGCGAGCGCTTCGACTACACCGGCGAGAACGCGTCGATGCTGGCGCAGATCGCGCGGCTCTACCCGGGCGACGAGCAGGGCTACCTGCGCTTCGTCGATTACAGCAAGCGCGTCTTCGACGCCGGCTACCGCGACCTCGCGGCGCAGCCGTTCCTGCGCTTCTGGGACATGGTGCGCGTCGCACCGCAGCTCGCCGCGCTGCGCGCCGATCGCTCCGTGTATCGCACGGTCGCGCGCTACGTGAAGCACGAGCATCTGCGCCAGGCGCTCTCGTTCCACTCGCTGCTCGTCGGCGGCAATCCCTTCGAGAGCAGCTCGATCTACACGCTGATCCACTACCTCGAGAGGAACTGGGGCGTCTTCTTCCCCCGCGGCGGAACGGGCGCGCTCGTGCGCGCGCTGGTCCAGCTCTTCCAGGACGCGGGCGGCGAGCTCCGCCTCGCGAGCCCGGTGCGCCGCATCGCCGTCGAAGGCACCGGACGCGCCACGCGCCATCTGGTGACCACCGACGCGCGCGCCGCGGAGCCGTTCGACCTCGTCGTGTCGAACGCGGACGTGCACCACACCTATGGTCAGCTCTACGCCGGCGATGCGCGCGCCGCGGCGCGGACGAAGAAGCTCGAACGCATGGAGTGGTCGATGTCGCTCTTCGTGCTCTATTTCGGCACCGATCGCAGCTATCGCGACGAGGTCGCGCATCACACCGTGCTCTTCGGCCCGCGCTACAAGGAGCTCCTGCAGGAGATCTTCCACGGCGCCGCGCTGCCGGAGGACTTCTCGCTCTACCTGCACTCGCCGACCGTCACGGATCCCTCGCTGGCCCCCGCGGGCTGCGGCACCTTCTACGTGCTCTCACCGGTGCCGCATCTCGGCAATGCGCCGATCGACTGGTCGCAAGCCGCGGCGCCCTACGCGGAGAAGTTGCTCGCGGCCTTGGAGCGCGAGCTCCCGGATCTGCGTCGCCATGTGGTCGTGAAGCGCTGGCTGACGCCGGCGGACTTCCGCGACGAGCTGCGCTCGTATCACGGCTCGGCCTTCTCCTGTGCGCCGCGCTTGACGCAGAGCGCCTACTTCCGCCCGCACAATCGCGACGCGCGGATCCAAGGTCTCTATCTCGTCGGCGCGGGCACGCATCCCGGCGCCGGTGTTCCCGGTGTCGTGAATTCGGCGAAGGCCACGGCCGCGCTCGTGCTCGAGGACTACGCATCGTGACCCGCGAAGTCGCCCCGTGCCGCGCGAGCATCGCGCGGAACTCGAAGAGCTTCGCCCTCGCCGCGAAGCTCCTGCCGCGGCAGCAAGCCGACGAAGCGGCGATCCTCTATGCCTGGTGCCGCCGCGCCGACGACACGGTCGATCTCGCGACGAACGCCGAAGCGCGCGCCTCGCTGCGGCGCCTGCACCAGGAGCTCGATTCGATCTACGGCGGGGAGATCCTCGCCGAGCCGATCCTGCGCGCGTTCCAGTCGGTCGTGCGCGAGCGAGCCCTGCCGCGCACGCTGCCGGAAGAGCTCCTCGCGGGTCTGGAGATGGACTGCGAGCTCTCGTGGTACGAGACGCGCGACGACTTGCTGCGCTACTGCTTCCGCGTCGCGGGCGTCGTGGGCTTGATGATGTGCCCGACGCTCGAAGTGCGCGATCCGGAGGCGCTGCGCCGCGCGGCGCATCTCGGCATGGCGATGCAGATCACGAACATCTGCCGCGACGTGCTGGAGGACTGGGACATGGGCCGGCTCTACGTGCCGGAGGAGCTGCTGCGCGCCGCGGGCGTCCGCGACCTGCATCTCCATCTCGGCCGCCCGTTCCCCGCGCACGCCGTCGAGCCGATGGCGCGGGCGGTGCAGGCCCTGCTGCGCGAGGCCGACGCCTACTACGCCTCCGGCGACTGCGGGATCGCCGCGCTGCCGTGGCGAACCGCGCTCTCGATCCGCACCGCGCGCCGCGTCTACGCCGCGATCGGACGCCGCGTCGAGCGCCGCGGCTGCGACGTGACGCTCGGCCGCGCGGTGGTGCCGCTGCACGAGAAGCTGCTCCACGTCGCGCGCGCCGCGCTCGGCGTGATCGAAGAGCTGCCCGCGCGCGGCCGCGGACGCGCCGCCGCGCGCGCGGCGCGCGAAGAGCGCTCCCTCTGGTTTCCGGAAGAGATCCTGCCCTGCTTACAAGAGGCCGCGCGATGAGCGCTTCCGAGCGAATTCCCCGGGGTCTCTTCCGCGCCGTCCTCGCGTGCGCGACGCTCGCCGCGTGCGGCGCCGATCCCGCTCCCGTGCCGCAGCCGGCGCTGCCCGATCCCGACGCCTCGCCCCGCGGCAGCGCGTCCCTCGCGGTGACCGTCGAGGGCTTCGAGAGCGCGAAGGGCGAGCTCTACTTCGCGCTCTTCTTCGGCCCGGAGGGCTTCCCCGATGCGTCCGAGCGCGCCGCGCGGGGGCTCCATCTGCCGATCGCCGGCACCAGCGTGCGCGCGGAGTTCAACGACCTCCCCGCGGGTCCGCTCGCGGTGGCCGCGTTCCACGACGAGAACGCGAGCGGCGCGCTCGACAAGAACTGGCTCGGCCTGCCGATCGAGCCCTGGGGCGTCTCCAACAACGCGAGCGCCTTTCTCGGTCCGCCGCGTTTCCAAGACGCGCGCTTGGAACTGGCCGAGGGCCAGAAGCTCGAAGTGCGGATCGCGCTGCAGCGCTGATCGACGCACCTCTCGCGCGGCGAGCGATCTGCCTCGGCCAGGGCCGCATCCCTCGGAGAGAGCAGGCCCACAGGCCGCGTTCCCGCGCGGGTTCCGCCGTGGACTAGAGGACCGAAGCGCTCGCCTAACTCGTTCTCCGGCACAGATCTAGCGCGGTCGGGGTCGCGCGAGGAGCCGCGCTTGCGATGGGCGATGAGGGACTCGAACCCCCGACATCCTGCTTGTAAGGCAGGCGCTCTAGCCGACTGAGCTAATCGCCCGTGCCGATCCGCCCGATGAAGGCGGGGCGGCGCAGTGTACGGGCCGCCCGACGACGCGCAAAGAGCTCCTTGGCGCACGGAAGGGTCCCCCGGCGTGGCGTCGCGCGTGGACAGGTGCTCGGTCGCCTCCTATAGGAAGCGGCTAGGCACCTCGCGCGCGTTCGCTCGAAGGTCCTGGGCACCCCGTTCCGCGGAGCCGCCCTCTCACCCCCTGTTCGAGAAGAGATGAAGATCACCGTCCTGGGAACCGGATACGTCGGCCTGGTCGTCGGCACCTGCTTCGCCGAGAGCGGCAACGACGTCATCTGCGTCGACATCGACGAGCGCAAGGTGAAGATGCTCCAGGAGGGGCAGATCCCGATCTACGAGCCCGGCCTGGAGGAGCTCGTGAAGCGGAACGTCGAGGACGGACGCCTGCGCTTCACCACCGACGTCGAGCAAGCGGTGAAGGAGTCGCTGATCCAGTTCATCGCCGTCGGCACGCCGCCCGGCGAGGACGGCAGCGCGGACCTGAAGTACGTGCTCGCCGCCGCGCGCTCGATCGGCAAGGCGATGAACGGCTACAAGATCATCGTCGACAAGTCGACGGTGCCGGTCGGCACGGCCGAGCTCGTGCGCAGCGCCATCGCCGGCGTCACCGAGCACGACTTCGATGTCGTCTCGAACCCCGAGTTCCTGAAGGAAGGTGCGGCGCTCGAGGACTTCATGAAGCCCGACCGCGTCGTGATCGGCACCTCCGATCCGCGCGTCGCCGAGATCATGAAGGAGCTCTACGCGCCCTTCGTCCGCACCGGCAACCCGGTGATCACGATGGACGTCGCGAGCGCCGAGATGACCAAGTACGCCGCGAACGCCATGCTCGCGACGCGCATCTCGTTCATGAACGAGATCGCCAACCTCTGCGAGCTCGTCGGCGCCGACGTGAATCGCGTGCGCGAGGGCATCGGCTCCGATTCGCGGATCGGGCACTCCTTCCTCTTCGCGGGCTTGGGCTACGGCGGCTCCTGCTTCCCGAAAGACGTGCAGGCGATCGTCCGCACCGCGGCGAGCAAGGGCTACAAGTTCCGCGTGCTCGAGGCCGTGGAGGAAGTGAACGAGCGCCAGAAGAAGAAGATCGTGAGCTGGGTGAAGCAGCGCTTCGGCGACGATCTGAAGGGCCGCTGCTTCGCGGTCTGGGGGCTCTCGTTCAAGCCGCGCACCGACGACATGCGCGAAGCGCCGTCGGTCACCGTGATCGAGGAGCTGCTCGCGGCGGGAGCCAAGATCCGCGCGACCGACCCCGAGGCGATCAAGGAAGCGAAGAAGGTCTTCGGCGAGCGCATCGAATACCACCAGCGCCCCTACGACACGCTCCCCGGCGCCGACGCGATGATCGTCGTCACCGAGTGGAACGAGTTCCGCCGACCGAACTTCGAGAAGATGCGCGAGCTGATGAAGACGCCGATCATCTTCGATGGGCGCAACATCTACTCGCCGAAGACGCTGCAGAAGGAAGGCTTCACCTACTACGCGATCGGCTGCGCGCCGGTGAATCCGGCCGAATAGCCCGCGCGCCTTCGGCTTCGCGCGAGAGCTCGCGCGAGAGCAGAGAGTAGCGTGAAAGAAAATGCGGGCGAAGCGCTGACGAGCAGCGCTCCGCCCGCGGCCCTTTCACGGCGAGCGTGCCTCAACGCTTGCCGCGATCCCCAGAGCCCTTCGGCTTCGGCGCGGGAGTCCCCTCCGCGTCGTCGCCGCCCGTATCCCCGCCGCCATCGCCGGCCTTCTCGAGCTCGGCGCGGGAGCGCATACGCTCCAGGGCACCGGCGATGCGCCGCCCTTCGGCGGTGTCCTCGGTGGCCTGCTCGCGGAACGCCTCGTCGCACGCAGCGATCACCGCCGCCGCCTGCTTCGCGTCGCTCTGCGCGAGCCAGGAGCGCGCGATCAGATCGAAGGCTTGGATCCGATCGCTCGCGCTCTCCCCGCCCTCGGCCACCGGCTGCCAGCGCTCGCGCGCCGCGGCTTGGTTCCCCTGGTCGCGGAAGAGCTTGCCGAGCCAGAGCAGCGCGTCGTCGCGGTACGGCAGCAACGTCGCGAACTCGCTCGCCACGCGCTCGTACCAGGCCTTCGCTCCGGCGACGTCGCTGCGCCGCCGCGCGAGGTGCCCGAGCTCGAGCATCGAGCGCGCCGTGTTCGCCTTCACCGCGCCGAGCTCGACGGCGCGCTCGTAGCGCTCGCGCGCCTCGTCGTTGCGACCGAGGCCGCGCAGGATCCCGGCACCGCGATACAAGGCCTCCTGGCTCGCGACCTTGTCACCGGCGAAGTCCTTCGCCGCCTGATCGAACGCGGCCACCGCGCGCTCGAGGATCGCCGTGCGCTCCTCGCCGCGCTTGCCGCGCGCCTCTTGCTGGACCTTGGCCGCCGCGGTGATCGCGGCCTTGGCCTCACCCGCGGGCTCCTGCGCCGCGACGCCGAGTGCCAGACCACCACAGATGAGCAGCGCGCCGAGCGCGCGTCCGGATCGATGCATCCAACTCATGTTCGGGTTCCTCCCGAGTTCCTTCCCGCACGCGGGACGTAGAGATCACGGCTGCGCGCCCGCGAACGCAGGACGCGGCGCAGGACCTTGCGACCGCGGTAGAGGCGCGTCTTCACGCTGCCGACGGTGAGACCGACGGCTGACGCGATGACGCGGCAGCTCTGGCCGCCGACGTAGCGTCGGCGGATCAGATCGCGATACGAGTTCGGCACGCCGTGGATCGCGCGCGGCAGCTCCTGCTGCAGCCACTCCCAATCGACCGTGGTCTCGCCGAGCTGCACCTCGCGCTCGTCCGCCGCGACCCCGGTTTCGGCGACGATCCACTCGTCGCCTTCGCTCAGGGACTCGCGATGGCTGCGCCGCCGCAGCACGTCGACCCACAAGTGATAGGCAGTGCGCTTCAGCCAACGCAGCGCGCGTTCGGCATCGTCGGGGCAGCCCCGGCCCTCCAACGCGCGCAGGATCGCCTCCTGCGCGACGTCCTCCGCGACGTGCTCGTCGCGGGAGAGCTTGAGCACGTAGCGCACCAACACGGCGCGATGCTCGATGAGCACCTCGTCCGTGAGGTCGCGCCGCGCGGCCCCGCACTCGCCAACCTCGTTCCTCCACCCGTTCATGGAGACCCCGCTCCATCCTGCTCGTCGTTGCGGACTCGAAGTCCGGACCCGCTTCGTTCGCCCCCGAGGACGCGCTCGACCGAGAAGGTCACACGACTTTCCGAAGTCGTTCCGAAGTCGTTCGGGAGTCGTCCCGAGCTCGCGCGGGAGCGTCGCCGGGAGAGGCGCCGGTTCCCCGCGAGAGGCGCGCGCGCGGAGCGAGACGCTGCCCGGCCCTGCGTGCTATGTTCCCGCGCCTCGAGAACCCGCCATGAGCCTCCGCCGCGAAGCCATCGTCGAGCAGAACCTGCTCGCCTTGATCCAGGGATTCGAAGCGCCGCCGCGCGCCGCCGATCCCGACGCTCCCCTGCACGCCGAGAGCTCGCTCGACGGGCGCGGCGCGATCCGGCTCTTCGAGGCGCAGCTCCTCTCGCGCTTGCTCGACCTCGAGGCCCGGCGCCTGAAGAACGCCAACATCGGCTTCTACACGATCGGCAGCTCGGGCCACGAAGGGAACGCCGTCTTAGGCGATCTGCTCGAGATCACCGATCCCGCGCTGCTGCACTACCGCTCCGGCGGCTTCGTGATGGCGCGCGCGATGAAGACGCCCGGCGAGACGCCGCTCTTCGACGCGCTGCTCTCCTTCTGCGCGAGCGCGGAGGACCCGACCTCGGGCGGGCGGCACAAGGTCTGGGGCTCGAGGCGCCTCTGGATCCCACCGCAGACGAGCACCATCGCCTCGCATCTCCCGAAGGCGGTCGGCATGGCGTTCGGGCTCGAGCGCGCGCAGCGCCTCGGCCTCGAGTGCCCGCTGCCCGCCGACGCCATCGTCTGCTGCACCTTCGGCGACGCCTCCACGAACCACGCCACCGCGCAGACCGCATTCAACGCCGCGAGCTGGGCGAGCCATCAGCGCCTGCCCGTGCCGATCCTCTTCCTCTGCGAGGACAACGGCATCGGCATCTCGGTGAAGACGCCGCAAGGCTGGATCGCGCGCAACTTCTCGCAGCGCCCCGGCATCGACTACTTCGCGGGTGACGGACTGGATCTGGTCGATGCGTATGCGACGAGCGAAGCGGCGATCGCGCACTGCCGCGCCACGCGCCGCCCGACCTTCCTGCATCTGCGCACCGTGCGCCTGCTCGGCCACGCCGGCAGCGACATCGAGAGCGGCTACCGAGATGTGGCCGAGATCGAGGCCGCCGAAGCCCTGGATCCCTTGCTCGCGAGCGCGCGGACGATCCTGGAGCGCGGCTTGCTCACGCGCGAGCAGTTGCTCGCCCTCTACCGCAGCTTGGAGCAGCGCGTCGCGCGCGCCTCGCAGGAAGCGCGCACGCGCCCGAAGCTGACGACGCTCGAGCAAGTGAACGCGGCGCTCCGCCATCGCGATCCCGAGGGTGTGCGCGCGGAAGCCGCGCGCAGCGATCACCGCGCCGCGCGCACCGAAGCGATCGGCGGCGAATCGAAGCTGCCGGAGAAGCAGGCGAAGCCCCGCCCGCTCGGCGCGCGCATCAACGAAGCGCTGAAGGAGCTCTTCGCGAAGTACCCGCAAGCGCTGCTCTTCGGCGAGGACGTCGCGAAGAAGGGCGGCGTCTACGGCGTCACCGCCGAGCTGGCCTCGACCTTCGGGCTCGGGCGCGTGTTCAATACCTTGCTCGACGAGACGATGATCCTCGGCATGGCGTCGGGTTTCGCGCAGATCGGCTTGCTGCCGATCCCCGAGATCCAGTACCTCGCCTACTACCACAACGCCTGCGATCAGATCCGCGGCGAAGCGGCGTCGTTGCAGTACTTCTCCGCCGGGCAATACCGGAACCCGATGCTCGTGCGCATCGCCGGGTTCTCGTACCAGAAGGGCTTCGGCGGCCACTTCCACAACGACAACTCGATCGGCGCCCTGCGCGATATCCCCGGCATCATCGTCGCGACGCCCTCGCGCGGCGACGACGCGGTGCGCTTGCTGCGCACCTGCGCGGCACTCGCGGTGAAGGAAGGCGCGGTCGTGCTCTTCGTCGAGCCCATCGCGATGTATCCCGTGCGCGACCTGCACGAGGAAGGCGACGGCGGCTGGCTCTTCCCCTACCCGCCGCTCGGCGAAGCCGCGGAGTTCGGCAAGGCGCGCGTGCACGGCGCGGCAGGTGTCGCCGACCTCGTGATCGTCTCCTACGCGAACGGCTTCTACCTCTCGTGCCAAGCCGCCGCGATCCTCCAGCGCGAACGCGGCATCCAGGTGCGCCTCGTCGACTTGCAGTGGCTCCTGCCGCTCGATGTCGACACGGTGGTCCGCGAAGCGCGCGCCGCCGGAACCGTGCTCTTCGTCGACGAAGCGCGCGCGACGGGCGGCGGTGTCTCGGAGGCCTTGATGAGCGCGCTCTACGAGCGGACCGGCGGCAGCGTGCTCGCCGCGCGCCACACCGGCGCCGACACCTTCGTCCCGCTCGGCCCCGCGGCCCCGCTCGTCTCGCCGTCGAAGGAGAGCATCCTCGACGCCGCGCGCGCGCTGCTCGATCGCCGGGCGAGCGCGCCGCCACGCGCGCAGGATGCGCGCGCGGAGGTGCCGCGATGAGCCAGGCACGCCCCACCGCCGTCGTGATCGCTCCGGGCCGCGGCTCTTACACCGCGGCCGAGCAAGGAGCCTTGCGCCGCCACGACGCCGATCCCGAGCTGCGCGATCTCGCGCAGGGCTGGATCGCGACCTTCGATGCGGAGCGCGAAGCCGCAGGCTTGCCGCTGCTCCGCGACCTCGATCAGCCGCCGTTCCGCCCCGCGACGCACTTGAAGGGCGAGAACGCCTCCGCGCTGATCTACGCCACGAGCTTCCTCGACTCGCTGGCGCTGCGCTCGCACTTCGACATCGTCGGCGTCGGCGGGAACTCGCTCGGCTGGTACTCCGCCCTCGGCGTCGCGGGTGCCTTGCCGCCCGAGCACGCGCACCGGCTCATCCAGACGATGGCGCGCCTGCAAGCCGGCGTCGCGGGCGGACAGATCCTCTACCCGCGCATCGACGAGAGTACCTGGCTCCCCGATGCCGAGCTCGAAGCGGCACTCGAGGGGACGCTCCTCTCGGTGCGCGCGAACCACGGCGAGGAGGCGCTCGCGCGCTCGATCGAGCTCGGCGGCTACGCCGTGCTCGCCGGCACCGAAGCCGGCATCCAAGCCGCGCTCGCGACGCTCCCTCCACTCGAGCGCGGCGCGAAGAAGTATCCGCTGCGCCTCGCGATGCACGGGCCGTTCCACACGAGCTTGCTGCGCGAGGTCTCCGCACGCGCGTTCCAAGAGCTCGCCGATCTACCGTGGGGCCCGCCCGAGCTCCCGCTCGTCGACGGCCGCGGCTTCCTCTGGTCGCCGTGGAGCGCCGATCCGCGTTCCCTCTGCGAGTACACGCTCGGCCATCAGGTCACCGAGACCTTCGATTACTCGGCCACCGTGCGCGTGCTGCTGCGCGAGCTCGCGCCCGACGTCGTGATCCTCCTCGGACCGGGGAACCCGCTCGGCGGCCCTACCGCGCAAGTCCTGCTGCGCGAAGGCTGGCGCGGAATGCGCACGCGCGCGGACTTCGACGCCGTGCAGAAGAGCGAACGCAAGGCGCTGGTCTCCTACGGCCTCGAAGCCGAGCGCGCGCGCGTGGCGTTGCTCGCGCGCTGAGCTCGCGGCGTTCGAGCCCGAAGCGTCGAGCCCGAAACGCGCGGCGTTCTCGCTCTGCTCGACCGGCGGCGCGCGAGCCCGGCCCAGCGCGGGGGCGAACCCCGCTCGCGCTCGCGGAGCCCCACGCTCCGCTCGCGGCCTCGCCCTCGTGCACGCCGCCCCACGGCGCGCCGCGTTCCCTCCGATCTCCCCCGTCTGTCCCCGTTCGCCCCGCGAGCGCCGTCCCACGCGCGGGACGCACCGCGCCGACGCCGCACGGGCCGCCCGACGGAAGTCGTTGCCGCAGCTCCACTTGCGATCCTATTCCCCGCCTGGTCCGGCGCTTGCCATCCAGGGGCCCCGTCGCTCGAGAGCCCTCGAGCCCCCGCCCCGGAGGAACGTCATGCGTACCGCCATCCACAGCGCCCTCGCCGCCCTCGTCTGCTTCGCCCTGCCCCTCGGCCACGCCGCCGCCGCGAGCCTCCATCGCCCGAAGCTCGAATGGCGCACCAAGACGATGAACGTCGACCTCGCCGCCGAACGTCACGCCTGCGTGGACCGCGAGTTCGAGGTCGACGCCGCCGGCTGCGCGACGCTCCTCTGGGCGCCCTGCGTCTCCGGCCGCGAAGTCGAGATCACCGTGCGCCATCGCAAGACCGGCATCGCCGTCTTCCAACGCACCGTCTGCGACGCCGCCAGCTTCCGCTTCGAGGTCGAGGGTTGCCTGCTCGCGCAGGGCAAGCACTTCGACGTCCACGTCCGCCAGGTCGGCCGGCGTCCCTGCGCGGTGAGCGGCAAGCTCAGCGTGCAGCGCTTGATGCGGAAGGACTGATCCGCTCGCGAGCACCGCGAAGGGTCGACTCGATCCGCTGCCTCTCACCTCTGCCGCGCGCCACGACGATGTCCCATTCGTCGCGGCGCACGCTGTTCTTGCCACGCTGCAACGCACGATCGTCGAGAACAGAAATGCGCGAACTCCTGCAACCTTCGCGCAGCACTCTACGCGCACGTTCACCTCGCGTCCGGATGGTCCGTGGCGCGGTCTTCTCTCTCGACCTCAAGGTGAGCAACATGCGCTCCATCGCATCGCGCGAGCTCGGCTCGCGTCTCCGCCAGCATCTCTTCCTCTTCTGCGGCATCGCTTCGTGCGCCGCGCGCGCTCCAGCTCAGGTCCCGAGCACCTGGTACGTCGCGCAGAACGGCAGCCCGAGCGGCCCTGGCACGACGTGGGCCACCGCCTTCGACACTCTGGACGCCGCGCTCGCGCAAGCAGCCGCTTCGTCGGGCACGGACGTGATCCGCATCGGTCGCGGAACCTTCGCGCCGAACACGCTCACGATCCCGGGCAATCCTCGCTCGGCGACCTTCCTCGTTCCTTCCGGCACCACGATCCAGGGCTCGTGGAACGCGATCACCAACACGCCGCCGCCGGTGGGCTTCGCGACCGGCACCGTGCTGAGCGGTAGCCTCGGCGCCGCGGGTCGCGCGCATCATGTCGTCACCATCCCCGCGTTCAGCGATCCGCTGGACCCCGGAGTGATCATCGCGAATCTCGTCGTCACGGGCGGCAATGCCAACGACAGCGCGTCCGGCAACGTGCACGGCGGCGGCATCTACTCGCTCGCGGATTCGCTGCTCCTCGATACCGTGAACGTGGATCAGAACTCCGCCTCGGATCGCGGCGCCGGACTCTATGCCGTGGGGGTTACGTCGAACGCGAAGTACTGCCGCTTCACCGACAACGTCGCCGGTGGTGCAGGTGGCGGTGCCTACACACGCACCCGCTTCCTCGTCTACAACTCGACCTTCCTCCGCAACGAAGCCAGTTTCGGCGGGGGTCTCTACGCCGATCGAAGCCTCCTGCCGACGGGGGGGCGCATCGTCGCTGGCTGCCGTTTCAAGCTGAACGAGGCCAGCAACTCTGGCGGCGCGATCGCCTTCGATGGCCTCGGAACTCCGAGTGGCGGTACCAACTTCATCGTCTCCGCCTGCACGCTGAGTCAGAATGGCGCCGGAGTGGAGAGCGGGGGTCTGCATGCGCTCGCCAGTGCCAGCACGCAGCGCTGGATCCTCACTTCGATCCTGTGGGACAACACGGCTCCTGCGAATCCGGAGCTCCCTTCGGGGATCTGCGCCGACTACTGCATCATCGAAATGCCGGGAGGCTCGACCAACCGCTATCCTGGCTGCGTCGCCGACACCAACCTCAATCTCGATCCGTTGCTCGCGACGAACCAGAGCCTGAGCTCGACCAGCTCGCCTGCCTATGACTACGCGAATCCGCTCTTCCTCGCGCCCGACCTGCTCGACGTCGATGGCGACATGAACACGACCGAAGTGCTCCCGCTCGACATCGCTCGAAACCCGCGCGTGAGCGCGTCGGGCTTCCTCGACATCGGCGCCTACGAGCTCTGATCTCAGAGGCTTCTGGCTAGAGACGTCATCGCCCAGAACTCGCGAACTCCGCCTCACCACAAGGCGGAGTTCGCCACCCTCAGAACCCGATCGGCGCCACCCCCGTCCCGACCCGCTGCCCCGTCGCCACCTCGAACACCTCCACCACGATCGTCCCCCCACCGCTGTCGCGCGGCAGCGCCGGTCCGCGATAGAAGCCCTCGCGCGCGGGTCTCGGCCACTCCACGTGCTCCGCCCCGAGGACCACGACGCTGCCATCCGGCTTCTCGACCCGGACCTTCAGCTCATAGCGTCCCGGCCGCTCCGCGCTGAGATCGAAGCGCAGCGCCTGCCCCGCCTGCGCCTCCTCGATCGCGATCCCGCCGCCCGCGATCGCGCCCTCAGCGCCCGAGGCGCAGACGACGCTCGACCAGAGCAGCCACATAGCGATGCGCATGAGCCCGCACCCGTGAGTTGGAGGTCGCCATCGCGACCTGCTGACAGACGAAGAGCGCCACCTCGACTTGCCGATCGCAGCACGCATAGAGCGCGTCGAGCATGCTGCGCGCCACATCGAAGTCCGCCTCGCGCGGCGACCAGAACCAGTTGATCTCGAGCAGGAACCCGAGCAGGTTCACATCGCGCGACCGCTTCGCCGCATCGAGCAACTCCAGCTTCTGATCGCGCCCCAGCGTGCCCCAGTAGCGACAGAGCGGGCTCTGCGCCGTGCGCCCATCCGGCCCGAGCGGCTCGCCCTCCACCGGCTGCTCGAACGGCCGCAGCACCTCGCGCCACGCGGCCCCCGCGCTCGGCGCACACCACCGCGCGATCAGGAACGCCAGCATCACACCGAGCACCAGCCCGGCGCAGACGATCGCGCGGCGCTCGCGCCGCCGCCGGACGTAGCGCGCATTGCGCACCCGCAGCTCCTCCGGCGACATGCGTCGACCGGACCAGCGGGCATTCGGAGGGAGAGGTCGTTGGAACATGGGCGTTCTCGGCGGGCGAGCTTCGCGTCAGAGATCCTCGACACGCTTGGCGGGAGAAGTGGCACGCGCTGCGCGGATTTCGCTGCGCCGCGCGACGCGCGCGTGAGCTCTGAACCCGAGCAGCGAACGAGCGACGATCACCACCGACGACGCGCGCTCCACGCCGCCGGTTGCATGAGGTGCTTAAGGACGTGGGAAGCCGATCGGAGCGGCGCTCTTGCTGAGGACCTTGCCCGTGTCAGGCTCCACGATCTCCACGATCAGAACGCCACCTCCGGCACTCGCAGGGATCGTTGGTCCTTCGATCGTGGAACCAATCCCAGGGAAAGGCGGCCGGATCTCCATTCCGGGCAAGCTCTCGCGAGTGCCATCCGGGTGCCGCACCTCGAAACGGACCTTCCGCGCTTGATCGCTGTCGCTCTTCACCCCGAAGCGCACAGGCCGACCGGCACGAGACTCTTCCGTCCAGATGAGATCCCGCGCGACAGCATGGCCTGCGCTCATCATCGCGACGACGATCAAGAGAGAGCGAGCAGTGAGTACGTTCATGGCTTCTGGGCCTAGTTCTCGGGGTCATGTCGCCGAGGACGTTCCCTGCCGCGAGAGTCTCGGCGAGAACTCGATTCGCGATCGAGGAGCGTAGGGACCGTGCCTGTCGGTCGACTTCGAGAAGCGACGCCAAGCACGACCACCTCGGCAGACAGGCTTCTGGACAAGCTCCGAGCCCGAACGTGCACGAGAAAACTCGCTGTACCTAGAAACCGATCGGCGTCAGGCCGGTGTCGATAGGCTTTCCGGTGACATCGTCGACAACCTCGGTCACGAGAACACCTCCGCCGCATCCCGTGGCTATAGCCGAACCCTCCACTCTCCCCGGAGGACGTGGGTAAGGTGGTTCGATGCGCTTGGATGGCAGCGCCGTAACCTTGCCATTGGGATGCCGGACACTGAAGCGAGCCATGTGCGCACGCTCGCCACCACCGATCAGCGTGAACCGAACGGGCGAGCTAGCCTACGCCCGCTCAACGGAGAAGACTCCGCCGCACCCTGCTTGTCCGGGGGCATGCGCCAAGTGATGCGCTGGTCCTAGGGCTAGTTGTGAACGGGC
>JAEUHW010000207.1 GCA_016793245.1 Planctomycetota bacterium
ACGCAATCGACGATCGACAGCGAGACGCCGCTCGCGTTGTAGATGCCGGCGCCGTGCTGGCTCGTGTGATTCGCGGTGATCGCGCACTCCTCGAGCTGGATCGTGCTGCCGGCGATGCTGCCGATCTTGATCCCGGCGCCCGAGCTCGTGCTCGAGCCCTCCGTGATGCCGAGGCCGCGCAGCGTCACGTCGTTCGCCGTGATCTCGATCACGCCGGAGCCGTCGTCGCCGCTCACCGCGAGCACCGCGGACCCCGGCCCTTCGATCGTTACGCTCGTGGACACCACCAGCGGTCCGCTGGTGAGCAGGATGGTCCCGGCGACGCTCCGCGCGTCGATGGTGTCGCCATCGGCCGCGCCCGCGAGCGCCGCGCGCAACGAGCCGGGTCCGCTGTCGGCCGTGCTCGTCACCAAGTGCGTGGCCGCCTGCGGCGAGCCGAAGGAGATGCCCGCCAGTGCGAGACTGGCGGCGACGAGGGCGAGCTGGGAGCGGTGCGTTCTCATACCGTGCGTCCTGCGTGAGGGAGCGGAGCTTCGGGCGCATGGTCGAGGCGCGTGGGGGGGGTGGCCTATCGGAAGAAGGACGTAGGTTCGCGGGGCGATGGGCCACCCTCGGCGCGGAGGGTCGTCGTCCCGCGCACGGGTTCTGCGGAGCGCCGATCCGCGCCAAACGGATGCTGGCTGCGGCTGGGGCATCGAGAGCCTCTCAGTCGGCGGCCCTGCGGCAGGACGGAGCCGAAGCGCTGCGCCGCGAGGATCTCGACGAGCTGCTTCGCGAGATCCAGAGAGGCCGAGAGCCCATGCGGGAGGACGGACTCGACGCTACCTCCAGTCGCGAGGCCATCTCCACGTGACTTGGCGTGGCTCGTATCCAACGCCCACGCTGCGATCGGCCGCGCCACGTTCCCCGACCGTTGCTCCGCCGCCGAGCTGCTAATCTGCTCGCCATGTCCACCTCGGCCCACGCCATCACGCGGTGCTTGCAGCGCTGGCGCGACGGTGATCCCGTCGCCGTGCACGAGATGCTGCCGCTCGTCTACGAGCAGCTGCGCGCGCTGGCGGGCAGCCTGATGCGCGGCGACCGCCCGGACCACACGCTGCAACCGACCGCGCTGGTCCACGAAGCGTGGCTCAAGATCGCGAACGCGATGGGCGGCGGGGCGAGTGTGCGCGATCGAGAGCACTTCCTCGCCATCGCCGCGAAGGCGATGCGGCAGGTGCTGGTGAACCACGCGCGCGGGCGCCGGATGCAGAAGCGCGAAGCGGGTGGGGTGCGCGTGCCGCTCGACGCGATCGTCGAGGCGATCGAGGCCACGACCGGGGAGGTCACGGTGTGGAACGAGCTCTTGGAGCAGCTCGCCGTGGAGCATCCGCGGCCGGCAGAGATCGTCGAGCTGCGGGTGTTCGGCGGGTTGTTGGTCGAGGAGGTCGCCGAGGTCTTGGGGCTCGGGACCACGACGGTGAAGGCCGACTGGCGCTTCGCGCGGGCCTGGCTGCAGCAGAAGCAGGAATCCGGGGGCTCATGAGCGACCTCGGATGGGCGTTTCCGTGTGGAAGCGCCTGCTGCTGTTGCGGATCCTCTCCTCTCGGTTCTCCATGAGCTCTCGCGCCGCCTCCGTTCATCGCATCTTCCTCCTCGCTGCGGAGTGCCGCTACGAGGAGCGCGCGGCTTGTCTCGAGGCGCAGTGCGGCGGCGATGCGGTGCTGCGCGCCGAGGTCGAGGCGTTGCTCGCGCAGGACGAGAGCTCGTCGTATCTCGGCGAGACGGGGTTGGCTGCGATCCGCGCGACGCTCGGCGAGGAGGTGCCGCCTGAGCGCATCGGCGCGTTCCGGATCCTCGGCGAGCTCGGCCGCGGCGGGATGGGCGTCGTCTATCGCGCGCGACAGGAACAGCCGGCGCGCGAGGTCGCGTTGAAGGTGCTGGCGCCGGGAGCGGGCAGTGCGGAGGCGCGGCAGCGCTTCGCGCTGGAGGCCGAGGCGCTCGGGCGGCTTCAGCATCCCGGGATCGCGCAGGTGTTCGAGGCGGGGAGCTACGCGACGGAGAGCGGGCCGCGGCCGTATCTCGCGATGGAGCTCGTGAGCGGGGTTCCGCTGCATGCGTGGCGCGAGGAGCAGAACCCGCCGCTCGCGCGCCGCGTGGCTCTCTGGGCCGAGCTCTGCGATGCGGTGCATCACGCGCACCAGAAGGGCCTGATCCACCGCGATCTGAAACCCAGCAACGTTCTGGTCGACGACGCGGGTCATGTGAAGGTGCTCGACTTCGGGATCGCGCGCTTCCTCGACGGCGATCGCGCGACCAGCTTGGCCACGCAGGAGGGCGAGATCCTCGGCACGCTCGCGTACATGAGCCCCGAGCAGGCGAACGGCGGGACGGAGGACGTCGACGTGCGCTCCGATGTGTATGCGCTCGGCGCGATCGGCTATGAGCTGCTCGCGGGCGAGCCGCCGCTCGCGCTCCGCGGCGAGCCCCTGACGAAGGCGCTGCGGCGCATCGTCGAGGAGGAACCGCGTCCGCTTGGCGCGCGCGACCGCCGCTTGCGGGGAGATCTGCAGACGATCGCCGGCAAGGCCCTGCGGAAGGAGCCCGCCGAGCGCTATGCCTCCGCGCGCGAGCTCGGAGCCGATCTCCGGCGCATGCTCGCGCACGAGCCGATCGAAGCGCGCCCGGCGACCGCGCTCTATCTCGCGCGGCGCTTCGCGCGGCGGCATCAAGGGCTCGTCGCGGGCGCGGCGTTGGCCGTCGTCGCGCTCTGCACGGGAGCTGCGCTCTCGGTCGCCTGGGCGTTGCGCGCCGAGGAGGCCGAGCAAGGAGCGCGCGAGGAGGCGCGCATCGCGAGCCGCGTCACGGAGATCCTGCGCGCGTTCTTCGTCGGCGCGAACCCCGACGTCATGGGCACGCGCAATCCCACCGCGAAGGAGATCCTCGCCGCGGGAGCCGGCGTGCTCGAGCTCGAATCCGAGCGGGATCCGTTCGCGTCGGCGCGCGTGGCGCTCGTGCTTGGCGAAGTGCACGTCGCGTTCGGTGACGCGGCGCGCGGCGTCGAGCATGTGCAACGCGCTCTCGACGCGCTGCGGGGCGAGATCGCGCACGATGACGTGCGCCTCGTCGAAGCCCTGCACACGTGCGCCTGGGCGCTGATGCGCGCGCAGCGCTACGTTGAAGCAGGCCCGCTCTACGCCGAAGCGCTGGCGATGCATCGACGTCTCGGAGAGATCTCGCCGGTCCTGGTCGCCAAATGCCTGGAAGGGTTGGCGGTCACGGCGGCGCGGGCGAAGGACTTCGAGAGCGCGCGGCGCCACCTCGCCGAGGCGCGCCCGCTGCGCGAAGCGAGCGACGATGCGCTTCGCCTCGCGGGACACTGGCACCACGTCGGCAATGTGGAGCAGATGGCGGGAGAGCTCGATGCGGCAGACGCGGCGTATGCGCGCGCCGCCGAGATCCTGCCTCTCCACGGCAACGAAGCGTTCGCGGCCTTGATCGCCGGCAATCGCGGCAACCTGCGCCTGCGCCAGAAGCGCCTGCCCGAAGCGGAGGAGGAGTTCCGGAAAGCGCTCGCGTTCGCCGAGGCCGTCTTCGGCATCGAGAGCCCGCGCCTCGTGGCCGCGCTCGCGCACGTCGGCACCATCTGCGCGCAGACGGAGCGAGTCGAGGAAGCGGAGGCGCTGCTGCGCCGCGCGATCGCGGTCGGCGGAGACGCTTCGCAGACCACGGACATCTCGTTCGCCAACGCGCTCTCGAACCTGGGCCTCCTCGCCGCACAGCAGGGCCGCATCGCGGAGGCGGTCCAATGGTGGGAGCGCGCCGAAGCGGTGGACAATCGCTTGCGACCGGGCGCGCCGGGGCATCTCGTCGTGCTGCAGAACCTCGCGGGCGCGCTGGGCGAGCTCGGCGAGGAACAGCGAGCGCGCCAGGTGCGCGAGCGGGCCGCGGCGTTGCGAGCGGGCGGGGCGAAGTAAGCGGCGCGTCGCGGAGGGGGGCCGGCGCATCTGGCGGGGTCGCGCTCGGCGGGGAAGTGAGCACGAGCGCGCCGCGGATTCGCGAGATTCTTCCGACCCTGACCCGCCCCTGCTGTGTGGACGTGGCAGTCCGCGGCCTCGCGCGCCGCGCTCCACCGACCCCGTCTCACCTCGAGGTGCCCCATGGCACGTCCACTCGCGCTCGCCCTCCTCTGCGCTCTCCCGCTCGCGCTGCCGCAGCTCGCGGCCGCGCAGAATCCGCCCCTCGTTCGCGCCGCGTCCCCTTCGGAGCTTCAGTCCTTCGAGCTGCGCGAGGGCACGGTGCAGTCGCTGCAGCTCCCCGCCGGCGGGTGGGAGCGCTTCGAAGTGCAGGTCGTGCTCGACGGCCGTCCGCGAACGATCGTGCTCGCGCCGTACAGCCTGCGTGGCGCGGGGTTCCAGCTCCTCGTCACCGACGCGACGGGTACGCACCCGGTCCCGGCGCCCGAGGAGACCACCTATCGCGGCATGGTCGTCGGAGACCCGGGGAGCGTCGTCACGGCGGCGCTCTTCGAAGGCGCCCTGGATGCGCGCGTCCACGATCTCGGCGGCAAGGACGATTGGTTCGTGCAGCCGCTCGCTCGAGTTCTGCCCTTCGCGGCGCCCGATCAGCACGTGGTCTACCGAGCCGAAGACGTTCTGCCTTCCTCGGCGCACTGCGAAGTCGGCGACGTGCACGGTCACGCTTCTCCGACCGGAGCTCCCGAAGGGATCAACGAGCTCCGCTACTGCGACATCGCGCTCGACTGCGACTACGCCTACTACCAGCGGAACGCGAGCTCGGTGGCGCAGGCCTCCTCCGCGGCGAGCTACCTGCTCCTCGACGTGTCGTTCATCTATCAGGCCGACGTGGAGATCCGTTACTCCATCACCGCAATCATCGTGCGCACGGTGGCGACCTACACGAGCGGATCGAACACCGGCTGCTCGACGAGCGGTCTCCTGCAGGAGTTCGCGTCGCGTTGGCAGGGCAACCACACGAACATCACGCGCGACGTCGCTCACCTGATCTCGGGCGAAGGGCTCTTCTCGGGCACGGTCGGCTGCGCGTACGTCGGTGTGGTCTGCACGTCGAGCGCCTACGGCGTCTCCCGAGCGGTCAGCAGCAACAACTCGCAGAACATCCAGCTCCTGGCCCACGAGCTCGGGCACAGCTGGAGCGCGTCGCACTGCGACGCGGCACCGCCCTGCCAGATCATGTGCTCGAATCTCAGCGGATGCGCGGGGATCGGCAACAGCTTCAGCGCCGGCGAGCGCGCGCAGATCCTCGCGCACAAGGGCACGCGCTCGTGCTTGTATGCGCCGCGGACGGTAGATCCCAATCCCGAGCTCTGGTATCGCCTGACGACGCTCTTCCAGCCGACGCTCTCGCTCGACGTGGTGAACGACGGCGTGAATAACAACCGGCTGCAGATGGCCGCGAGCGGCGCGTTCACCGGCCAGTACTGGCGCTTCTTGCGCTCGGGTATCGGCAACACGTGGCGCCTCTCGTGCCTGTGGCATGGCGAGAATCTGCCGATGGACACGATCAACGGCGGCGCCGAGAACAACCGCCCGATCCTGGCACCGATCGGTGGGTGGACGGGACAGCTCTGGACGCTGGCGGAGGTCCCGGGATACCCCGGGTATGTCACGCTCACGAATGAGTTCCGCGGCCCGAACCTCGCGCTCGAGGGCTTCGCGACGAGCCTCGGTGCCGGTGCGCGTCCGCAGCTCCAGACCTTCGGTCCTTTCACGGGGCAGCTCTGGTTGCTGACGCCGCTCGGCTCGGTGGCTCCGGCGCGTTCCACTTCGTTCGGCAGCAACTGCATCGGTCGCGCCGGCCGACCCACGCTCGGGATCCTCCCGCTAGGCGATGGTCCCTGGATCGGCGAGACGATGAGCGGCGAAGTCACCAACGTGCTGAACGGCATGGCCTCGCAGCTCGTCTTCGGCGGTCGCTTGGCCTCGCCGCTCGATCTCGGCTTCCTGAGCTCGGCGGGCTGCAATCTCTACCTCGACCTCGGCCTGCTGGTCACGATCCCGGTCGGCGGTGGGAGAGCGACCTTCGCCTTCCCGGTGCCGCGCTCGCCGTTCTTGGTGGGCGCCAGCTTCCCGATGCAGGGCTTGGTGATCGATCCGGGCCGCGGACCGCGCGACCCGCTCGTCGCCACGACCAACGGGCTCGAGCTGAAGGTCGGGATGCGCTGAGCGCGAAGCCGCGTGTCGCGTCGCGGGCCGGAGTCGGCTCGCGGCGCATTGGTCCGTAACGACGAGGGATGGCGCTGCACGCCATCCCTCGCCGTCGCTCCGGCGCCCGAGCCGCGGATGAGCTGGCAGTGGCTTGCCGGCATCCCGCGCTTCGGGTCTGCTCGGCCTTCGGCGGCCCACGACGGAGGATCCCGATGGCAGCGAAGTCCGCGCGAACGAAGGCACAACCCGACACCACTGCGGAGCTCGCGAGCTTCTTCGCGAAGTACGAACCGGCC
>JAEUHW010000217.1 GCA_016793245.1 Planctomycetota bacterium
AGTGGCGGCGAGAGATGCCCTCGCCCACGCGCTGCGGTCTGCGTCTCATCGCCATCGCCTCAATCGAGGAACTGGAACTCTTTCACCTGGAAGAGCACGTGCGCCACGTCGGAAAAGGTCTCGCGCTCGCCGTCGGCTCCGCTACCGTGCGTCGCGCGCTGCTCCGCGACGAACGCGAGCGCCGCCTCGAGCTCCGCGGCCAGGGGGGCGCGCGCGAAGGCCTCGCGGTACATGCGCTCGATTCGCGCGCGATCGTCGGCGAGCTTAAGAGCGAGCACGCGCTGCGACCAATGCTGCGCCATCTCGCGCACGAAGGGATCGTTCATCAGCGCAAGAGCCTGCGCGGGCACGTTCGAGACGCTGCGCCGCCCGGTCGTCGAGAACGGCACGGGCATGTCGAAGGCCATCTGGAACGGCGGCAGGAAGTTCCGGCGCACGGCTTGATAGATCGTGCGCCGGCCCGCGCCGTCGACCGGTCCGCTGTGCCCCGGACGACCGCGCCCTTCGAGGAACGCCGTGAGATGCAGCGCCACCGGCGGACCGTACATCTTGGGATCGAGGCGCCCCGCGACCGCGAGCATCGCGTCGCGCAGCGCTTCGCCTTGCAAGCGTCGAACGCGCGCGCGATGCAGCCAGATCGCCTCGGGATCGAGCTCGGCCGCGCGCGGATCGGCGGCAATGCTCGACATCCGATAGGTCGAGGAGAGCACCAAGCGCCGCAGCAGCGCCTTCAGCGACCAGCGCGCTTCCACGCGGAACCAATCGGCGAGGTGATCGAGGAGCTCGGGATGCGTCGGCGCTTCGCCGAGCACACCGAAGTCGTCGGTCGTGGGCACGAGACCGCGGCCGAAGAGATGGTGCCACGCGCGGTTCACGAGCACGCGCGCGGGCAAGGGGTTGCTCGCGGAGAGCACGGCGTCGGCGAGCTCGAGCCGGCCGGAGCCGTGCGGGACGCTGCAGAGCGAGTCTCCGCCCAGAGCCGTCAGGAAGCCGCGCGGCACCACGGGGCCCTTGTTGCGCCACGAGCCGCGCAGGAAGACGTATTCATCCTCGGGCGTGCCGTCCGCCGCCGCGAGCGCGTGCTCCGGTCGCGGCAGCTCGCGCTCCTCACTCGCCCACGCTGCATGCTCTGCTTCGAGGGCCATTCTGGCATCGACGCCGAGCTCGAGCAGGCCGTGCTCGCCGAGCAACGCCAACCACTCGCGCGCCTCTTCGTCGAGCGCTCCTTCGGCGCACGCGATCCGCGCGCGCGCGACGCGCTCTTGCAGCGCGGCTCCGATGGCCTGCAGCTCACTCGCGCCGGCGAGCCAAGCGCGCGTGCTCGCGTCCGGGGCCGCGGCGATCTCTCCCGCTCCCGCGCGGATCTCGTCCACGGCGATCCAGCCATCGCCGTCGTCGAGGATCTCCAGATGCGCGCGATGGCCGAGGAAGCGCCCGACATCGCCGATCTGGTTCCTCCAGATCGTGCGCCCGCGCGTGTCCACGCCGAAGTGCACGTCGCCGAAGATGAGCTCGTTGTACGTGTCCATCACGTACGAATCGATGATCAAGCGCACCTGACCACCGGTGCCCGCGAGCTTCCAATGCAGCCGCGGCTGCGTGATCTCGAAGGTCGGCGAACGCAGGGCGCCCTGCAATTTGGGCTGCAATCGCCCGCTGTCGGCGCGCCCAGCGGAGGCGATGCCGAACGCGCCGCGGCGCGGATCCCAGTCCCCCGCGAGCGCGGGTCGACCGGCGAAGGCGTGCCCGGTCTCGTACCAGCCTTCGAAGTCGCGATCGAAGCGCGCGATCACCTCGGTCTGCGCGAGGGCGGTCTCTTGCGCGCGCACGGCCTCTTCGCTCGCGCGCCGCGCGTCGGCCCACGAGCGCGCGCGCGATTCTGCATCGGGTTCCGCGGCGAGCCGCGCGAGCAGCGCGAGCACGGAGCCCTCCGCGCGCGCGGCGTCGCTGCGCAGCGCGCGGCTCCAGCGACCGAGGCGAGAGGCATCCACGCCGTGCGACGCGGCCGCGCTCTCGATCGCCGCGGCGACTTCGACTTCGTAACCCGGGCCGCCGCGCCGCAGCTGCAAGCGATCCAGTCCGACGAAGTGCTTCTGCGCCGCCCGCGGGTTCGCTCCCGCGATGCGCGCGCGCAGCACGTGAGATCCGCGAGCGAGCTCTCGCGTTCCGAGCACGAGCTCGCCCGTCGCCTCGACCTTCGGCGCGTAGAGATCGAGAGGAGCCCCGAGCGAGACGTCGTCGAGCGCGAGCTCGACGATCGCGTAATCGGGCGCCTTGGTCGCGGTGAGCACGAGCTCGACCGCACCC
>JAEUHW010000226.1 GCA_016793245.1 Planctomycetota bacterium
GTCGCCAGAGAACCCCCGCGATCGACGCTCCGAGCCCCGCGAGCCGAGCCCTACGAGCTTCGAGCTCGCCACGGGCCACTTCCTCGTCGGTGCTCCTACCCTGCGCCTCGGGCCAGAGCTCACGCGCGCGGACTTCTGCGCTTCCTCCCTCTTCGCTGCGGCGACCGACTTCGTCGTCGCCGAACCCGAGCGCTCTTGGAAGCTCGCGCAGCTCGTCCTCTGCGGCCAGAGCTTCACGACCATCCTGCGCTTCCGCGGCGAGCACTTGCAGCGCGTGGACCTCATGCACGACGACCCGCGCTACGGGAGCTCCTGGGACGATTGGACGCCGGCGCTCGAGTTGGAGCGGAAGGCGCAGCACGAAGCCTGGCTCGGCCAGCTCTTCGGCGCGCAGCGCGAGTTCGCCTGGGGCTCGGTAGCACAGGTGCAGGACGCGCATTACGGGACCTTCGCGATCGTGCTGCGCTATCGCCGCGCGTGAACCCCGCCGTCGATCAGTTCGGGGCCAGGCCCCACTTTGATCGACGGCGGGCATTCGAGCTCGAGTTCGGAAGTGCGACCTTCTTCGATCGCGATCTCCCTCGTCGATTCGCTCCTGAGCCTAATACCACAGAAGGGCGGCAGCTCCGCTTCCCACGTCGGCTCGAACCAGACTGCGTAGCGTCCCGCAGGGAGCGCGCGGAACTCGAACGCGCCTTGGCCATCGATGTCGATCTCGCGCCGCCAGAGGAAGTTCTGATTCCAAGACGGGCTGATCGTCCGAAGTCTCACGCTCCCCGGCGATCCGTTGGCATCCGTTACCCCGGTCACCTTCCCGCGCAGCCCGCCTCCGTATCCGAGAACGATCGGCGGGACCGCCACGGCACGACCCATGCGTGTCGCCGTGAGCGTCGGATGGGTCGCGCCACGACTTCCCTTCTGGACATAGACGACGACGAAGGGCGAGGCGATCACGCGCTCGAAGCAGAAGCGACCGCGTTCGTCCGTCGTCGTCGAGCAGCGCTGCAGAGGCTCGGGAATCAGCAGCGCGCTCCCCAAGGTAGGCATGCGATCAACAGGATCCCAGGCGCCGCAGCTCACCTGCACCTTGGCGCCTGCAACGAGAGCACCACGCGGATCGACCACCGTTCCGGTGAGCCGGCACCCGATGTTCAGCTCGAAGTCTCCGAGCTCGACGACACGGTTCCTCGCGCAGTGGAACGGCGCGCTCATCAGAGGCGCGAAGCCGTGCGCTTCGATGCGCACGGCATAGTTGCCCTCGGCGACGGCCCCCTTCAGCTCGAAGCGGCCTGAGCGCCCCGAGAACGACGCCTGCGCGCCCCGGATCTCGCGATAGGAGATCTCAGGCCCATCCACCTCTCGAGGTGCGTGCCAGATCTCATCCCCGGCGACGCGGTTCTCGCTCTCCACGGACTTGCGACACGAGAACAACGTCACGACGAAGCTCGGAGATGGCTCACCGCTGCTTTCGCGCAGTACGCGGCCTCGCACGCGCCCCATGTCGTCCATGCGCAAGAGGACCTCACCGGTGTCCGGCCTCACGCGCATCGGCTCACCGGTCGTGAAGCCGGGTTTCCGGCCTTCGAGCTCATACTCCGCCTTCAGCACCAACCCCTCGAGTCGGAACCGCCCCTTCGCATCGGATCGCGTGGTGACGATGGAGATACCCCGGTCGCTGACCGGGCGCGCATGGATCTCTACGTGAGCGAGCCGATCTCCCCCAGGCTCCTCGACATATCCCTGAATCGAGCCACCGAGGTCGAGACGGAAGTCCCGCCGTTGCTCGCGTTCGGGTAGCGAATGCTCTTCCAAGATCTGTGTCACGCGCTCCTCGACGTGACCTTCGGCGCGTACCAGGATCTCTACGCAGCCTAGCGGGGCATGCTGCACTTCGTACTCGCCGGTCGCGTTCGTGGTGACGACGAGATCCGTTTCCGCGGGCTCGGGGAGCGTCTCGGAGAACACCGTGGCGAGGCCCTCGGCGCGACGAACGATGGCACGCGCATCACCAAGCGGCTCGCCGGAGGCCCGCGCTTCGACGCGCCCGGACAAGCGAATGCCCTCGTTCATCCGCACCACATACTCGCCTCGCGGGCCCGTCCGGAGAGACTTGGCGAGGTCGTGGCGCGCTGGAGCGAGATCTGGGTGACAGGTACGGACCTCGTGACGCGCTCGAGCTTCGGTGGTGCGCACGAAGCGAAGCGCTCCATGCAAGTCGGTGAACCCAACCTCCAGCCGTTGGAAGCGTCTCCCTCGCAACGTCTCGTCCATCCATTCCGAAAGCGTCGGACACCTCCAGAGCTCTACGCGCGCTCGCGCGACGGGCCCTCCGCTGGTCGCATCGACGACGAGGATCGGGATCTCCAGAGGCAGATAGCTCCCGACATCTTCGGGAGGCGGTTCGGGCGCATCGGAAGAGCCCCGATTCGCGCTGGGCTCGCGCACGACCCGCCATCCCTCCGACGGCTCCTGCTCTCTTCGCAAGGCGAGAGGGGCCGCAATGCGCTCGTTCTCGATCCGCTCCTCGATCTGGATGAGCAGGGCCCAAACGACGAGAGCGAGCGCGCCGAACCCTAGCGCGAACGATCGGAGGGACAGGCGGAGCATCCTGGGCCTCTACATGGCGGTGAAGGCGGCGGGAAAGGAGGCCGCCTGCGACGCACGGCACGGGCGCGGGCTTCCGATGCGATCAAATCGGGGCCGAGGAACGAAGAGCAACGAGTATCCTCTGCGCCTCGGGATCTGCCCTCGAGTCGCCACCTGCAGGCCTGCTCTTCGTCCTCCGATCCACACGACCTAGGCTCGATATCGAATGCCGGCGATCTACGAATCACGCGACGCAGAAGAGGACGCGATCCGGACGTTCTGGAGCTGGTTCGCTGCGCACTCCGAGGCACTTCTGGCGATCGCGACCAGCGATGATGAGCTCCTGAGCTCGTTGCTTGCCCAGCTCCACGCCATCCATCCCGGTCTCTACTTCGAGATCCAGGTCGAGCGCGAGCCACTCGAGCTCGTCGTCACCGCAGAAGGTCGCCGCGAGCTCTTCCCGCTGGTCGAGCGCATCGTCCTTGCCGCTCCGGCTCTGCCTGCCTGGCGCTATGTAGCGCTGAAGCCGGCGCAAGGCTTCGACTTCACGAGCGAGTTCGAAGGCGTGAGAGTCGAGCCAACGCAGCTCTGGTTCCTCCCGCTCGCGAACGCGAACACACCCGGGAAGCTCGGGATCCGCGTCGGTTGGCCCGAGCTCCAGCCTGAGCAGCACGACCTCGCTCTCACCGCGCTCCTGAAAGCCCTCGATACGGCGATCGGCGAGCGCTGCCTCGCCACCGAGATCCACCACGTGCAGC
>JAEUHW010000241.1 GCA_016793245.1 Planctomycetota bacterium
GTCGAGCTCGCTCGCAAACGGCAGCTCCTCGTCTTCGATCGCTTCCTCGCGCGCGTGGCAGCGGTGTTCGGAGAATCCGCGGTGCTGAAGGGAGGCCTGGTGATCGAGCTCCGCATCGAGCGCGCTCGAACCACGAAGGACATCGATCTGCACATGAGCGGAGCGCCGCTCCGTGCGCAGAGCCCAGATGCTACGAGCGCTACGGTTGCCTATCAGCTCGCGAGCCGTCGTAGGTGATGAGGCCGCGACATGGCTCCCCAATGTTCGCGATCTCTGCGACAAGCCCCATGGTTCTCACCAAAGCGAACGCGCGAACTACCGACCGCGGAAACGCCTCCTGCACGCGCGAGGCGGCCGCGATCAGAGTCGCTCCCTTGGTCACGACGTCATCGACGATCGTGATTCTCGCGGGCGAGTCGAGGAGCTCGCGCGCGACCCGCATCGTCTCGTAGTGACGTCTCGGCCCCGGTCGTTCTCCGCTGCCCGCGAACGCCGACTTCGAGACCGCTTCGGCGCGCACGAGGCACGGCAAGACTCGCTCCCCCATTCCGCCACGCACCAGCGCCTCACTGAGAACCCGGGCGGGCCAAAGGGCGTCCTGCGTGGTAAGGGGAGCGCTTCGCGGGACAGGGACGAGCACGACATCCGAGCCGAGAAACTCCTCGACGATGTCAGGCTGCACGGAGCGGAGCAGGAAGCTCCTAAGCCGTTCCGCCAAGAGCTGCATCAGCATCACGTCACCGCGCTTCAATGGATCGCGGAGCCGTTCTCGTGACCGCTTCGATTCTTCCGACTGTCCACGCGGCGAGTAGACGAGCGCCGAGGCGAACGGAACCTCAGAAAGCAAGCTGACCACCGCGCGCGCGGCCAGGGATCTCGCCGAGCACCTCATCGAGGTTCTCGCGAGTCAGTACCTCGGCTCCGAAGCGGAGCATCTCCGCAGGCCACGAGAGGTCGACTCGCTCGACCAGCGACTGCATCAGGAGAAGCGGTCGCCCGAGTCGAAGCGCTTCCCATCCTTGATGCAGCGTGCCGCTCCCCTCGCCGGCTTCGACGATCACCGTCGCGTCGGAGAGGAGTGCCATGGTCCGGTTCCTCATCGGGAACGCCTTCGATCCCGCGTGACTACCCGGCGCGAACTGCGAGACCGCCAGGTGATCTCGCATGATGAGGTGCTGGATGTCGCGGTTCTCTGCCGGATAGACCACGTCCAGCGGAGTACCGAGCACCGCGATCGTCCGGCCCCCAGCTTCGATCGCGGTGCGGTGCGCGACGGTGTCGATCCCCTTTGCGAGTCCGCTCACGACGATGATCTCGCGGCGCACGAGCTCGAGCGCGAGCACCCGCGTCCGGTCAACCCCTGGCCGCGTCGGCTCGCGCGTGCCGACGATGGAGATGCGAAGTCGGCCATTCACGAGGAGGTCTGCGTTTCCGGCGACGAAGAGGGTCCTCGGAGCGTTCTTCTGCTCGACCTCGTTCAGTGCACCGAGCAACTCCTCGGGACGGAGTTCGCGGAACGAACTCGAATCGGGAGCTGGCATCAGCGCCTCCCTCCGTTCGTGGTCGCGCGTACGACGCTGCGGGAAAAGCGCATGCGGAGCGCCTCGAGCTCCTCGACAAGCTCCTGATACGCGGCTGCGTCCTGAACGACGAACCGCGGCGCACCCTCGACGGTCAAGACGTGCGGGCGCCGGCTCTTGACGATGCGCTCCACCAGTCCGTCGGCGTTGCGCTTGAAGTCGGTCAGGGTGTGAATGTCGTTCGGCTGGATCACAGTCGCCTCGGCGAGAGCAGCACCCGCGCAGCTCTTGTGATGCTACGGATCGGGAGCCCGGCCAGCCAGTCCTTGCTGCGAGAGGCCGCCCGGCTCTCCCTCCCCACCTTCTCGCGTTCTAGTCCAAACATCGAATCCGAGTGTCTACCGCGGCTCCCATCGGGCTTGACCCGACACGCGGGGTGGCGATCCTCAGCTCATGAGCACCCGCGACCGGCGCACCTACGACCACCGCCTCCGCGAGCTGGTCTGGCGTACCCAGGACACCTCGTCGGTCGCCTGCCTCTCCATCCCGAGGTCGACTCTCGACGATTGGCTTCGGTGCCCGCCGACACCGGTGGTCACGTTGGACGAGTTGGATCGTGAAGCCGGCGAGCTCAGAGCCGAAGTTCTTCGCCTCCGTCAGCGGATCGCCAAACTCCTGGCCTTGCTTCGACTCCTGGTCGCGCTGGTCAAGTCCGTCGGCGCCAGCCTGGAGGGTGAGCGACTCCCGGAAGGCAAAGACAAGGCCCGTGTGCTTCGCGCGGTCGATCACTCGCGACCGTTCGTGCCGATCCGCGTAGCCTTGCGAGCCGTTGGCCTGTCGGCTTCCCGCTTCGGTGCGTGGCGTCACTCCCGAGCGGCGTGCGAGCTCGACGATCGCGGCTCGTGCCCGAAGCTGTCGCCGCAGAGTCTCACCGTTGGCGAGATTCGCGTGATCCGCGAGATGGCCTGCGCGGAGGAGTTCCGCCACGTGCCCACGGGAACGCTCGCGATGCTCGCGCAGCGAATGGGCAGCGCCTTCGCATCGGCGCAGACGTGGTATCGGTTGATCCGGCGCAACGGCTGGCGACGTCCGAGAAAGAAGGTCCATCCGTCGAGACCGCGCCACGGAATCCGTGCCGCCGAGCCGAACGAGCTGTGGCACGTCGACACCACGATCATCCGCCTGCTCGACGGAACCAAGGTCTACCTGCACGCGATCATCGACAACTTCTCGAGGCGAATCCTGGCGTGGCGCATCAGCGATCACTTCGAGGTCGCGAGCACCGCGATCCTCTTAAGCGAAGCTGCGGCGTCGAGCATCGGTGCGGGTGAGCCACCGAAGCTCTTCACGGATGGCGGCGTCGAGAACTTCAACGGGAGCGTGGATGCGCTGATCGCATCGGGCCTGATCAAGCGCGTCCTCGCCCAGACCGATGTCACCTTCTCGAACTCGATGATCGAGGCCTGGTGGC
>JAEUHW010000248.1 GCA_016793245.1 Planctomycetota bacterium
CAGGAGCACGTCGTGCCGCAGGTCGTCGACATCGTCGATCCGAAGAGCCCGCGCTTCAACGCGGTGGCGGCGAAGGCGATGAACGCGTTCCACCGGCAGCTCGAGTGCTACGCGTGCCACACGGCGTGGAACGTGAACTTCTTCGGCTTCCACTTCGATCGCAACGAGGCGTTCACGCAGCTCGACCTGATCTCGGGGCAGCGCAGCGAAGGGCGTGTCACGACGCAGGAGAAGGTCTTCGCGACGCTGAAGGAGTTCCGCCTCGGGTGGAACAGCGAGGGCAAGATCGCGCCCTACATGGTCGGCTTCTCGTCGATGGGCTCGGTGCACGCCGCCGACGGCGGCCTCGCGCTGCGCCAGGAGCTGCCGGAGACCGCCGCGGGTCTCTCCGGCATGACGATGATCCACCACCAGGTGCACGCGG
This sequence comes from Planctomycetota bacterium, assembly GCA_016793245.1. Lineage (GTDB taxonomy): Bacteria > Planctomycetota > UBA1135 > UBA1135 > JADKAF01 > JADKAF01. The sequence continues at coordinate 425 of JAEUHW010000248.1, forward strand.
TGCAGCCCGCCGCGCGCGGCTGCGTCGAGTGCCATCGCAGCTCGACGACCTTCGGCACCGGCTCGCCGAACTACCGCCTTGCGCGCGAGCTCGTGTTCGCGGTCGGGCAGCAAGGCCTCGGCGTCATCGCCTACGATCCGCGGAATCCGACCCTCGGCCTCCCGCTGGCGCAGGTCGCGTTGCCGGGCGCGAGTGCCGCGCTCCCGCGCGTCGATGTCGTGCACGGTCGCGCCGAGCAGGTGTTCGTCGCCGCCGAAGCGCGCCGCAACGCCTTCGGGGAGCGCCTCGCGAACGGCTACGTCGCCTTGCTCGACGTGCGCGATCCGCTGAGTCCGCGCGTGCTGAGCACGCTCGAGCTCCACGATCCGCGCGCGCTCGCGTTGCACGGAGAACATCTGCTCGTCGCCGATGGCGCGGGCGGCGTGAAGGTGCTGCGCGAGAAGGACGGCGTGTTGCGAGAGGTCGGCGCGGTGGCGACGGTCGATGCGCGCGATCTCGCCGTGCAAGGCGATCTCGTCTGCGTCGCCGATGGCGCCGGCGGTCTCGCGTTGATCGATCTGAAGGAACCCGAGTCACCGCGAGTGCGCTCCGCGCTGCATCTCGGAGCTTCCGAGGCGCTCCCCGATGACGCGAACGCGGTCGCGGTGCTCTGGCAAGGTTCGCGCCCGCGCCCCGCGGAGCGCGCGCGTACGCCGGCCCGCCTCTTGGTCGCGATCGCCGACGGCGAGCTGGGCTTGGTCCTCGTCGATGCGACCGAGCCCTCGCGTCCGAAGTTGGTGAAGCCCGCCGCGGCACCCGGCCGCAGCGAGAGCACGCGCGGCGCACGCGACGTCGTGCTCGGCTCGCATTGGGAGCTCGGCGATGCGCAGGGCGAGATCCCGACCGAAGAGCACGACCTCGCCTACGTGCTCACGAAGAACGGCGACCTCGAGGTCTTCCGCGTGACCGAGCCCGCGCGCGCGCGGCGCGTCGGCCGCGCGGATCTCCCCGGCGCCGGACATCGTTCCCTCGCCAAGCTGCACGTCTACAACCCGCCGTTCCTGAACGACTACGTCGTGAGCGCCGGCGACGACGGCCTCGTCTTCGTCGACGTCGCGAAGTCGAGCGACCCGGCGGTGAAGGGGCCGCTCGAGGGAACCGAAGGCGCGCGGGGGATGGGCTTCGAGGAGTTCCCGCTCGATCGCATGATCGATGAGCAAGGTCGGCCTCTGAAGGACATCTCGCACGAGCGCGCGCGCTATCTCTCGCGCGGCGAGCTCGCGCGCGTGCTCGCCGTGCCGGCCGAGGTGCTCGGCACCGATCGCGAAGAGGTCGGCTATCGCGTGCGCCCGCTGCCCGAGGCGAGCTTCGCTTCCCTCGCGCGCACGATGCTGGCGAAGCTCGACAAGGACTTGAGCGGCGCCATCGAAGGTGCGGAGCTCGCGAAGAACACCGCCATGCGCGCGCGCGATCACGATGCCGACGGCGCGGTGACGCTGCACGAGCTGCTCTACGGCGAGCAACGCCGCGAGACCGCTTCACCCGAGGCCATGCGTGGAGGTGAGACCTCCGAGGTCGCGCTGCGCGCCGAAGCGCTGCGCGCGGTCTGGCGCGAGCTGCTCGCCACGGGCGATCCCGCGCCCTTCGATCTCGACGGCAACGGCGTGCTGGAGGTTGCCACCGAGCTGCGCGCTCTGCTCGAGCACGCCCTCGATCGGAACGGCGACGGGAAGCTCGACGAGAGCGAGTCGGCACAGCTCCCGGGAGCCAGCGCGCCGCCGCGGCGCGGCGCGCGGCCGAAGGGCGAGGCGCTGCACGCGCTCGATCGCAACAAGGACGGCCGCGTCTCCTCGAAGGAGCTCGACCCCGTGCTCGCCGGTGCCTTGATCCTGGATCTCGACGGCGACAAGCAGCTGACACTCGCCGAGCTGGGCGCGGCGCCACGCGCGGACGCGCCGCCGCGTCCGCTGCTCGTCGATGCGCAGACCCTGCTCCGCAAGCTCGACCGCAACGCCGACGGCGGCTTGGAGCGCCGCGAGTGGCCGGCTTCGATCCAGATGCTGCTCGAGACCGCGATCGACGAGGATCGCAACGGGCGCCTCGACGAGCGCGAGCTGCTCCCGGTCGTGGCGCGCGCGCGCGATGCCGGCGCGCGCGGCGTTCCGCGCAGCGGCCCCGCGCGCTTCGATCTCGACGGCGACGGGCGGATCGACGCGGCCGAGTTCCCGGGACCGAGCTGGGTCTTCCGACGACTCGACCTCGACCGCGATGGTTACCTCGGGCCGCCGAAGGCCCGTCGCTGAGAACGCGCGGGGGCGTTAGGCTGCAGGCGCCGGCCCGTTGCAATTTCCTCGAGGACCACCGCCATGGCATCGCTCGCGCTCCGCGTCTCCGTTCTCTCCGCCGCGCTCTGCGGCGCGCTCTCCGCCCAAGACCTGATCGGCGTCGGCTGGGCCGGTCAAGTCGTGCGCATCGACTCGCAGACCGCGGCCGTCACCGTGGTCGGCAGCGGCACCTTCGGTCAGAACGCGCTCGCGCGCGACGGCCGCGGGCGCCTCTGGTGCACGCAGCGCACCGTGAACACGCCGTACGTCTACGATCTCACGACCATCGATCCGAACACCGGCGCCGCGACGGTGCAGTATGCCGGCATCGACTTGCGCGGCCTCACCGGTGGCGGCGGGAGCTTGCTCTACGGCATCACGCTGAGCTCGGGCTCGCGGCTCGTCAGCATCGATGTCTCGACCGGTACGATCACGACCATCGGTCCGACGACCTTCTCTTCGATCCAGGGCCTGGCGATGCACGGCGGCGTGCTCTACGGCTGGGATCTCTCGCGCGGCCTCGTCACGATCGATCCGGCGACTGGCGCCGGCACCGATCCGTTTCCCACCGTTGGCGGTCCGACGGGTTTGCAATACCTCTGCTCGCATCCCGACGGCCGCCTGCTCGCCGGGGGCGGCAGCACCACCAACTCGCTCTACAGCGTCGACCTCACGAACGGCGTCGCCACGTTGATCGGAGTGACCAGTGGCGCCTCCGACCTTCGCGGCCTCGAGGCCGTGACGGGCTCCAGCACGAGCTATGGCCAGGCGTGCAACGGGACCTTCGGCCTGGCCACGCTGACCGTCACCGGCACCTTGCGCGCGGGCGGCCAGCTCATCTCGACCTCCGTGAACCACGCGGCCGGAGCCCCCGGCATCCTGGCGGTCGGTCTCTCCGCCTCGAACTGGCTCGGTCTGCCCCTGCCCTTCTCGCTCGATCCCCTGCTCGGGACGAACGGCTGCTCGCTCCTGCAGAGCCTCGATGTCCAATTCTCGGGTGCCGCGGGAGTCGGCATCCCGGCCGACCTGCAGTTCGCGTTCCCGATCCCGAACGGCGTCGGGAACTTCACGGTCTACCTCCAGCACGCCTGCTTCGAGCCCGTGCCCGGCAACATGTCCTGGTCGAACGGCGCCGTCGTGTTCGTGAGCTTCTGAGCCTCCGGCTCCGGCGTGCGGCGCGGGAGCGCCGCGGAGAAAAAGCTGCCGAGTGGGCTCCGCTCCGTGCGGCGCGGCGTCCTCTCGAGCTCCGTTCCGCGCTCCGCTCCCGTCCGCGCCTCTCGCAGCCCTGATGTCCGACCGCGCTCCCGACTCGGCTCCCGAATCGCTGCTCGCGCACGAGCCTTGGCTCGGAGCGCTGGCGCGGCACCTCGCGCGCGACGAGGAAGAGGCCGAGGAGGTCGTGCAGGAGACGCTGCGCCGCGCGCTCGAGGCTCCGCCGCGCGAAGCCGCTTCGCTGCGCTCCTTCCTCGGCTCGATCGCGCGGAACTTCGTCTACGACGTCGCGCGTCGCCGCCGCCGACGCGCCGAGCGCGAGCGCGCGGCGGCTCGCGCGGAGCCGCTACCGGCCACGGTCGACCTTCTCGCGCGTCTCGATCGCCAGCGCGATGTCCTCGACGCCGTGCGCGAGCTCGAGGAGCCCTTCCGCGAGGCGATCCTGCTGCGCTTCTACGAGGAGCTGAAGCCGCGTGGGATCGCGCGGCGACTCGGGATCCCCGTCGCGACGGTGAAGTCGCGTCTGCGCCGCGGGCAAGAGCGCTTGCGCGCGAAGCTCGCGGCGCGCTACGGCGAGAGCGAGTGGAGAGGGGCGCTTGCGCCGCTGCTCGCGCTGCCCGCGGGCTCGATCGCGAGTGCCGCGATCGCGCCGCTCGCGGCGTTGGCGCTCGGCGTGACGGCGCTCGGCGCGGCCCTGGAGCTGCCGGAGTTGCTCGCGCCTCCGTCCGAGACAGCTCTCCTCATCGCAGCGGTGGTTCCGGCGCCGTCGGTGGGGCCTTCGCCCCTCGCCGACGCGGAACGCGCGGAGCTCGCTCCGCAGGTCGCGCGTCGCACCGAGAGCGCGGCGCCACGCCACGCCGCGACGCCGAACACGAGCAGATCTCACGAGCCCGTGCGCTGGCCTGAGGAAGCGCTGCTCTGGATCGACCTCGAGCGCGGCGTCGTGCGCGCGCCTTCGAATGAGCTCTGCCAATTGAGCGCCGAGCTCCTGGCCAGCCCCGAGAGCACGCTGACGGCGCTCGCGGCGGGGCGCGGCGAGGTGTTCATCCTGCCCCGAGGCGGCGACGCGGCGAGCGCGGGTTCCTCCGCGCACGACGCCGCGCTCGAGCTGCAAGTGCTCGACGCCGCGGGAGAACCCGCGAACGATCTCCCCGTGCGCGTCCTGTGGCGCGGCGACGGGGAGCAGCGAGTGCTCTGGCGCGGGCGCGCGCGCGACGGCGTCGTGCACGCGCCTGGTTTGCGCAGCGCGTTGGAGCGTCTCCTGCCGCGCGGCGAAGTGCTCGCGAGCTTCGACTTCCCGCTCGCGGACGTGCGCGCCTGCGTGCTCGGGACCCAGGCCTTCTCCGCCGCGGGCGAAGTGCCGTGCCTGCAGGCTCCTCCGAGCGGAGCGCTGCGTTTCGTTTTGCGCGATCCTTGGGGCGGCGAGCTCGCGGGATCCGCCTGTGCCGTGCTGCGCACGCGACAGCCCGACGGCAGTCTGTGGGAGCAAGTGCTCCCGATCGAAGACGGCGTCGCGCGCTTCTCACCGGTCGCGGTCGGCGCCGAGCTCGAAGTCGAGGTGCGTGCCCCCGATCTCCCGCCGGCGCTGCGGCGTCTGCCGTCGCTGCTCTTCGAGGGCGAGGAGCGGACCGTCGAGCTGGTCGCGGGTCGACCGGCGGCGCGCTGCGCGGGGCGCCTCGTCGCCGTCGGCGGCGCGGCGTTGCTCGAGCGCACCGGCATCGCGGAGCTCTCCGATGAGGCGGGGAACGCGCTCGCGCGCTGGCGCTTCGATCTCGATGAGCAGGCGCGCTTCTCGAGCGCTCTGCACGCCAGGGACGCGCGCGAGGTCGCGCGCGGAACGCGGCTGCGCCTCTGGGTCGGCGACGCACTGGCCGAGGCGCCGTTTCGCTGGCCTTCCGCGGGCGAGCTGGTCGAGCTCGGCGAGCTCGCGCTCGAGCCGGCGCTCGAGCTCGCGCGCGGTCGCGTCGTCGACGAGACCGGGCAGCCGCTCGTCGGCGCGCTCGTGCGCGTCGATCGCGCGCAGGTCTTCGGTGCTCGCGCGCAACAGCTCTGGTTGCCGCACGCGCAGACGCGCACCGACGCGGAGGGGCGCTTCCTTCTCCGTGGTGCCGGCACGCGCGCGGATCGCTTCGAGCTCGCCGTCGAGCACGCCGATCACTGCTTCGAGCGCTGCGTGCTGGAGCCGGGGCGCGAGCACGAGCTCCGAGCGCCGCGCGGTGGCGCCGTGGAGGGGCGCGTGAACCTCGGGGCTGCGATCGACGCCGCGCGCGTCGCCTTGCTCGTGCGGCCGCTCCGCGGAGAGAAGCATCTCGCTCCGCTCGGGGGCGACGGCGCGTTCCATGTGCGCGGCCTTCCGCCCGGTCCCGCGGAGATCGAGCTCGTCGCGGCGGGCAGCGCCGGAACGCCGCTGTTGCGCGCGGCGCCGTGCTGCATCGCCGCCGGCGGTGTCGCCGAGCTCGGCGTGCTCGAGCTCGATACGCGGGTTCGGCTGCTCGAGCGCCGCTTTCTCGACGTCGATGGACCCCTCGTCGAACGCGAGCTCGAGCTGCGCGGAGAGTCCAGCGCGGGGCCGTTCTTCGCGCGTCTGCGCAGCGATCGCGACGGGCGCCTCGCTCTGCTCGTGCCGACCGAGCTGGAATGGCTCGATCTCGCGCTCGACGGCGAGCTGCGGCTGCGCTTCTCGGCGCGCGACGCGGTGGGGTGGGTGGATCTGCGGACGAGAGGACTGCGCCGCTGAGCTCGGCGCGCGAACGAACGGCGACGTCGCGGGACTGAGTCGTCCAGCCCGTAGACTCTCTGGCTTCCTCTCACGCTCTTCTTCCTCGCGATCCCATGCCGCGTACCCCCGACGCCGCGTTCCTCGAGCGCGCTCTCGCGCTCAACGACAACTACAACACCGCCACGGCCGAGCAGGTCGACAAGCTGATCGCCGACGCGCGCGCGTTCGGGGAGAGCTCGGTCGAGATGGCGTACTCCTTGGCGGTGCAGGGCCGTGTCGCGCGCTGGTCGCAGCGTCGCCTGGCCGAAGGCGCCGCAGGGCTCGATCGCGCGGTCGCGATCGGCGAGGCGGAAGGCGTGCCCGCCGACGTGCGCGCGCGCTGGCTCACCACGCTCGCCGTGCTGCGCGACGACTTGAACGAGCCGGCGAAGGCGATCGAGGCGGCCGAGCGTACGCATGCGCTGAGCGCCGAGCTGAAGACCAGCCTCTCGCGCGAGACCCTCGAAGCGCGTGCTTGCCTGGTGCACGTGATGCGCGTCGGCTTGCATCCGATCGTGGCGGAGCTGCGGCGTATCGCGGAGATCTGGCCGCGGCTCACCGAAGGCGAGCGCAAGGTGCAGGTCGACATCCTGAAGCGCTTCGCGAACCGTCGCAGCGATCAGCCGAAGGAGCTGCTCGAGCGCTTGGGGCGCGCGACCTTCGAGCCCGATTCGATCCAGAAGCTGCTCCCGCCGCCGGAGCCCGATGCCGATCCCGCCGCGCTCGCGGCGGTGATCGCCGAGCTCGACGGCCTGATCGGTCTCGGCGAGGTGAAGGCCGAGGTGAAGCGCCTCGCCGCCGTTTTGCAAGTCGAGCAGATGCGCCGCAAGGCCGGCCTGCCCGTCGTCGCGCGCGCGAATCACTTCGTGTTCCTCGGGCCGCCCGGCACGGGCAAGACCACCGTGGCGCGGCTCCTCGGACGCGTGTTCAAGGCGCTCGGCATCCTCGCGCGCGGCCACGTGATCGAAGTCGATCGCAGCCGACTCGTCGCGGGCTACGTCGGTCAGACCGCGATCCGCGTCGACGGTGCGGTCGACACCGCGCTCGACGGCGTGCTCTTCGTCGACGAGGCCTATGCGCTCTACAACGTTTCGGGGAACGACTTCGGCCACGAGGCCGTCGCGACGCTTCTGAAGCGCATGGAGGACGATCGCGGGCGCCTCGTCGTCGTGCTCGCCGGCTACGACGCGCCCATGCAGCGCATGCTCTCGATGAACCCGGGGCTGCGCAGCCGCTTCACGTCGATGCTGCGCTTCCGCTCGTATGGCACCGACGAGCTCGCGGCGATCTTCGTCCAGCAGGCGCGTAGAGCGGGCTACGAGGTCGCTCCGCGCGCGCAGATCCGCGTGCGCGAGATCTGCGCGTTGATGCGCGGTGCCGAGGATCCCGAGACCTTCGGCAACGCGCGCGAGATCCGGAACCTCTTCGAGGATGCCGTCGCGCATCAGGCGTCGCGCCTCCTGGCCTCCGGTGCCGGCGTGCATCCTCTGACGGCGCAGCAGCTCAGCCTGCTCGACGAGCGCGACATCGTGTGGAAGGAGCTCGGCGACGAGAGCCTCGCCGCGCGCCTCTCGGGTGGCGATCTCCGCACCGTCGCCTACCACGAGCTCGGCCACGCGTTGGTGGGCTATCTCGTCGACGGCCCCGATCCCGTGCTCGTCACGACGATCCCCTCGGGCACCTCGCTCGGGCGCACCTTCTTCTCCGAGGATGCCCGCGTCGTCGCCACGCGCGAGCAGATGCTCGGCCGCGCGGCGCGCGTGCTCGGCGGGCGCGCGGCGGAGGAGGTGGCGCTCGGGACCTTCACCTCGGGGGCGACGCACGATCTCGAGATGGCCGAGCGCATCGTGCTGGAGCTCTTGCGCACGGGCATGTCCGAGGAGACGACGCACGAAGCGCTGGAGGAGTATGCCGTGACCGATGTCGGCACGCGCGAGACCTACCGCAGCGAGCGCACGCGCCGCGAGGTGGGCGAGCTGCTGCAGGAAGCCTATGCACTCGCCGTGCGCTTGGTGCGCGAGCGCGAGGCGGCGCTGCACGCCGCGGCCGAGCGCCTGATGGTGCAGCGTTCCATCGCGGGGGAGGAGCTCCGCTCGCTCTTCGGACCGCGGAATCGCTGAAGCGCGCTCTTCCCGCGCCGCGCCGGAATGCTGGGACCGGGTTCTTCCCGCACCGCGCTCTGCGCGAGTACGCTGCGCGCGTTCGACTCTCCGCAGCCCGCGAGAACCACTCGATGCAGCGACGCGCATTCCCCGCCCTCGGGCGTTCGATCGGCGAGGTGGGCCTCGGCTGCTGGCAGCTCGGCCGTGGCGATTGGCCCGCGATGGAGGACGCGCAAGCGCGGGCGGTGATCGCGGCCGCGTTGGAGCAAGGCGTCGATTGCTTCGACACGGCCGATGTCTACGGCCGCGGCGAGAGCGAGGAGCGCCTCGGTCGCTTCCTGCGCGAGCTCGGCGCCGAGGTCGCGATCGCGACCAAGGTCGGGCGCTTCCCCGAGCCGGGCTGGCCCGCGAACTTCGAGCCTCGAGCGATCCGCGCGCACGTCGAGGCCTCGCTGCGGCGCCTGCGTCGGGAGCGGGTCGAGCTCGTGCAGCTCCACTGCGTGCCCATGTCGGTGCTCGCGCAGGGCGAGGTGTTCGCGACGCTGATCGCGCTGCGCGAAGAAGGCAAGATCCTCTCCTTCGGCGCGAGCGTCGAGTCGATCGCCGAAGCGCGCTTCTGCCTCTCGATCCAGGGGCTCGCTTCGCTGCAGATCATCTTCAACGTGCTGCGGCAGACGCCGCGCGAAGGGCTGCTCGAGCTCGCCGCGCGTCGCGGCGTCGCGATCTTGGCGCGACTCCCGCTCGCGAGCGGCTTGCTCACCGGGCGCTTCGATGGGCAGAGCCGCTTCGGCGCGTCGGATCACCGCTCGTTCAATCGCGAGGGCGGCGCGTTCCACGTCGGCGAGACCTTCGCGGGCTTCGAGCTCGAGCGCGGCCTCTCGCTCGTCGAGGCGCTGCGAGCGCTGCTGCCCGCGGGGATGACGCTCACGCAGCTGGCGCTGCGCTGGATCCTCGATCACCCCGCGGTGACCTGTGTCATCCCGGGGGCGTCGCGCGCGGAGCAGGTGCGCGAGAACACCGCACCGAGCGAGCTGCCGCCGCTCTCGCCCGAGCTGCATGAGAGGCTCCGCGAGCTCTGGTCGCGCGAGGCGAAGCCCTTCGTGCGCGGTCAGGATTGATCTCGCGCAGGCGCGCTCGAGGCGCGCGCGCTCAGCGCTGCGCGCGCACGAGCGCGAGCGCGCGACCGCGATCGGCGGTGAGGCGCTCCTTGCCGTCGTAGAGCCAGACCTGCGGCAGGCTCTCGATCTCGTGCTGCCGCGCGACGGGCGAGTCCCACGACTTCACGTCGATCTTGCGCAGGCGGACGAACGGGCGTTCCTTGACGAGCGCCTCCAACTGAGGCGCGAGCTGCACGCACGCCCCTCACCAGGGCGCGCCGAACTCCACGATCGTCCAGCCCTGATCAGGGAGGTGCGCTTCGATCTCCACGGCTTCACCGCGCGAGATCACGCGCACGCGATCGTCGTCCGGGACCTCCACGCGCGGCGCGTCGAGGTCGTCGTCGGCGCAGGCCGTGAGGGCGCCGAGCAGCGCCAGGGCGTGGAGTGTTCGTCTCATCGCGGCGCAGTTTGCGCCGTCGAGCCCTGGTTCGACAAGGAGCTCGGAGCCGCGTCGGGGGCGAGCTCGCGCAAGCGACGGACGAGGGGATCGAGGGCGTGCAGGACGGCCTGCGGGTTCCGCTCCGCCTCGCGCGCGAGCTGCTGCACCGCGTCGAGGACGGCATCGGGAGCCACGGTCGCGGCGGGCTTCTCCGCGGGAGGCTTGGCGGCGTTCGAAGCGCCGTTCTGGCGTCCGAGCGGCAGCGCCAGCATGAGGAAGAGCATGGCCACCGCAGCCGAGACGCCAGCGGCGACCAGCCGGTGGCTCAGGTTCGGCGGAGGCGGGGCGGAGTGGGTGGAGTGGCTCATGCAGGTCTCGCTCCGATGCGGCAGAGGACCGCTCCCTCCTTCGGCCGTCGATGGCCCGCGGGCTGAGCCGACCTGGATTCGAGCGCGGCGACCCCGCGCGCGGGGTCGCCGCGCGGGGCTCAGTCCGCGGCGCGACCCGCGCGCTCCACCGTGAACGCCGGCCAACAGAGTGCGAGGTACTCCGCCGGTTCGCCGTAGGGATTGCCGTAGCGCACGGTGGTTCCGGGGCGGACCCAGAGGTTCTCGCCCGCGGCGACCTCGACGAGCTCGCCGTCGATCTCGCAGCGCAAGCGCCCCGCGAGCACAATCGTGAGCTCGTCGAACTCCGGCGTTTGCGCGGGTTCGCTCCAACCCGGAGGGGCCGTCATGCGTGCCAAGCTGAACTCGTCGGTGCGCGTGTGGACGCGGCCGAAGAGCTCTTCGATGCGCTTCCCGCCGGGGACGGGGATCAGGGCCCCCGTGCGGACGAGGAGATGGGAGGTCATGCCGTGGGGCTCCGTAGAGGCAGAGATTTTTTGGCTACCTGAACCATGCGGCGCGGCGGCGGGCTCGTAGGATCTTCGGCTCGAGTCCGCTCGCGCCCGCCCGCCGATGCGGCCGATCCGTCCACCATTCCAGAGGTCAGAAGGGATGAACACGAGCGCTTTCTCGCTCGGCTCCTCGCTCCTCGCCGCTCTCGCGCTCGCCACCACGGCCGGCGCGCAGGCGGTGCAGGTCGGGGACCAGCCGTCGTTCAGCTTCCGCTCGACGCCCCTCCAGGGGCAGGGTGTGAAGAGCCTGCAGGATCTGCAGGGCAAGCCGGTCCTGGTCGAGTTCTGGGGCACGCGCTGAGGACCTTGCATCGGGTCATCCGTGCCGATGGCCCTCAAGAAGATGGAAGAGTTCGGCTCCGACCTCGAGGTCTTGTTCGTCGAGGTGCAGGGAGCGGACATGGACCGCGTCGCTTCGTTCACGTTGAACCAGAAGTGGCTCGGCCGCGGCGGCATCTGGACGACCGATGCGCCGTTCCAGACCGGCTCCAACGGGATCCCGAACTACGCGCTCCTCGGCGCTGACGGCAAGATCCTCATGATGGGGAACCCGCTCGCCGACGCCGCCAAGATCGAAGAGGCGATCGCCAACGAGATCAAGGGCAAGCGCGCCGGCGCCGCGGATCAACCGAAGGAGCTCGAGAAGGCCTGGAAGGACTTCGGCAAGGGCAAGGCCGCCGAAGCGATGGCGGCTCTGCAGAAGCTCGCCGAAGGAACCAACGCCGACCTCGCCTCCGCCGCCAGCGCCGCGATCGGCCAGATGCGCGCTCGCGTCGATGGCAAGCTCGCGCGACTCGAGTGGCTCGTCGAGAACGGCCACTACGACAAAGCCGGTGAGCTCCTGAAGGCGTTCCAGAAGGACCTGAAGGGCGCTGGAGAAGCCGACGCCAAGCTCGCGGCCGTCGCCGAGAAGCTGAAGGCGCCCGATCTCAAGGTCGAGATCGACGCGGAGAAGAAGCTCTTGAAGATCGAGAGCGCGCTCTTCGCCGAGGGGCCGACGCCGCAGTCCGCGGGTCAGCTCACGAAGTTCGCGGAGAAGAACCAGGGCACGAAGGCGGCCGAGCGCGCGAGCTTCTGGGCGAAGCACGCGATCGTCGTTCGCGAGTAGCGCCTGCGCACGCGTCGCCACGGCGTCCTCGCGACGGCGTGGAGCGGTGCGAATGAACATCGACCGAGCCGTCGCGGCTTTCGCGCGACGGCTCGTGTCGTTTTCTGGGGGAGGAAGCGCTACGCCCGGCCCTCCGGCGAAGCAAGCGCCGCGCCCGACGCGCCCCACGGACGTCGGTGGTATTCGTAGATCGACGCGCGTTCGACACGAGCGAGAAACGCGGAGCGTAGCGCGTCGTTCACGTCGCTTGCTGCGCCTGCGGGCGCGGCTTCGCTTCGTCGATAGACGACGTGCGCCGTTCCGGAGCCCGCGGGAGGCGGGGGCTCCGGCACTCATGCTACGGGGAGAGAGCGATCGGACGTCGATGCGAGGACGACGTCGGTGGATGCGGGGTTCGACGCCCGCGCGGTGGTGGGGCCGAGCGCGGCAGCGCGAGGATGCTGGGCAGCTTGATTCGGCGGGGTTCTATTGCGGCGGCTGTGCGCATCTCGCAT
>JAEUHW010000262.1 GCA_016793245.1 Planctomycetota bacterium
CTTGATCCCGCGCGCGCGCGCGGCTTCGCTCATCGAGCCCCCCCCCAAGATGCATGCCAAGAGGCGGACATAATCCGGCTTCAGTTCCGCCTCCAGCTCCGTGCGGATCTCCAGAAGTTGCTCGCGCTTACGTACGAACCACGACTCCACGGCCTCCAGCGCCTCCGGTGGTGGAAGCTCGCGACTCGTGAGCTCGTGATCCCCGAGCTCCACCGTTCCCAGCCGATCGCGCTGCAGCGCCGCCGCCTCTCGGCGGACCACCACCTTCAGCCAGGCCATGCTGAGGTTCCGCCGCCCCGCCAGCCAGCGGTCCTGGAACTTCGCGAACGCCCGTTCGGCAATCTCGAAGATCAGCCCGCGCGCACGCTTGAGGTACCGCCGCGCGAACGCGTGCGCCTTCTCGCGCGCCAGGTCGAGCTCAGGGATCCCTATCGCGAACTCTGCGATCACCAACGTCTTCAGGATGGCAGCCCTCCAGATACGAACCGAAGCGGACCAGGGGAGGAGAGAGCCGACGTTAAATGTGTGGCCACGAGCGGTCAAGGCAGCACCGATGCTCCGGCATCGCGCGCACGCATGACGATCGCCGCCACCTCCTCGCGCAGTTGCCCCACCCCCGCCACCGCGTGCGCATCCGAGCCATAGATCAGCGGCACGCCACAGCGCACGGCGAGGACGAGGATCTCCTCCGGCGGATAGAGCTGCCGGCAGCCGGGCTTCTTCAATCCCGCGGCGTTCACGTCGAGCGCCATGCCGCGCTCCGCCATCGCGCGCAGGATCGGCTCCACCTGCTCGAGCGTCCACTCCAGCGACGGCTCGCCGAGCTCCAGGCGGAACTTCTGCGCCAGCGTGAGGTGGCCGATGCGCTTCGGCTTCCACGGCCCCAAGTCCATTTCGACCGCGCTCCGCACGGCGCGCCAGTAGGCGGCGTGCACGGCTTGCAGCGAGCCGTAGTGAGGGATCAGCAGGCGCTGCGTGTGCTCGGCGGAGAAGTCGACGCAGGCGTAGCCGCTCGCGAGCGGGAGGAAGTGGATCGAGAGCAAGGCATCGTCGAGCGTGCTCCCCACCGCATCGAGCAGCGCGCGGCACTCGCGCTCGCGGCCGGGGATGAAGTCGACCTCCAAGCCCACGCAGACTTCGATGCGGTCCGCGTAGTGGGAGCGGAGCGCTCGCGCGTGCTCGAGGTAGCGCTCGAGTGAGCCGCGAGGCAGCGCGCAGTCCTGCTGCGGCGCGGGATCGACGAAGCCCTCCGGCAGCGGCGGGTGCTCGGTGAGCGAGTAACGTTCGAAGCCGAGCGCGATCGCGCGCTCCACGAAGGCACTCGTGGGCTCGAACGATCCGTGCGGGCAGAGCTCGCTGTGCGTGTGCCCGTCCCACAGGCCAAAACGCGGCGCGTCATGCGGGTCCAGCATCGCGCGGCTCCGCGCCTCAGCGCGCGAGGAGGCCCGGCAGCACCGCGGCCAAGCGCTCGTAGTCCTCGCGGCGGTTGTAGATCTGCGCCGAGACGCGGAGCAGCCGCGAGGGCGGGGCCGGGAAGGGGAAGATCGGCACCTCGATGCCGTGCTCGAGCAGCAGGCGATCGCCGAGCGGGTCGATGTAGTTGGGGCTCGTGGTCGGGCCGGGCTTGCCGGGCGGCAGCGGGATCGAGGCGAGGGAGCCCAGCATCTCCGCGGGCGCCGGCAGGGAAGCGTCGATCGCCTTCGCGACGAGCTCGCGCGCTTCGATGGCGAGAGCGTGGTTCTTCTCCCGGAGCTCGGGCCAACCGCCGGGGAGCAACGAGCCCAGGAAGTCGATCGCCTTCGGGATCGCGAGCCAGGAGGTGGGATCCAGCGTTCCGCCCCAATCGAACTCGAGGCGGAAACGCGAGCGCAGCGCCGTCGAGGCGTTGGCGCCGTGGGAGATCACGAGCGGACGGAAGCCCTCGCGGCGGTCAGCGCGCACGTAGAGCAGCGCCGAGCCCTTCGGCGTGCACATCCACTTGTGGCAGTTGCCGGTGTACCAATGCACGCCGGCTTCGGCGAGCCGTGCCAGATCGAGGTCGAGCATGCCCGGCGCGTGCGCGCCGTCGACGAGCAGCGGGACGCCGCGGCGCGCGAGCTCGCGCGCCAAGCGCTCCACCGGGAGCACGATCCCCGTCGGGCTCGTCACGTGATCGACCAGGGCGAACTTCGTGCGCGCGCTCACGCGCTCCAGGATCGCGGCGACGATCTCGTCGTCGGAGAGCACCGGGAAAGGCAGGTACGCCACGACGACCGTGGCGCCCTTCTCCTTCGCGACCGCGTTCAAGGCGTTCCGGCAGGCGTTGTACTCGTGGTCGGTGACGAGCAGCTCGTCGCCGCGCTGGAGCTGCAGCGAGCGCAGCACGGTGTTCACACCGCTCGTCGCGTTCGGGATCAGCGCCAGCCCCTCGGCATCGCAGCGCAGGAACTCCGCCAAGCGCGCGCGCACGGCGTCGAGCAGCGGCGGGAGTTCGCGCACCATGAAGCGCACGGGCTCGCGCTCCATCTGCATGCGATAGCGCGTCTGCTCCTCCTGCACCGGGATCGGGCAGGCGCCGAAGGAGCCGTGGTTCAGGAACGTGACCCGCTCGTCGAGGGTCCAGAAGCGGCGGACGTTGGGTTGCATCGGACGTGGAACTCGCGGCGCCTTGCCGATCAATCAGCCAGTTGCTCCGGGCGCGGCTCGGGCAGCCACGTGGAGAGGATGAGCCCCATCAAGTAGACGAAGGTGCCGACGATCGCGGCGGCGAACGCGACGCGATGCGCCGGCGGCGAGCCGGCGAACATGCCGGTCGCGGCGAGCGAGCTCGTCACCCACGCGAAGGAGGTCCCGATCATGCGTCCGCCGATGTTCGCGGCGAAGCCTTCGCCCGTGCCGCGGAGATGGACGGGGTAGACGAGCGGCAGGTAGTTGCCCCAGAAGCTGAACTGCGCGACCGTGACCAGGCCGATCAGGAACATGCCCACGTAGAGCCCGTCGAGCGAGCTCGTCGCCAGGTACACGAACACGATCGGCATCAGGATCAGGCCGGGGATCTGGAAGCTGCGGAGCAGCTTCCGGCGCGAGAGGATGCGCAGGGCGAGGAACGCGAGCAGCACGCGTCCCACGAGCCCGCCGATCTCCTGCACCTTGGTGACGCTCGCGGCCTCCGCTTGCTCCAAGCTGCGCTTCTCCGGGACCTTCAGGCCTTCGCCCATGGCCTGCACCTCGGCGAGCCCGGGCACGATCTGCGGCACTTGCTGGATCGCGCCGAACGCAGCGCCGTAGCTGCACGCGAAGAGCAGCGTGGTGATGATCGTGGTGCGACGGAGCTCGGGGGCGAAGATGGCGGCCAAGCTCGGGCGCTTCAGGGTCCCCGCGTCGCGCTTCTGCTTCCAGACCGGCGACTCCGGCAGGAAGGGGCGGATCACGATCAGCGGCAGCGCCGGGATCAAGCCCGACATCAAGGTGTAGCGCCACGCGGCGTGCGCGTCCTTCACCGTGCCGCCGAGCAGCTCCTGCAGGAAGCCCGGCAGACCGATCGCGGGGAGTGAAGCGGCATAGGCGATGCAGAGCCCGTTCGCCACCGCGACGAGCAAGCCGCCGATCGAGGAGAAGGCCTGCGTGATGCCGAGGACCTTCTCGCGCTGACGCGGATCGGGGAAGAGCTCCGCGAGCCACGCGACGGCCGCCACGAACTCGACGCAGACGCCGATGAAGGTCGTGCAGCGGAAGAAGAGCAGCATCTCGATCGAGGTCGAGAAGCCGGCGAAGAACGCGGAGAAGGCGTAGAGCAGGATGCTGCCGGTGAGCACACGGCGGCGCCCGAGGCGATCGGTGAGATAGCCGCCGAGCAGGCCGAACGCGCCGCCGGCGAGGGCCGGGATGTAGAAGAGCCGGCCGACCCACGCCTGGAACTCCGGCGAGCCGGGCTGCGCGCCGGTGAGCTCGAGCAACGCGGGCCGCATGATCAGCGGCGCCATCAAGAGCTCGAAGATGTCGAACGCGAAGCCGATCGCAGCCATCGTGCAGATCAGCCATTGCGTGCGGTTCAGGCGCGGCGCGCGCGGACTCTCGGTGCTCATGCGGGAACTCGGGACCTTCCGGGCAGGACGGGGAGAGAATCTGGCATGTCCATGGGGCAAGTTCCGGAGTTTTTTCGGAACTTCGCGACCTTGACCGCGCGCTCCTCGAAGCCGGATGCTATGCGCGGACCTCCATCGCCGTACGCGATGCGATGCGAGTTCCCGCTCGTGCCACGGTAGCCGCAAGCCGCGCGGGAAGGTCTCCGCCGCTCGTCGAGCTATCGACTTCCTCCTGCAGAAGCATCCCCCCCATGGCCTACCACTCGCGCATCGCTGTACCTCTCGCCACGCTGCTCTCGCTCCTCTCCGGAGCATGCGCGACTCGCGAGTTCTCGCCTGCGGCGGCGCCGATCGAGGAGCTGGACCGGCTGGCCGATGGGATGCTACCGAGTTCTGTGGGTCCAGCGCCCCTCGCGCAGGATCCCGCGACGTCGGCCGAATCGTCGCCGCGATCCGGCGCCTCGAACGAAGCGCCGAGCGAGGAGGCCGCCGCCGGCACGGAGAAGACCTGGCACATCGAGGTCGTGCCCTACCTCTGGGCGCCCGCGATGCACGGGCAGGTCGGCGCGCGAGGAGCGACGGCGCCCGTCGGCATCAATCAGAGCGAGATCCTCGACATCATGAAGGACGATCTGCAGGGTGCCTTCGTGACGCATGGCGAGTTCGCCAAGGATCGCTTCCGCTTCCTCGCCGACTTCAGCTACATCAACCTCGAGTCGAGCACCTCGACACCCCTGGGGCAAGTCGAGAGCGACATGGAGCAGATCATCGCCGAGCTCGGAGTGGCCTACCAAGTCGTCGATGAGGACCTCGGCGACGGCTATCGGCTCAGCGTCGAACCGCTCGTCGGAGCTCGACTCAACTACCTCGACGTCGAGGTCGAGCTGCGCGGCTCGGGACGCGAGGACTCCGGGGACCAATGGTGGGTCGATGGCTTCGGCGGCGCGCGCTTCCGCGTCGGAGCCGAGGAAGGACCCGGGGTCTTCGGCCGCTTCGATGCCGGCGCAGGTGGATCCGACGCGACGTGGAACGCGCTGGTCGGCATGGACTGGCGCATCGGGGGCTGGCTGGCCTTCACGGGGGGCTACCGCTGGCTCTCGATCGACTACGCCTCCGGTTCCGGCAACGACCGCATCGTGTACGACATCCTCGCGCTCGGCCCGTTCCTCGGCATCTCGTTCCGCTTCTGAGACTTCT
This sequence comes from Planctomycetota bacterium, assembly GCA_016793245.1. Classification (GTDB taxonomy): domain Bacteria; phylum Planctomycetota; class UBA1135; order UBA1135; family JADKAF01; genus JADKAF01. Next base: position 5,262 of record JAEUHW010000262.1, read on the forward strand.
CCGGCCCGGACTCCGCATCTCGGAGCACGACCCAAGCACATGACCTACCGAAACACCCTCCTGGCCGCGGCGCTCTTGGCTGCGCTGCCCGCCTGCACGTTCAACCGCCAACGCATCAACGACTCGGAGCTCGGCGACAAGATCCGCGCGGCCGAGATCGAGAAGTCGATCCAGAAGGGCGTCACGACCGAGGCCGATCTCGTTCGGCTCACGGGATCGCCGCCGGTTTCCATCCTGCTGCTGCGGAACGACCAGCGCGTCTATATCTACAACTTCGGGCAGGCGAAGACCGCGGGCCTGACCCTGATCTTGATCAACATCCTGAAGACGAACCTCGCGATCGACACGGCGCTCTTCTTCTTCGGCACCGACGGCAAGCTCAAGGACTATGTGCTCTCGACGAACTCCGAAGAGCTGCCGTGGCAGTGGTGGGCGTTCAGTGAGTAACGCCGCTCTACACCGCGCGGCGCTCACCGGCTGCGCTCTCGCGGTCGTCTTCTCCGCCGGCTGCACCTTCCACACCACCGTCTGGAACCCGCAGAACCGCGACTTGGACCTCAGCTGGATCGAGGTCGGTCGCACCTCGTGGATGGATGTGATGAAGCGCTTCGGGCCGCCCATGTCGGCCACGAACACGCAGGAGCTCTTCCGCCCCGAGATCAACCAGAACTCGCTGCGCTACTCCGTGTGGGTCGACAAGAACGCGGAGCTTTCTCTGCGCTACTTCGTCGGACTCCCGTTCGAGTGGGGCGATGCGCGTTCGGTCCACGACATCCTCGTCGAGTTCGACGACGACGGCCTGGTGAAGGAGGTCTGGCGCGGCACGGCCGAGACGAGCTGGCGCCCGGTGTTCTCCGATCCGACGGAGCTCCACGTGGAGCGCGTCCTACCCCCGAGCACGCCATGATGCACCTGCTCCGAACGATCGCGCTCTCCGGCGCTCTCCTGCTTGCGACGAGCGCGTGCCAGAGCTCGCGCGACGGCAAGTTCCCGCCGGAGGAGTTCCCCCTCTCAGCCTCGCTGCGGACGAAGGCGGACATCTACCGCACGCTCGGTCTCCCGAACTCGATCCGCGACGAGCGGGACGGCCGCATCATCCGCTACCAGCTCAAGATCTCGAAGGGACTGGGCCTCGGCCTCGGCGTCGCGAGCTTGATGCTGCTGCGCCTCTCTCACGATCACAACGCGATCGACACGATCGAGTTCCGCCTCGACAAGTCCGACCGCGTCCTCTCGGTCACGTCGCTGACGGCGACTCCCGAGCTCTCGTACCGCCTGTGGCCTTTCGGATCCTGAGTCAGGATCGCCCCGCTGCTCCCGCACTGAGAACGCTCTTCATGCATCGCCCCTCCTCGATCTTCTCCGCGCTCGGCGTCGCCTGCGCCTTCGCCGGAGCCGTCGCTCACGCCCAGGAAGTCCTGCCACGTCCCGAGGCGCCTTTCCGAGGCGTCATCGGGCGCACGGCGCAGGACTCGGTGAAGTCTTTCCCCGAGGAAGTGAAAGCACCGGCGGGAGCACCGAACGTGCTCCTCGTCCTCATCGATGACGCCGGCTACGGAGTGTCCTCGGCCTTCGGCGGTCCGGTGCCGACGGCGACGCTCGATCGCGTCGCGCAGAACGGTCTCCGCTACACGCACTTCCACACGACCGCGCTCTGCTCGCCGACGCGCGCGGCCCTGCTGGCCGGGCGCAATCACCACAGCGCAGCGACCGGCGTGATCATGGAGCTCGGCAGCGGGTTCCCGGGCTACAACTCGCTGATGCCGAAGAGCTGCGGCACCTTCGCCGAAGTGCTGCGGCAGAACGGCTACGGGACCGCGTGGTACGGCAAGAATCACAACGTACCCGATTGGCAAGGTAGCCAGGCCGGGCCTTACGACCTCTGGCCCACGGGCCTCGGCTTCGAGTACTTCTACGGGTTCATCGGCGGTGATGCGAACCAGTGGGCGCCCGCGCTCTACGAAGGAACGCAGCCGATCGAGCCGCCGGAGAATACCTCGGACTATCACCTCGATCCCGACCTCGCGGATCGCTGCATCCACCGGATCCGCCTGCTGAACTCGCTCGCCCCCGAGCGCCCTTGGCTGCAGTACTACGCGCCGGGGACCTCGCACGCACCGCACCACGCGCCGAAGGAGTGGATCGCGAAGTTCAAGGGCCGCTTCGACCAAGGCTGGGACGTCGTGCGCGAAGAGACCTTCGCGCGGCAGAAGGCCCTCGGCGTCGTCCCCGCGGATGCGCAGCTCACGCCGCGCGCTCCGGGCATCCCGGCCTGGGACAGCTTGAAGCCGGAGCAGAAGCGCCTCTACGCGCACATGATGGAGGTCTACGCCGCGGCGCTCGCGCATTGCGACCATCAGATCGGCCGCATCCTCTCGGCGATCGAAGACCTCGGTCAGCTCGAGAACACGCTCGTCATCTACATCATGGGCGACAACGGCGCGAGCGCCGAAGGTGGCCTGAACGGGATGGCGAACGAGGTCAGCTACTTCAACGGCGTTCCGGAGAGCTTCGAGATGCTCACCGCGCGCATGGAGCAGCTCGGTGGTCCGCTCACCTACAACCACTACCCGATCGGCTGGGCGCACGCGATGTGCACGCCGTTCCAGTGGGCGAAGCAGATCGCGTCGCACTTCGGCGGCACGCGGAACGGGATGGCCATCTCCTGGCCGGCGCGCATCAAGGCGCGAGGCGAGATCCGCACGCAGTTCCATCACGTCATCGACATCGCGCCGACGATCCTGGAGGCTGCCGGCGTGGCAGCGCCCTCGGTGCTGAACGGCGTGCCGCAGCGTCCGATCGAAGGCGTCAGCATGCTGTACAGCTTCGACGATGCCAAATCGCCGTCGCGTCGGCGCACGCAGTACTTCGAGATGTTCGGCTATCGCGCGATCTACCACGACGGCTGGGTCGCGGCGACGACGCCGCCGGTCACTCCGTGGGACCTGGCGGGCAAGGTGCCGCCGATCGACGAGTATGCGTGGGAGCTCTACCACGTCGAGAAGGACTTCAGCCAAGCCGTGAACTTAGCCGAGCGCGAGCCGGCGAAGCTGCGCGAGCTCCAGGACATCTTCTGGATCGAAGCGGCGAAGTATCAGGTGCTGCCGCTCGACAACAGCCGCGCGGAGCGCATGGACGTCTCCAATCGCCCCAGCCTGACGCGCGGGCGCTCGGTGTTCACCTACTTCGCGGGCCAGACGCGCATCCCCGAGGGCGCGGCTCCGGACTTCAAGAACAAGTCCTGGCAGATCGCCGCCGACGTCGTGATCCCCGCCGCGGGCGCCGAAGGCGTCCTCATCACGCAGGGCGGGCGCTTCAACGGCTGGGGCCTCTATCTCCAAGGCGGGAAGCTCGTCTTCCACTACAACCTCTGCGGCGTCATCCGCACGAGCGTCGTCTCCCCCGCGGCGCTGACGCCGGGCGAGCACGTGGTGAAGGTCGTCTTCCACTACGACGGCGGCCTCGGCAAGGGCGGCGCGCTCGAGCTGCACGTCGATCAAGAGATCGTCGCGAAGGGACGCCTCGAGCACTCGATCGCCATTCGCGTCTCCACGGACGAGACCCTCGACATCGGCGAGGACACCGGCACGCCGGTGAGCGAGGACTACCAAGTGCCCCACCACTTCACCGGCACGCTGAAGCGCGTGCTGGTCCGCCTCGGCGAAGGCCAGCTCAGCGAGGAAGACGAAGCGCAGATCCGCCGCGCGAAGGCCGCGCTGGGCAGCTCCCGCTGACCCACTGAGCAGAAAAAGGTGCCTGGCACCTTAACTGTGCAACGGGGCGAACGAGGGTCAGCGGGAGCTGCCGAGTGCCGCCTTCGCGCGGCGGATCTGGGCTTCGTCCTCTTCGCTGAGCTTGCCTTCGCCGAGGCGGACCAGCACGCGCTTCAGCGTGCCGGTGAACTGGTTGGGCACTTGGTAGTCCTCGCTCACCGGGGTCCCGGTGTCCTCGCCGACGTCGAAGGTCTCGTCGATCGAGGTGCGGATCGCGATCGAGTGCTCGAGGCGTCCCTTCGCGACGATGTCCTGATCGACGTGCAGCTCGAGCGCGCCGCCCTTGCCGAGGCCGCCGTCGTAGTGAAAGACGACCTTCACGACGTGCTCACCGGGCGTCAGCGCCGCGGGAGAGACCACGCTCGTGCGGATGACGCCGCAGAGGTTGTAGTGGAAGACGAGCTTCCCGCCGTGGACGTAGAGGCCCCAGCCGTTGAAGCGGCCGCCCTGCGTGGCGAGCACGCCTTCGGCGCCCGCGGCGGGGATCACGACGTCGGCCGCGATCTGCCAGGACTTGTTCTTCAGATCCGGAGCCGCGCCTTCGGGGATGCGGGTCTGGCCGGGGAAGTAGGTGAACACCGAGCGACCGCGCGTCAAGCTCGGCCGATTGCTCACGTCCATGCGCTCGGCGCGGCTGTTGTCGATCGGCAGCACTTGGTACTTCGCGGCTTCGATCCAGAAGATGTCCTGCAGCTCGCGCAGCTTCGCGGGCTCGCGCTGCGCCAGGTTCTCGGCCTGCGTGAAGTCGCTCCGGACGTCGTAGAGCTCCCACTTGTAGTCGTCGATCGGCGGCACCTTGCCCGCCAGGTCCCACGGAGTGACCGGCGGCGTCGTCGCCGCGACCCAGCCGTCGTGGTAGATCGCGCGATAGCCGAACATCTCGAAGTACTGCGTGCGCCGACGCGACGG
>JAEUHW010000264.1 GCA_016793245.1 Planctomycetota bacterium
TTCCGCTTCCGCACGCTCGGCCTGCTCGCTTCGCTCGGCCACCGCACCGGCGTCGCGCAGATCTTCGGTCTGCGCTTCTCGGGCTTCTTCGCCTGGTGGCTCTGGCGCACCATCTATCTCTCGAAGCTCCCGCGCTTCGAGCGGAAGCTCCGCGTGGCACTCGATTGGACCATCGACCTCTGCTTCGGCCGCGACCTCGTGCAGTGCCCGACCTTGCCGGCGCGCTCACGCGAGCGGGAACACGCGCACGAGCTGCAGCGAGCGAGGAGCTGAGCCATGCAACACCTCCTCCGCGTGCGCGTGCGCTATCCGCTGGTCCGCGGCTACCTGCGCCTGCGCTGCGAGCCGAGCTGGGAGCGCGAGCTCGCTCCCGTCGCCGTCTCGGCCGACGGTACCTGCTTCGAGTTCGAGGTGCGCACTTCGCGGCCGTTCGTCTACGCGAAGCCCGTGCTGCACCTCGACGGCGCGGTGCACTGGTCGCGCGCCGAAAACGCGCTGCTGCTCTCGAGCGAGCCCGAGCAAGAGCTCTTCCCTTGGTTCTTCGAGGAACGAGCCTGCGTCGCCTGCTCCGCACATCGCCTCGTCGACGAGAACGGCGACGAGCACGAGCTGCGCGTCCACCTTCCGCCGGGCTACGAGGAGAACACGCTGCGCCGCTATCCCGCGATCTATCTTCAGGACGCGCAGAACCTCTTCTTCGCCGGCGAATCCTTCGCCGGTCATCACTGGCGCATCCCCGAGACCCTCGAGGTGCTGCGCGAGATGAACGCCATCGAACCGGTGATCGCGATCGGCATCTATCCGCGGCAGCGCGAGGCGCAGTACACGCAGCCCGGCTACGAGAGCTACGGGCGCTTCCTCGCCGAGACCCTGAAGCCTTGGGTGGACGAGCGCTGGCGCACGAAGCGCGAGCCCGAGCACAACGCGGTGATGGGCTCCTCGCTCGGCGGCGTGGTCTCCTTCCACACCGCGTGGCGGCATCCCGAGAGCTTCGGTCTCGCCGGCTGCCTCTCCAGCACCTTCACCTGGCGCGACGACTTCGCGGAGCGCGTGGTGCTGGAGGCGAAGCCGCCGATCCGCCTCTATCTCGACAGCGGTTGGCCGGGCGACAACTACGAAGTGACGCGCGAGATGCGCGACTTGCTGGTGCGGCGCGGTTTCAAGACCGGAGCAGATCTCCTCTATCTGGCGTACCCGCAAGCGCAGCACGATGAGCGTGCCTGGGCCGAGCGCGTCCACGTGCCGCTCCAGTTCTTCTTCGGGCACCGGCCGCAGCTCGAGCGGGAAGCGCGGCCCGCTTGATTCGCGGCTCCCACTGCGGAGTCGAAGGGACTTGGGTCGATAGACGGGGTTCCCCGCGAGCGCCTCAGGAGGTGCCCCATGTCGCGAATCCCCGATCCCTGTCCCTGCTGCTGCTACCGCACTCTGGGAACCCAGGGCGGAAACGCGCGCTGCCCGGTCTGCTTCTGGCGGCGCGATGGGCGCAGCCCGAACGAGACCAGCGAAGTCGTCGGCTCCCTCAACGGCAGCCTGAGCTTGTCGGAAGCGCGTGGGAACTTCCGCCGCCTCGGCGCGTGCGACGCGCGCTTTCGACGCTACGTCCGCGCGCCGAAGAAGGGCGAGCTGCCGCGCGCGGAGCTCGCGGGCTGAGAACGAACGCGCGAGCTCGCCTTGCCAAGACGAGCTCGTGCGCGGAAGCTGCGCGGAGCATGTGGACCTCCGCTTGCTTGGCGCTGCTCCTCGCCGCGCTTCCCGCGCTCGCTCCGGCGCAGGAGGCGGTCCCCTCACGCGCTGCCGTTCTCGGCCCCGCGGGGATCTTCGTCCTGGAGAGTGAGCACCGCGCGCTCGTCCCGGGCTCCGAGGGGATCGAGACCTTCGCTTGGGATCGAGGCGGTGCCGCGTTGCTCGCGACGCAGGCCGGAGAACTGCAACGCGTCGAGCTCGCGACGGGCCGCCGCCGCACGCTCTTGCGCTGCGGGCAGGTGCGTTTCCCGGATGTCGCTCCGCGCTCGGGTCGCATCGCGTTCGCGTATGTCGCTTCCGCCGAGCATGGCGCCGCGACCGACGCGCGATGGCGCATCGCGCACGTGCAGCCGGACGGCAGCGGCTTCGAGGACCTTGGCAGCGGCTACGATCCCTGCTGGTCACACGATGAACGGGAGCTCTGGTACGAGGACTTCGACGCGCACGGTCCCGCGCTGCATGTGCTCGCGCTCGCGACGGGCGAACGGCGTCGCCTCGCCGACGATGCGATTCCGCGTCACACCGTCGATCGCGCGCTCGAGCCCGGTGCGATGATCTGGTCCTCGCAGCGGCATCTGCATGCCGGGATCCCGGGTGCCACGCTCACCTGCTATTCGACGGGCCGCGCCTACGATCGCTTCGCGTCATTCTCGCCCGATGCGCGGCACCTGCTCTTCTTCCGCGAGGACGAGCGCGGCCGCGCGGGCATCGTGCTGCGCGAGCTCGCGAGCGGAGGGGAACGCTGGCTCGCGTTCGAGGGGCGCATCGATCTCGCGTCCTTCGCGCCGGCAGCTCCTCCGTCGCGCACGCTCGAGGACTTTCGAACGCTCTCGCGCTGCGCCTCCGCGGCGCGCGATCTCGCGGCGTGCGCGCTGCTCGACGCGACCCGCTACGCTGCGCGTCTCCGCGTTCTGCGCGAGTCCCTTGCACGGACAGAGGCCCCTGCGCTCCTCTTGCCGGCCGTCTTCTCTCTCGACGCCGTCGAAGCCGCGCGGCTCGTCTCGAGTGGAGCCGAGCAGCTCGTGCTGCCCGATCTCGCGGTCCTCGAGCCGCCAACCGCTCGCGAGCTCGCGCGTTGGAGCACGAACGCCGAGCAGGCGTTCCTCGCGCTCGACGGGCTGCGCGACGTGGACCCGCAGGTGCTGAACGAGCTCGCCTCCATGCGCGGTTGGGGCCTCTCGCTCGGCGGACTCGAGCGCTTGAGCCTGGCGCAAGCGGAACGGCTCGCGAGCTTGCGCATCGGCTGGCTCGATTTGCGCGGCGTGCGCGGGCTCGAGGCGCCGGTCGCACGCGCGTTGCTCGGCGGGTCGCTCAAGTTCGTCGATCTGCGAGGGCTCGAGCAGATCGATGCGGCCGCACGCGTGCTTCTCGAACTCGCGAGCGATCGAGTCTTGATCCCCCAGCGTTGAGCTTCCGAGCGAGATGGAGGGGCGATCGAATTCGTCGCCGACGAAGGTGATCGCGCGGCGCGCTGCTGCCTGCAGCTGCACCGATCGCCCGCTCATCGTCGGCCTTCCCTGCGGCGCTCGCTTGCGAACGAGGCGGCTCCACGATCGCGACCGAGGAGCCGCTCCCTGACGGCGTTGGCGCGCCGAGCGCATGATCGTGCTCGGCGCGAGGATCCCCGGCTATCCGTGAGTCGCGCGGCGGCGCGCGCTCTCTCTCAGTTCAAGCCGATCGTCGAGGTCAGGCCGTTCGACGAACTGATCGCGAGCGCGGGCGCGAGCTCGATCTGCAGCACTTGCTGGTGGACGAAGCCACCGGCGAGGAAGTTGCCGTTCGGGATCGGGAACGACGCCGAGGCGATGCCGGCGTTGACCGGCATGGTGAAGGTCAGGTCGAGCGCGCAGAGGAAGTCGCAGCCGGGCAGACCCGCGGGGCCGATCACCGCGAGCGGGATCTGGATCTGCGAGAAGCCGACGACGCCGAGCGCGAAGCCGCCGGGGGCGATGCCGCTCGCGGCGAAGTCGAAGTTCGCGCCGATCCAGGGGCGATCGTTGGGGAAGACGCTCGCGAGCGCCACGGGGCCAGCGCTGCCGCTGCAGCCGTTGCCGTAGGCCACCGCCGAAGCGACCGGAGTCGCTTGGTACTGGCAGAGACCGGTCGTCGTGCCCGAGCCCGACGGGTTCTGCCCGCTCACCTTGTAGACCTTGCCGAGCGCGGGCACGTAGGCCGCGAAGTAGCGGCTCGCGCGCCCGATCACCGGATCGGCGAGGTTGAAGGTCGCGGCACCGTAGAGGGTCCACTGATTCGTTTGGCTATCGAACTCGCTGCACCAGGTCGACGGCGAGCCGTCCCACGCGGCGGGCAGCGTGTTGTCGATCACGCGAAGTCCGTTGCCGCCCTGCAGCACGACGCGGCGGCGGATCTGGTCGTAGACCGCGTGGTTCCCCGCGCAGCCGTGCGGGAAGGTCTGCGAGCCGTCATTGAGCTGTACCCAGTTGCCGGCCTGGAAGGCCCAGACATCGAGCGCGTTGGTGCCGGTGCCGACGGCCGGGTTGGTGACGCCGGCGCAGAGGAGCACGTCGCCCATCTCGGGGCGCGAGACGAGGCTGTGCATGCGGCGCGCGGTGGGAGCCGTGGCCGGAGTGAGCTGCGTCCAAGCTCCGTTCAGGAACATCCAGGTGTCGTTCACGAGGCTCGCGGCGAGGGCCACGTCGCCCCCGAAGAGGATCATGCCGCCCGTGCTCGCATCCCAGCTCATGGAGGAGAAGCGGCGGGGCGACGGCGAGACGGCGAGCGACGGCGTGAGATCGGTCCAGGTGTTCGTCTGCGGATCCCATTCCCAGGTGTCGCCGAGCAGCGTCGTCGGAACCGCGGGGCCGCCGACGAGACCGGTGCCGGTGTCGCCGCCGAAGACCATCAGTTTGTTGGTCGAGAAGTTCCAAGCGACGCACGCGCCGCCGCGCGCGGTAGGGACGGTGGTGGCCGCGGTATCGCCGTTCCGCAGGGTCCAGCTCGTGCCGTTGTATTCGTAGAGCGCGTTGTGGACCGTCGTGTTGGCGTTCCCGTTGCGCCCGCCGAAGACGTAGAAGTGCGTGTTGCTCGCGGCGCCCGGGTTGTCGCGGCGCTGGGTCGGATTGACCACGCCCGAGACCAGGCTCCACGCGGCGCGCGGCGCCGTGCGCGGGATGGGGTTCGGGTTCGGGAGCTGTGCGATGGCGGGGGTCGCGGCGAGCGCGAGCAAGGAGAGCACTCGAGGTACGTTCGACATGGCGGGGGATCCGAGGTTCGCGGGAGGAGCGGGGGACGAGGACGACGGGGCCGCTCGGGCGCATCGCCGCTGGCTCTTTGCCGCCGGCGCCGATTCCGGGGCGAGAATCCGCGATGTCAGCGCTGATGCCTTAGGTGCGCGCGCACGCGCTTGACGGCCGTCGACTAGCGAGCCAGCATCCTGCCACAGCGCGGTCTTGCGGGACCGTATCGTGCCGATCGTTCGAGCGGGGAGGAGACTTTCGATGCGCGCCATGATCCTGGTCGGGGCACCCGTCGCCGCCGGATTCCCGGTCGTGGTCTTCGCGCGCGCGCCGCACGAGACCAAGTTCCGCTTGCACTGCTCCGCTGGTGCGACCGAAGACGTCGTCGATCTGACCCCGCTCGCGCCTCTCGTCCCCGAGGCGTCTAGCCTGGTGAGCGATCTGCGTCGGCGCGAGATGCACGTGCTGCGCGCGATGGCTCCCGGTTCCCACGGCGGGGGCGAGCTGCGCTTGGAGGTTCGCGCTCCGGAGAGAACGGAGCCGCTCGCGAGACGCGTCGTGCGGCGGCTTCCGAAGTCCCTGGCCGAAGGCGAAGAGCTCACGCTCGCCCTCGGGAGCTGCTTCTACCGCTTCACGGGAGGAGGCGCGCTCTTGCGAAGGGCGCTGCTCCGGGAATGGGCCGGGAGCCGCTTCGATGTGCTGCTCGGGTTGGGGGACAACCTGTATCTCGACATCGCGCCGGGACAGCTCTTCGAAGGCGGAGGTGCCGTGATCGAGACGCTCGATCGCTATGAGCAATACATCTTCGGCGAGCGCCTCGAAGCGGCGGCGGATCCCCGCGGCCCGCTCGAGTGCCTGCCCTTGCTGCTCAGCTGCGACGATCACGAGTTCTGGAACAACTACCCGGAGCAGCAGCTCCACCTCAGCCGCACGAGCGGAGCTCACTACGGCGCGTTTCGAAGTGCCGCGCGCGCGTGCTTCGACTTGTTCCAGCAGTCCGTGAATCCCGAGCCCGTGATGCCCTGGAAGATCGCCAAGGGCGAGCACGGTCGTTCCTTCTCGCTCGAGCTCGCAGGGATCCCCACATTCGTCGCGGATACGCGTTCGGCGCGCGAGCAGCATCACACGGACGGCAGCGCGCTGATGTTCTCCGAAGAGGAGCTGCTGGCGTTCGAGGACTGGGCGCGCAAGCTCGAGTTCCCCGGGCTCTTCGTGCTGGGGCAGCCCCTGACGCAGCTCCGCGGCAGCCGCACCGTCGACTTCACGCCCGTGGACTTCGGCGCGCAATTCGTGCGCATCCTGCAAGCGCTGCGCAGCGCGCAGAGCGAAATCCTGGTGATCTCCGGAGACGTGCACTTCTCGCGGCTCGCCTGGTTCGACGCGAGCGGCATGTACGGAGGCGAGTCGCGGCGCATCCCCGAGCTCATCTGCTCGCCCATCTGCCACATCCCGAGCTCGCTCTCCTCGGTCTTGAGCAGCACCTTGGGCTTCGGCGGGAACATCGGCCGCGGGGCGCTGACCGCGCCGCTCGAGATCGAAGCCACCGATCGATCCAGGCATCTGGTGCAGCGCGAGAAGCTGCGCCTCCTGGATTACGAGTACGGCTCCTCCGCGCCGCAGTGCCTCGGCTTCCTCAGGCTGCGACGCGGACCGAGCGAGTCTCTCGACGCCGATGTCGGCTTCCTCGATCTCGCGACGCAGGACTGGGCGAGCGCCGAGGACTTGGAGCTCGATCGAACTCACTGGCACGGAACCTGGAAGCCGCGCCGTTGGCAGAGCCATCGTCGCTGCTTCGAACGCTCCGTGCTGCGTCTGCACGCTGGTGTCCGCCGCTGAACCCTTGTTGGAGGTCCATGCATGCGTTACGTCATCGGGTCGAGCGAGCTCGAGATGACTTCCCATCGTACCCACGCAGCGCTCTGCGAAGAGCTCTGGAGCGCAAAGGCCGAGGTGCCCAAGCCTCGCGCTGGGGGATCGGACGAAGCGCCAGCGTCACCTCCGCACTTCTCGTACGCCTTGGCGCTGGTCGGCGGCGCGGATCATGCTTCTCTCGTCCTTCGACGCGCGCAGGCCTGCGTGCGACACGACGGTCAACCGAGCCTTTGGTCGCATGCGCTCTTGATCGGTCTTCCGGAGGGGCGAGCTCTGCGCGACGCGATCGGATTGGAGTGCGCGCTCACGCCCGATCGCGACGAGGAGCAAGTTCCGGAGTTCAATGGCATCACCTGGACGCGCTTCTCGCGCTATCTCGCGCCGAAGCTCTATCCCAATCTCGCCATCTTCAAGCTGCGAGTGTCGGACCCCGCGGCCTCTGAGAAGTCCAAGAAACGAAGCGAGCGCCTCGAGGCCGCAGCGCAGAACCCTCTCGCCGCCGCCGATCGATTCCCGTGCTGGAAGCAGCTCGGCGCGTGGAAGCAGTACGTGCACGAAGAGCACGGCACCACGAGCCCGCTGCTCCGCGGCGTCGCGATGCCGTGCGCTTCCTGGATCGAGTACCTCTTCGAATCGATGGGGATCGATCTCTTTCCCGGGGGCGGTGCCTCGAACGCTTGCCCCGAGCTCCTCTACGCCTCCCTCAAGCACTACCGCGGAGCTCTCGCCGAGTTCGGAGTGAAGTTCGAGCTCGACTGGGTGCTGAAGGATGAGGGCTGCGAGCGCCGCGAAGGGCGCGATCCCCTGCTCGCGGAGGCATGGTCGGCGCGCATCCTCGGCTGAGCGCGCGAGCAAGTGCGGATGGAGCCCGCTCAGGCCGGAGGCCTTTGCGATGCGGCGCTCCGATGCTCGCGAGCGGGAGGGCGCAGCGCCGCACGCCAGAGCCGCCGACCCGCGGTGATGTAGAGCGCGCCTCCCGCGAGATCGAGCTCCACGTTCGAGACCGCGCTGCCGAGGTGCAGGATCCCGAGCAGCGCGCCGTCCGGCGCGAAGGCATAGACACCGCCGGGGCCGGCGCTGAGCACGGTTCCGTTCGGATGCACTTCGATGCCGTCGGCGCCGCCGGGGGCGGTGCCGGCGAAGCGCCGACCGTCGTGCAGCACGCGCTCCGCGCCGAGCGAGCCGTCGGCGCGGAGCTCATAGGCGAGCCAGCGCGGATGCTCGGGCACGGCATCGGAGACGTAGAGCGTGCGGCCGTCCGGCGAGACCGCGATGCCATTCGGGGAGCGGAGATGATCGAGCAGCAGCTCGAGCGATCCGTCCGCGCGCAGACGGTAGACGCCGCAGAACGCGAGCTCGCGCGAGGGATCCTCGTGCGCGAGCGGCAAGCCGAATGGAGGGTCGGTGAAGTAGAGCGCGCCGTCGGGGCCGGCGCAGACGTCGTTCGGCGAGTTCAGGCGTTTGCCGTCGTAGCCGGCGGCGAGGACCGTGCGCGTGCCGTTCGTTTCGAGGCGCGTCAGCCGCCGGTTGCCGTGCTCGCAGAGGATCAGGCGTCCCGCGGCATCGAGTAGGAGTCCGTTCGATCCGGGCTCGCGTCCGAGGAACTCTCCCGGACCGCTCCAGCCGCTCGCGGGCAGGTGCTCGCGCACGCCCGCGCTCGCGCTCCACGCGTACACGGCGTTGCGCGGGATGTCGCTGAAGTAGAGGACCTGTCGCTGCGCATCCCACGCCGGTCCTTCGATCCAAGTGCGCTCATCGGCCAGCAGCTCGGGCTCGAGCTCGCTCGCGAAGATCGCGGTCCAGCGCGGGTCGAGGGGCTCCGCGCCGACCGCGGGACCGAGCGCAAGAGCGTGGAGCGCGTGCGCGCTCGCGCAAGCGAGGGTTCGCCGCGCCGCGTCGATCCAGGTCAACGCCGTGAGCGGCTCCTCGAACGAGAGCGAACCCAGCTCTTCTCCGGTGCGGCTCCGGACCGTGAGCGTTCGACCTTCCGCCGCGAAGATGCGACCGAAGGCATCGATGGCGAGCGCGCGTGCCGGAGCGCCGAGCGGGAGCTCGCGCGTCTCGAAGGCCGGCGATCCATCGCCCGCGAGGGCGGTGATCCAGAGCTTCGGCTCGCGCGCATCGGCGACGTAGAGCGCGCGTTCGCTCGCGTCGAACGCGAGGGCGCCCGGATAGGGGAGCGGTGTCGCTACGCGCTGAGGAACCCCGAGCCCGAGGGTGAAGAGGGCCCCGTGTTCCGCGTCGCTCGCATAGCTCACGCCGTCGCGGCGCGCGACGAGGGCGAACGGCTGCAGCGCGCCACCGGCGCTGCTCGCATCGAGGAGGACGCGCACGACGCCGTTGCGCTCGATGCGCGCGATGCGCGCTCGACCGCCTTCGGCGAAGTCGAAGCGCCCGTCGCCTGCGCTCGCGATCGCTCGTGCGCCCGGCTCGAGACGCGCGAGCTCGGTGGTCGATGCTGCGCCGCTCTTCACGCGGTATGGGTGCAGTTCGCCGTCTTCGGCGAGGCGATAGACGGTGTTCTTCGCGGCGTCGGCGAGGAGCAAGCCCTGCTCCGCCGTCCAGGCGAGGCCGCGCAAGGAGCCGAAGCCCTCGGCGAGGAGGCGCAGCTCCGCGCCGTCGCCGCGCTGGGCGCGCAGCGCTGCGCGCGGCAGCTCCAGCGCGGTTCCGATGCGCGCGCGTTCGGCGCGGTAGAGTTCGAGCGCCGCCGAGCGGATCCAGAGGTAGTTCCCGGGCGGCTGCGAGAGCGGTGCGTTCGCGGCGAAGATCGCGATCTCGAAGCGCTGCGCGCTCCGTGCGTGCGACGTGAGCTGCACGCGATTGGGCGCATTCCAACCCGCGGCCGAGCTCCCGCCGCGCGTCCCGAGGATCGAGCGATGCTCGCCGTCGATCCAGATCTCGGCGAGATCGTCGACGACCACCTCGAGGAAGAGCGCGCCGCCCTCGACGGGAACGGAATCGAGCTTGGTCGGCAGCTCGAGCTGCAAGCGATACCAGCCGAAGCAGAGCTTGCCGTCGCCGCGGCGAGAGACGAGCTCTTCCGGTGCCAGCTCGCGCCAACCGGAGCTCGCGAGCGCGCTCGCGGCACCCGAGGGGAGTACGTCGAAGGTCCGATTCGCCGGTCCGCTCGGCTTCAGGTCTGCTCCGACCGCGCGATGTGCCACGGGCGTGATCTCTACGGGCAGGAAACTCCAGCGCGCTTGCACGCGCATGGCTCCTGCGCCGGTCGCGAGATCGACGCCGGCATCGGGGAGCTCGTCGAAGGAATGCAACACGTGCTGTGCGCGCAGCGCCGAGCTCGCGAAGAGCCCCCCTCCGAGCGCGAGGAGCAGTGAGGTCGCGCCGCGCGCGTTCATCGTTCGACCTCCATCGGGGAGATGACCTTCACGACGTAGTAGGTGAACGGCGCCTGCACTTCGCGGAACCAGTGCGGCGTTCCGCGCGGCACGACGACGAGATCGCCGGGCGCCAGTGCTTGCACCTCTCCGCCGCGCACGCTCTTCGCACGCGTCTCGAGAGCCGAGATCTTGCGCGCGTCGACGAGCTCGCCGCCCGTCACGAGGGTCGCGTGTCCCGCGAGCACGTAGACGATGTCCGTCTCGGTGGCGTGCACTTCGACTTCGCCGGGTGAATCGCGCCGGCTCGCATGCACCTTGTAGTCCGCGACCTCGATCAGCGGCATGCCCTTCTCGAAGGCCCGCGCGACCTCCGCGGCCTTCCGATGCACGACGCTCGCCGTCTCGGCTTTCGCGCCGGCCGGCAGCGCGAGCGACACGCGCTGCGAGCGCCAGCTCTCGAAGGCCTGGACTCCCGCGAGCGCCAATTGCTCGTCGTGATCCGCGCTCTTCCCGCCCGAGACGCCGATCGCGCCGACGACGACGCCGTCGACGAGGAGCGGCAGCCCGCCGATCAGCGGCGTGAACTCGGGCAGCGCGGTCATCGCCGTGCGGCCCTTGTTGATCAGCTCTTCGAACACGCGCGTCGGCTTGCCGAAGCGCGCCGCGGTGCGCGCCTTGCCGATCGAGATCTGCCCGGACGCCGCGAAGGTTCCGTCGAGGCGCTCGAGCAGGAGCGGCTCACCGCTCGCGTCGACGATCGCGATGGCGCCGCCGGATCCGTCGCGCTGCGCTTGCTCGACGGAGGCGCGAACGATGGCGCGCGCGGCTCCGAGCTCGAGCTTCGGGGTAGAGACCGGCGTGCTGGGCGCGGTACCGCCCAGCGCCGCGCTGAGCGCGGCGCCGAGAAGGAGGTTCAGCATGGGGGTGTCCTCGGCGTCGGTGGACGCTCAGCTCCGGTGCCCGAGGATGTAGGCTTCGCCGAGCAGCGTCTCGGCGAACGCGCACCAGATCTGCACGCGGCGCACGCTCTGGATGTAGGGCGGCAGCGCAATGGTGCGGTTCATCTGATCGCCCTTCACCTTCAGCGCGTTCAGCAGATAGACCTCGCCGCGATCGTCGACGACCTGCCAGTGCGGAGCGGGCGTGTCCGGGGTCACGAACTCCGGCGAGAGCGTCAGCACGAGCTGGCCGCCTTCGCGCTCGATCGTCACGTAGCCCGCGTTCGCCTTGGGCCCGTGGAAGTTGCCGGTCTTGCCGACCATCGTGCGATGCGCGTGCATGTCGCCGAGCATCACGGTCTTCTCGAAGCTGGTCTCGCCGAGCAGCGTCTCGGCGAACGCGCACCAGATCTGCACCTTGGCGATGCTCGGTACGTGCGCGGGCAGCGCGATCTTGCGATTGGCCTGGCCGTCCTTGATCGGCAGGCGCTGGAGCAGATGCGTGCGGCCGAGCGCATCGACGATCTGCCAGTGCGGGGCCGGCGTGTCCGGGATCACGAAGTCGTCGGAGAGCTCTAGCATCTTCTTCCCGTCGCGCTCGACGAGCATCACGTTGCCGGTATTGGCCTTGATGCCGGTGAAGGGCGCGCTCTTCTGCGCGGGCATCTCCTCCGCGATCGGCGCGGTAGAGAGCAGGATGGGGAGAGCCAGGGCGGCGAGCAGACTCATGGTGCGATGTCCTTCCGTTCGGGTGCTTGGCCCGAGCTCCTGCGCGGCGCGCGCAGCGTTCTCTCGGGTCTGCCCGCTTGGAGCGCGGAGGTGGCCGCGCGGATACGCCCGAGCTCGCGCGCTGGCTGACGATCTAGCGGAGCAGCGCGCCGATCCGCGCGCGTTCTTCGTCGCGAAGCTCGATCGCGAAGATCGCGAGCGACTCCCGCAGGTGCTGCACCGACTGCGTGCCGGTCAGCGGGACGCAGCCTTCGAGCGTGAGCCAGCGGAAGAGGATCTGCGCCGGCGTCGCGCCGTGGTGCGCGGCGATCGCGCGCAGGGTCGCGTGCGCGAGGAGATAGGGGTTCGCCGAGAGGGTCCAGAAGCTCTGATAGAGGATGCCGCGTTCCCGGCAGTACGCGCGGATCTCGCGGTCATAGCCGGTGTCGGCGTAGAAGCGGTTCTGCAGCACGCTCGGCGCGAGCTCGTGCGCCTCGCAGAGCCAGCGCAGCTCGCGCAGGTCGTAGCAGTTGCTGAGGCCGAGCTGTCGCACGCGCTGCCCATCGCAGAGCGTCTGCATCGCGCGCCAGACTTCGCTCGTCTGCGCGCGCGTCGCGAGCGGGGAGTGCAGGACCAGCGCATCGAGATAGGTGGTGCGCAGGTTCTCGAGCGAGCGCGCGAACGATTGCTCGACTTGCTCGGCCAGCGATGCGCGCGGGTCATAGGGGATGCGCCGCGGATCCTGCCCGTCGACCGAGGTGAACTTGGTCTGCAGGTAGAGCTCTTCGCGGCGCAGCGTTCCGCGCGCGAGCGCATCGGCGATCGCCTCGCCGACGCGCGCTTCGTCGTAGTGCTTCGGCTGGCACGCCGTGTCGATGCCGCGGAAGCCCGCGGCGAGCGCCTGCGCGACGAGCGCGCTCGTGCGCTCCTTCTTCCACGCCGTGCCGTAGATCACCTGCGGTACGCGAACGCCGCTCGCGGCGGTGATCCAGCCGAGCGTGCTCATGCGGCGAGAGCGCTCAGAGAGTGAGCAAGCATTGCTCACGAACGGGCTGCAGCGCCGTCAGGCGCTGCGCCAGCTGACATCTGAGAGGCTGTATCATCGATTTCTGCTCAGCCTCTCAGCTCTTAGCGCCCTTGCCTTGCGGCTGCGCCTCGGTGTCGAAGAGCAGCGAGTCCACGCTCAAGCGGCCCGGGCCGTGGATCCAGATCAGCAGGAGGAAGAGCAGGTAGTAGAAGGCGTGGATGTTGATGAGCTGCTGCTTGCCGTCGAAGGCGAAGGAGGCGCTGACATCGCCGCTGTGCGCGGAGATCAGCGCGACCACCATCACCACGCTCAGGATCGCGGCGAAGGGGCGCGTCAGCAGGCCGAGCGCGAGCGCTGCGCCGCCGACGAGCTCGAGGCCGCCGACGAACGGCGCCTGGATCGAGGCCAGCGGGATGCCGAGGGCTTCGAAGTTCTTCGTGGTGGCGTCGAGGTCAGCGAGCTTGCCCTTGCCGGCGAAGAAGAACGAGAGCCCGAGGGCGAGGCGGGTGATCAGGGCGACGAGGAAGGCAAGAGGGCGCGCCATGCCGGCGCAGAGTCGATCGAGCTTCTGTACGAACGCGTTCATCGGGTCTCTCCTAGAGGTCGCGAGCGCAGTTGCCGCGAGTGAAGCGGGGAAGTCGAAGCAGGCGGGAGCGGCATTACACCGTGCCGCAGGGCGCGGTTCGACGGGGAGGTGCACGGCGCGGCTCAGCTCGGTCGACTCCGGGCTGCTCGGGGCGCGCCCAAGCGGCCGAAATCGGCGCGAAGCGTGAGCTCCCCCAAAACGGCACGAGCCGCCAGCTTCAACAGCCGACGGCTCGTGTTCCGGGGTTGGAGACGAAGGGGATCGAACCCTCGACCTTCGCATTGCGAACGCGACGCTCTCCCAGCTGAGCTACGTCCCCGGGGAGAAAAGGGCCGGGAGTGTATGCAGGAGACTTGCCGGAGGCAACGATCCACGCGACCCTTTTTCTCGATGCGCCGACTCCTCCGCAGCAACTCCCTCTCCGCCCTCTCCCGCGGCCTCACCCTCGGCCTCGCCCTGGCCGGCCTCGCCGCTCCGCTCGCGGCGCAGGGGAGCGTGCGCCAGCTCTCGCTCCAGCTCTACCCCGGCAGCCACCTCGACGTGGAGACCGGGATCGTGCTCAGCGTCGAGCGCTTCGGCGACGCGCGGGCCGACCTCGCGCTGAAGGGGCTCGCGATCCCGGGCAAGGTGGCGCCCGACGGGATGCTGCAGCTCGAGCCGCTCGGCGGTGCGAAGCTCGCGCGCTTGCCGCTCGGCACGCGCGCCGAGGTCGAGAAGCTCTTCACCCTGCCGATCGACGGTCTGCGGGCCGAGGCGGAGGCGCTGGGCTCCGGCGGCGGCTTCGTGCTGCACAGCGCGGAGGGGCACTTTGCGCGCCTCTGGCTCCGAGCGCTCCCGACCGGCGCCGTCGAGCTCCGCGCCGTCATCGAGGACGCGGGGGTCCCGCGCTTCGCGCCGCCGCCCGCGGACTTCCGGCTCGAGCTCGACGGTGCGACGAGGCGCTTGCGCTGGAGTGCCGGCGGGCGGAAGCACCTGCTGCGCCGCACGCCTTTCGGCCTCGCGGGAGACGATCTCGCTCCCGAGGCTGGTGCGTTCGAGCTCGAGCTCGAGGGGGAGGCACACCTCGACGCCAGCGCCGACCCGCAGCGCTGCTATCGCTATGAGCTCGCGCCCGTGCTCGACGGCGGCAAGCGCGGCCTGGCGGCGGAGGTTCTCGCGCTGCCCATCGCGTCGAGCGCGGGCGAGCCCTGGCGCGCGACGATCGGGAACGGCGGCGAGCTCGACCTCTACGAAGCCCGCGCCGCCGGCCGCAACGTGCACCTGCGCGTGATCCAGATCTACGACAGCGGTCTCCAGATCGAGCCCGGCTCCGGCGGCGGCATCGTCGATGCGCGCTTCGCTGCGGCGAACGAAGGGGCGCTCGTCGTCGGCGAGGACGGCTTCGCGATCCAACAGATCTTCTTGCAGGCGGACGGCGAGGCGGTGGTGCGCACTGCGGAGGGGCTGCTCGGGCGCGTGAAGCTGCTGCGCCTCGGCAACAAGGGCCGCAACGTCTTCGAGGCGGAGCTCGAGCTCGAGCTCGCGCCGCCGGGAGCCCTGGGGTTCCTGCGCGCGCCGCAGGCGCCGCGCCTCGAGTGGAAGAACGGGCGCGTCGTCGCCGAATGGAAGCACGTCCATGCGGCGAGTGAGCTCGGGCGGCGCTTCCACGGCGGCGCGATCGAACGCATGCCGTGCTCGCCCGATGCCTTGCGCTTCGAGGACACGCCGCCGCCGGGGCAGCTCAGCGCCGAGTACCTGGTGCGCGCGTTCGATCGCGAGGGGCGGCGCTCGCCCTGGTCCGCCCCGTCCGCGATCCTCCTCGTGGACCCGCAGGACGGACCGCGCTTGTACGCGCTCGTCGAAGAGAGCGTCCGCGCCCTCGCGAGCGAGGACGACGAGGTGCGCTCCGAGGGCGAGCGCCGTCTGCGCTTGCTCGGTTCGCTCGCGCAAGGCGCACTGCAGAAGCTCGCCGATGCCGGCGGCGCAGCGGGAGAAGCCGCGGAGTCCTTGCTGCGCGAGATGGACGGCGAGGAAGGCACGGCGGACGCCGACGCGGACCCGAGCGGTGCGCAGGCGCGCCTCCAGCTCGAGCTGCAGGGCCTGTCCGCGGAGTTGCGCGCGGTGGCCCTCGCGGAGCGCCGCGGCGAACGCCTCTACGAAGCGCTGCTCGGCGGCGCGCACGGCGATCCCGCTGATCCCGAGCGTGCGGCCTTGCGCCGGGCTCTCGCGAGCGGCGACAGCGATGGTCTGCTCCGCCGCGCTCTGGACCTCTGGCAGCGCCAAGGCGAAGGCGATTGGGCCGGAGGCGAGCTCCACGCGTCGGGGCCGCTCGCCGAGCAAGGTACCCGCTACGGCTTCGACGCGGCGCAGATCGAGCAGCGCATGCAAGCGGCGGCGAGCGGGCAGCGCGCGCAGGTCGCGCGCTGGATCGCGAGCTGGGCCAGCACGCGTTCGCCGCACGAAGCCTGGGCCTTGCTCACCTGGGCCGAGCTCGTCGCCGCGGAGGAGCGCCAAGAGTGGCCGCTCGTGCGCGCGGGCTTGGAGCTCTTCGCGGGCATGGAGCTCGGCAGCCCTGCGCTGCGTCGCGCGACGCGTCTGGCCGAGCTCTCGGGAGAACGGGCGCGCTGCCGCGCGCTGCGGAAGCTCGGCGCGCTCTTCACGGCGCCGTTCGCGTTCGAGCACACGATCGTCGCGACGCCCGAAGACGGGCTCGCTCAATTGGCCCAGCTCGTGCAGCGCGCGGAGCCGGGCACGCGCATCGTGCTCGAGCCCGGGCGCTACGAAGAGGATCCCTCGCTCGGACCTATCTCGTTGCGCGGGCACCGCGTGCGCATCGAAGCGCGCGAGATCGGCAGCGTCGAGATCGCCGCGCCCTTGCTCATCGAGGGCAGCTACGAGCTGGTACTCGCGGGCCTCTCGCTCCGCGGCACGCAGGGCTACGGCCTCCAGGTCATGCGCTCGAGCTGCACGTTGGAGAATCTGCGCATCGACGGCGGCAGCGCCGGCCTCCACTTCGGCGACTCCTTCGTCTGGCTCCGCGGCTGTCAGCTCCTCGGGCGGCCGAACGCGACCGGCGTGCTGCTGCGCGAAGGCGCGGTCGGCATGGAGCGCTGCCTCGTCGACGGCTTCCAGATCGCCGTGCAAGCGCAGGGGCGCGCGCAGATCCTCCTCTCGCGCTGCGTCCTCTCCGATCTCGCCTTCGCCGTCGCGCGCGGCAACGGCGACGGCAGCGCGCTCTACGCCGATCGCTGCGCCGTGCTCGGCACCGCGCGGCAGGTGTTCACGAACTTCCCGCAAGGCGCCGTCGCGCGCTTGCTGCTCGCCGGCGTCGCGCAACCAGGCGCTTCGCTCGGCGAAGGCTTCGCGGTCGATACGGGCACACTGCTCGAGCTCGACGGCACGAACGCCGCGCAGTGGGGCGGAGCGAAGCTCCAAGCCGGCGTCGCCGCCTGGTTCGACGCGCGGTGAAGGACGCGGAACGCGCCGCGCTGCGCACGATCGCCTCGCGGCTCGCCGGAGACGCGAGCTATCGCGCCGCGATCCTCGGCGAACTCGAGCGCGGGCAGTTCCGCGAGTTCCGCCGCTATTGGGCCTTCGAAGAGGAGGCTTGGGTTTCGAAGCATCTCGACGAAGTGCGCCGCCGCGCGGAGCTGCTGGAGGTCCTCGCGCTCTACGCGCCGATCGAGAACGCGCGCGTGCTCGTGATCGGCGCGGGCTTCGGCGCCGAAGCGGTGGCGCTCGCGCGCGCGGGCGCACACGTCCTAGCGCTCGACCTCGATCGCGATCTGCTGCGTTTCGTTGGGCGTCGCGCGCGAGAGCACGAGGCCTCCTTCGCTCGCATCGTCGGCGACGGCCTGCGCCCGCCGTTCCGCGCGGCGAGCTTCGATTGGGTGCTGCTGCGCCAGGTGCTGGAGCACGTGCCGCGCGCGCGCCAGGCGCCGCTCCTCGCCGCCGCCGGTGCGCTGCTCCGGCCCGGCGGCCATCTCTTCGTCGACACGCCGAATCGCCGCGACCCGATCGATCGCCACGACACGGGGCTGCCGTTCGTGCATTGGCTGCCGCGTGCTCTGCGCGTGCGCCTCGCGCAGCGCTTGGGGCGCGCTGTGCCGACCTATGAAGCCGGTGCGGATGGCGCGCAGGTGCACGTGCACGACTTCGCGACCTTGCGCGAGGTCCGCCGTGCGTTGCCGGGCTTCGAGATGTGCTCGCGCTACAAGGAGTATCCGAGCGTCGCGGCTTGGGCGGAGCTGCGTGCGCGCGAAGGGCGTCGGCCGAGCGCTGTGAGACGGGCGGCGCTCGAGGTGGGGGTGCGGTGGCTCGGGCTCGCGGGGTGGGTGCCGATACGGGTGGTGCTGCAGCGAGTGCGAGGATGAGAGTTGCGGAGGCCGCGGTAAGTCGTGCGCACTCGACGAAGGTCAGGGTTCGACGTCTCGTGGCGCGCAAACGATTTCAGCGTCATACCTCTACGAGCCGGCAGAGATGTGCGCGGCTGCTCGCATGGCGAGTGTTGCTGCTCTCCTCGCAGCGCGATCAAGTCCTCGGGTACGAATGAAAGACGAATTCTCCGCGCCTTGCGAAGCTCTCCAGGTAATCGCGCCCCTCGTCCGCTCGGCTCTCGGGAACTGCGATTTCGACCCAAGCGGCCATGTGGATATACAGCGATCCTCGGAACGGGATCCGCGCGACCTTCAACAGGTTGACGGCTCGAGCATGATCACCGCACAAGACCTCGCCGATGAATACGAACCGGGAATCGCCAACATCTCCCCACTGCAGGAACTCATCACGGAGAGTCTCGGCCCCGAAATCGACGGCGTTGCTCGGGTTGCTCGCGCACGCGGCCAGCAGTGCGATCATCGTGAGGCCAAGTGCGATGAGTCCCCTCGACTGGACCTGCGCAACAGGAGCTACTGGGACCATCTTCGGAGGCCTCGGAGGGGAGCGTGCGGCGACTAAGCCAGATGAGCTCGGAAGCATCGCCGGTTGGCGCTGAAACAAGAAGAGGCGCAGGAGCTGGATGCTCGCCATGGCGGCGAGGTGCGAACGAGCGACGCTGGGAGGGGAAGGCCCACGACCGCGCGGGTCCAAGGGGGCAGCCCTCGCGTTCGATGAATGGGTTGGCGGCACCGCAGAACGGAATCATGGAGCGCCAATACGGCTAGGTCGACGGTGCCTCCTACGCCGCGCTCGACGCTTCTCCGCCGCCCTCCTATCCTGAGCAACTTTCGCAGGGGCCACCGGGATCCGGAGAAGCCCCTCGCGCGAACCAAGGCTCGACGGTCCCGGCCAGGGGCCTAGGGCTCCGCTCCCGCTCGAGGCGCTCCAAGCGCCCTACTCCCATGACCGAAGTCGTCCTGCTCAGCGCCTGCCGTACCGCGATCGGCAGGTTCCAAGGTTCGCTCGCCGGCTTCCGCGCCCCCGAGCTCGGCGCCATCGCCGTGCGCGAGGCGGTGAAGCGGGCCGGCATCGAGGCGAGCGCGGTGCAGGAGGTGATCCTCGGCAACGTGCTGCAGGCCGGCGTCGGGCAGAACCCCGCGCGTCAGGCTGCGCGCGGCGCGGGCATTCCCGATGCGGTGGGTGCGTTCACCGTGAACAAGGTGTGCGGCTCGGGCCTGAAGTCGGTGATGCTCGCCGCGCAGGCGATCCGCGCGGGCGACGCGCAGTGCATCGTGGCGGGCGGCATGGAGTCGATGTCGCGCGCTCCGTATCTGCTCCCGCAGGCGCGCGAAGGTCAGCGCCTCGGCCACGGGCAGCTCGTCGACGCGATGATCCACGACGGGCTCTGGGACATCTACAACGACTTCCACATGGGGATGACCGCGGAGCTCGTCGCGAAGAAGTACGAGATCTCGCGCGCGGAGCAGGATGCGTTCAGCGCCCGCTCGCAGGCGCGCGCCGCGGCAGCGCAGGCCGCGGGCAAGTTCAAGCACGAGATCGTGCCGGTCGCGATCCCGCAGAAGAAGGGCGACCCGCTGCTCTTCCAGACCGACGAAGGCGTTCGCGCGGAGTCGACCGCGGAGGCGCTCAGCAAGCTCCGGCCCGCGTTCCAGAAGGACGGCGGCACGGTGACGGCGGGGAACGCCTCGACGATCAACGACGGCGCCGCGGCGCTCGTCGTCGCCAGCGCGGATTGGGCCGCGAAGCAGGGCTTGAAGCCGCTCGCGCGCATCGTGACCTACGGTACCGGCGGCTGCGCGCCGGAGTGGGTGATGATGGCCCCGCAGATGTGCGTGCAGGGCATCCTGCAGAAGATGAAGGTCGGCATCGACCACTTCGATCTCGTCGAGCTGAACGAGGCCTTCGCCGTCGCTTCGATCGCGCTGCAGCGCGAGCTCGGCATCGATCCCGAGCGGCTGAACGTGCATGGTGGCGCCGTGGCGCTCGGCCATCCGATCGGCGCGTCGGGCGCGCGCATCCTCGTGACCCTGCTGCACGCGCTCGCCGATCGCGGCAAGCAGCGCGGCCTCGCGGCGCTCTGCCTCGGCGGCGGCAACGCGGTCGGGGTCGCGATCGAGCGACTGTGATCTTCCTCCGCCGCGCCGATCACGGCGCAGCGACGCTCCGCCTCACTTCCAACTCCGCTCTCCTTCGCGCATCTCCTCCACGATGAGCCAGCCGTTCCAGAAGGTCGCCGTGATCGGCGCCGGGACCATGGGCAACGGGATCGCCCAGACCTTCGCCACCTTCGGGTGCGAGGTCGCCCTGATCGACACCTTCCCCGCAGGTCTCGAGCGCGGGGTCATGGCCATCGCGAAGAGCCTCGGCAAGTTCGTCGAGAAGGAGAAGATGACCGCCTCCGAGCGCGACGCCGTGCTCGCGCGCATCCGGGCGAGCGGCAAACTCGAGGACGCGGCGAGTGCGCAGCTCGTGGTGGAGGCCGTGCCGGAGAAGATCGATCTCAAACGCGAGATCTTCACGGCGCTGGATCGGATCACCGGGCCAGAATGCGTGCTCTCGACGAACACCTCGTCGATCTCGATCACGCAGATCGCCGCGGCCACGAAGCGCAGCCCGAAGGTGATCGGGATGCACTTCATGAACCCCGTCCCGCTGATGAAGCTGGTCGAGGTGATCCGCGGCCAGGACACCGATGACGCGACGACCCAGGCGGTCCTCGCTTCGTCGCGCGCCCTCGGCAAGGAGCCGGTGGTGGTCGCCGACTACCCGGGCTTCATCTCGAACCGCGTCCTGATGCCGATGATCAACGAAGCGATCTTCGCGCTCATGGAGGGCGTCGCCGATGCCGAAGGCATCGATACGGTGATGAGACTGGGGATGAACCACCCGATGGGGCCGCTCACCCTCGCCGACTTCATCGGCCTCGACGTGTGCCTGAACATCCTCGAGGTCCTGCAGGACGGCTTCGGCGATCCGCGCTACCGCCCCTGCCCGCTGCTGCGC
The DNA here is from genome assembly GCA_016793245.1 of Planctomycetota bacterium. GTDB lineage: Bacteria > Planctomycetota > UBA1135 > UBA1135 > JADKAF01 > JADKAF01. The sequence continues at coordinate 20,790 of JAEUHW010000264.1, forward strand.
CGCATGGTCGCGGCGGGGCATCTCGGGCGGAAGACCGGCCGCGGCTTCTACAAGTACTGAGCATCCGACGTCCGAGACCAGCGCACGACGAACCTCCCGGGCGACCGGGGACAGCTCGCGCCGAGAGCGGCGCAGCCGAAAGGCAGGAAGGAGCCCACGAGATGCACTTCGCGCTCGAGAACGAACTCGACCTGATCCGCCAGACCGCCGCCGAGTTCGCCGCGAGCGAGCTCGAGCCCAACGCCGCGCGTTGGGACGCCGAAGAGCGCTTCCCGCGCGAAGCGATCGCCAAGGCCGCGGAGCTCGGCTTCCTCGGGATGACCGTCCCGGAGGCCTACGGCGGCTCCGAGCTCGGGAACCTGGCGCTCTCCGTGGTGCTGGAGGAGCTGAACCGCGCCTGCGCGTCGACCGGCGTCACGGTGAGCGTGCACAATTCGCTCGTCTGCACGCCGCTCGCGAAGTTCGGCACGGAGGCGCAGAAGCAGAAGTTCCTGCCCGGGCTCGCCTCGGGTGAGATCTTGGGCGCCTACTCGCTCACCGAGCCCCAGGCCGGCTCCGACGCGGCGAACCAGCAGACCTTCGCCGAGCGCCGCGGCGACGAGTACGTGATCAACGGTACCAAGATCTGGGTCACCTCCGGCGATCAGGCCGGACTCGTGCTGCTCTACGCGCGCACCGATCGCTCCGAGCGCTCGAAGGGGATCAGCGCCTTCCTCGTCGATCGCCGCGATCCGCGCGCTGCGGGTCTCCGCATCGGCACGAAGGAGAAGAAGATGGGCATCCGCGGCTCCAGCACCGTGGAGCTCGTCTGCGAAGACCTGCGCGTGCCCGCCGATCACCTGCTCGGCAAGCCCGGCGACGGCTTCAAGATCGCGCTCGACACCCTCGACGGCGGCCGCATCGGCATCGCCTCGCAGGCGGTCGGCATCGGGCGCGCCTGCTTGGAGGCGTCGATCAAGTACGCGAAGGAGCGTCAGCAGTTCGGCAAGGCGATCGCCGACTTCCAGGCGATCCAGTGGAAGCTCGCCGACATGGCCACCGAGCTCGACGCGGCGCGCCTGCTCGTGCATCGCGCGGCCTGGATGCGCGATCGCGGCGAGCGCTGCAGCGCGCAGGCGGCGATGGCGAAGCTCTTCGCCTCGAAGGCCGCGAACCGCGCCGCCGACGAAGCGGTGCAGATCCACGGGGGCGCTGGCTACACGACCGATTTCCCGGTCGAGCGCTTCTTCCGCGACGCTCGCATCACCGAGATCTACGAAGGCGCCACCGACATCCAGCGCCTCGTCATCGCCCGCTCGCTGCTCGGGTAGCGCGCCGTGAGGGGGAGTGCCGTGGTGGAACGCGCCGAAGGGGATCTGCTCGAGCGCTTCGCGCGTGGCGAGCGGACCGCGTGCGCGCGTCTCATCACGCTGGCCGAAGCGCGCGATCCGCGCTTCGCCTCACTCTACGATCGACTCGCGGCACGGACCGGCCACGCGCATCGCGTGGGGCTGACCGGGCCTCCGGGTGCGGGGAAGAGCAGTGTCGTCGATCAGCTCCTGCGCTATTGGCGCGAAGCCGATCTCGGCAAGATCGGCGTCGTCGCGGTCGACCCTTCGAGCCCGTTCAGCGGAGGCGCTCTGCTCGGCGATCGCGTGCGCATGAGCTCGCGTCTCGGCGACCCGCAGGTGTTCATCCGCTCGATGGCCTCGCGCGACGCGCACGGCGGCTTGGCGCACGCTTCGGTCGAAGCCTGCGACGTGCTCGACGCGTGGGGCGCCGAGCGCGTGCTGCTCGAGACGGTCGGCGTCGGGCAGGTCGAGTACGAAGTCTCGCGCGTCTGCGACACCACCGTCGTCGTGCTGCATCCCGGCAGCGGCGACTCGGTGCAGGCGATGAAGGCCGGCCTGCTCGAGCTCGCGCACGTGTTCGCGATCAACAAGGACGATCAGCCCGGCGGCGAGCGCTTGGCCGCGGATCTCGAAGAGATGCTGGAGCTCCGCAGCGACCTCGTGCGCGAGCGCGCGCTGCTCGGTTGGAAGCCGCCCGTGCTGCGCGTCTCCGCGCGCGAGGGCCGCGGCATCGACGCGCTGGCGAATGCCATCGACGCGCATCGCCGCGAGCTCGAGCGCCAGGGCGCGTTCGCGGAAGTGCGTCGCGAGCGCAAGGCCGCGCACGTGCGCGCGCTGGTCGAATCCGCGTTGCACGCCCGCTTCTTCGGCAGCGGTCGCGGCAGAGGCGAGCTCGGCGAGGAGCTCGAGCGCGGGCTCGACGCGGGCGAAGGTCCGTATGCGCTGGCGGCGCGCCTCGTGGCGCGCATCGCCGGCGAGGAGCCGCAGCGATGAGCGGGGAAGTTCCGACGAAGAAGATCCGCGTGCTGATCGCGAAGCCCGGCTTGGACGGGCACGACCGCGGTGCGAAGGTGATCGCGAGTGCCCTGCGCGACCGCGGCTTCGAGGTGATCTACACCGGTCTGCACCAGACGCCCGAGATGATCGTCGAGGCAGCGGTGCAGGAGGACGTCGACGCGATCGGCCTCTCGATCCTGTCCGGGGCGCACATGGCGCTCTTCCCCAAGGTGAAGCGCCTCCTCGACGAGGCCGGCCTTTCCCATGTGCTGCTCACCGGCGGCGGGATCATCCCCGCCGAGGATGCGCGCGCGCTGGAAGCGCAGGGCTTCGCCAAGCTCTTCGGGCCCGGGACGCCCACCAGCGAAGTCTGTGAGTACATCGAGCGCGCCGTCCGCGAGCGCTCGTCGGCGGAGCCGGCCTAGCGCCGCGCCCGGAGTAGATCTGCCATGACCAGCGAGACGAGCAGCATGACCACCACCTTCGACCTCACCGACGAGCAGCAGATGATCCGCGAGACGGTGCGCAAGTTCGCCCTCGAGGAGATCGAGCCGATCGCCGCCGAGATCGACGAGACGCGCCGCTTCCCGATGGAGACCTGGCGCAAGATGGCCGAGCTCGGCCTCTGCGGCATCCCGATCTCCGAGGAGTACGGGGGGGCCGGCCTCGACACGCTGAGCTACATCATCGCGGTCGAGGAGATCTCGCGCGTCTGCGCTTCGACGGGGCTCACCCTCGCGGCGCACGTCTCGCTCGGGACCTATCCGATCTACGCGTGGGGCTCCGAGGGCCTGAAGCGGAAGTACGTGCCGGCGCTCGCCAGCGGCGAGGAGCTCGGCGGCTACGGCCTCACCGAGCCGGGCGCGGGCTCGGACTCCGGTGGCACGAAGACGACGGCCGTGCGGAAGGGCGATCGCTACGTCCTGAATGGCCGGAAGTGCTTCATCACCAACGCGACCTATGCCAAGAGCCTGATCTGCACCGCGGTCACCGACCCGAGCAAGGGTGCCAAGGGCATCTCGGCGTTCGTCGTCGAGCGCGCGTTCCCGGGCTTCTCGATCGAGAAGGGCGAGGTGAAGCTCGGCATGCGCGGCTCCGACTGGGCCTCGCTGGTCTTCGAAGATTGCGAGGTGCCGGCGGAGAACGTGGTCGGGCCCGAGGGCGAGGGCTTCAAGACCTTCATGAAGACGCTCGACGGCGGGCGCATCTCGATCGGCGCGCTGGCGCTCGGCATCGCGCAGGGCGCGATGGACAAGGCCGTCGCGTTCGCGAATGAGCGCGTGACCTTCGGCAAGAAGCTGCACGAGCACCAGGCGGTCGCGTTCAAGCTGGCCGACATGGCGGTGCAGGTCGAGGCCGCGCGCCATCTCGTCTACCACTCGGCGCGCTTGAAGGACGCGGGCCGGCCCTTCGGCCGCGAGTCGGCGATGGCGAAGCTCTACGCCTCCGAGGCGGCGATGAAGGTCGCGTACGACGCGATCCAGATCTACGGCGGCAACGGTTACTCGCGCGAGTACCCGGTCGAGCGCTACCTCCGCGACGCGAAGCTCTGCACGATCGGCGAGGGCACCAGCGAGATCCAGCGCTTGGTCATCTCGCGCGCGATGCTCCGCAACGTCTGAGTCATGGAGGCGCCGCAGCGCCTGGTCGCGCTCTGCCCGAGCGTCACCGAGACCCTGTTTTCACTCGGGCTCGAGCGACGCATCGTCGGGCGCACGCGCTGGTGCGTCGAGCCGGCGGAGCGCGTCTCCGCCGTGCCGACGGTCGGGGGTACGAAGAACCCCGACCTCGAGAAGCTCTGCGCGCTGGCGCCCGAGCTCGTGCTTCTCAACGAAGAGGAGAACCGCCGCGAGGATGCCGAGGCGCTCGCTTCTCGCGGCATCCGCACGCGTTCGCACTTCCCGCGCGATGTCGCCGGCGCTCGCGCGATGGTCGAAGACCTGGGCGCGGTGCTCGATTGTGAAGAGCGGAGCTCGCTGCTCGCCGCGGCCATCGACGAGGAGCTGCGCGCGACGCGAGCGGCCGCCGCGAGTCGCCCGCGCCGGAAGATCGCCTATCTGATCTGGCGCCGCCCGTGGATGGCGATCGGCGGCGGCACCTACATCGGGGCCTTGCTCGCCGAGGCCGGGCTCGAGAACGCGCTCGAGCCGTGCCTCGACGTGCGCTATCCCGAGGTCGATCTGCGGGCCCTCGTCGCCGCGGGCGCCGAGGCCTTGCTGCTCTCCTCAGAGCCCTATCCCTTCGCGGCGAAGCACCTCGCCGAGGTGGCGGAGCAGAGCGGGCTGCCGCCCGAGCGCATTTTTCTGGTCGATGGCCAGGCGCTGTCCTGGTACGGCGCGCGGACACCTACGGGGCTGCGCGTGGCCCGCGACTTGGCGGAAAAGCTCGCCGGTCTTTTCCCAAGGGGCATGGCGGAGCGGTAGATTTCCGCGCGCCGCCATGGGTCTCCTCTTCTTCGCCATCCTCTTCTTCGTCTGGAACGCCGCCACCTGCGCGCTCTTCGCGCTCGACAAGCGGCTGCACTTCCTGCGGGGACAGAACGCCATCGCCGCCACGGTCGTCACCGGCATGTTGGGCGGCGGGCCCGGGCTCTATTTCGCCTCGCGCTGGACGGGGCACTACGCGAAGCGCCTGAACTCGACCCTGATCTGCCTCGCGATCTGGGGCTTCTTCCTCTTCCACGTGATCGCCTACATGACCGCGCGGGGGCTCCTGGGCTATGTCGTCGCCGCGGCCTGCTGGCAAGCGGCGGTTTCCGCGCTCTCGTTCCTGCTCGTCGTCTGGGACAAGCGCCAGGCCGAGCGCGGCGCGGGCAAGGAAGGGCGCATCGCCGAGCGCGACTTCGTGATGCTCTCCCTCTGCGGGGGCTTCTTCGGCGTCTCGGCCGGCTTCCGCTCGATGCGCCACAAGACGCGGCATGGCGCCTTGCTCACGCGCACCACGGTCGCCGGCTTGGCCGGCCTCGGGATCGTCGCGGCGATCCTGCTCGTGCCGCAGTTGTAGAGAGCGCGCGCGACGCGGAGAATCTCCGGCCTTCTCGTTCCCCGACAGGCCGGATCTCTCCATGCGCTTCTCCCAGGTCTTCCTTTACACGCTGCGCGATGTCCCCGCCGACGCGGAGGTCCGCTCCCACGCCCTGCTCGCGCAGGCGGGCTTCATCCAGAAGCTGATGGCCGGCGTCTACACCTACGCGCCGCCGATGTGGAGGACGCTGCAGAAGATCTCGCAGATCGTGCGCGAGGAGCTGAACGCGCAGGGCGCGCAGGAGGCCATGCTGCCGATCCTCCAGCCGCGCGAGATCTGGGAGGAGAGCACGCGCTGGGAGCGCTACGTGAAGGACGGGATCCTCTTCACCCTGAAGGATCGCAAGGACTCCGACGCGTGCCTCGGGCCCACGCACGAAGAGGTCGTCACCACGATGGTGAAACGCGCGGTGCGCTCCTACAAGCAGCTCCCGCTGAACCTCTATCAGATCCAGACCAAGTTCCGCGACGAGATCCGCCCGCGCTTCGGCCTGATGCGCGGCCGCGAGTTCATCATGAAGGACGCCTACTCCTTCGATGTCGATCAAGCCGGGCTCGACGTCGCCTACGCGAAGATGCGCGTCGCCTACACGAACATCTTCCGGCGCTGCGGCCTGAACTTCACCATCGTGCAGGCCGACGCCGGCGCCATCGGCGGGACGGGCGGCTCCGAGGAGTTCATGGTGGACGCCGCGACGGGCGAGGACGCGATCCTCGTCTGCCGCACGAGCGGCTATGCCGCGAACGTGGAGAAGGCCACCTCGCGTCGCCCCTCTGTCCCCTCGCGCGGCGAGCCGAAGCCCATTCGTCGTGAATCCACGCCGGGCGTGAAGTCGGTGGAAGCGCTGCACGGCCTCTTCCCCGACATCCTGCCGGGGCAGATGGTGAAGACCGTGCTCTACGTCGCCACCTACGCGGACAAGCTCCAGGACGTCGCCGTGATGATGCGCGGCGACCGCGACGTGAATGAGGTGAAGCTCGCGAACCACCTGGGCGCCCTCGCGGTGAAGCTCGCCGAAGAGGCAGACGTCCGCCGCATGACCGGCGCCGACCCCGGCTTCGCCGGCCCGATCGGCCTCCGTTCCGGCACGCGCCTCCTTGCCGACCGCTCGACCGAGAGCCTCACCAACTTCCTCTGCGGCGCCAACGCGACGGGCTACCACCTGCTCGACGTGAACATCCCGCGCGACCTCCCGCAGCCCGAGCTCGGCGACTTCGACACCGCGATGGCCGGCGACGGCTGCCCGATCTCCGACGGCACGCTCGAGGTCACCCGCGGCATCGAGGTCGGCCACATCTTCAAGCTCGGCACCAAGTACTCCGAGGCGATGAAGGCCACCTTCATCGGCGAGGACGGCAAGGACCACCCCTTCGTCATGGGCTGCTACGGCATCGGCGTCTCCCGCATCGCCGCGAGCGCCATCGAGCAGAACCACGACGAGAAGGGCATGATCTGGCCGCTGCCGATCGCGCCCTGGCACTGCGAGGTCGTGCAGGTCGTCTTCAAGGACGC
>JAEUHW010000430.1 GCA_016793245.1 Planctomycetota bacterium
TCGGAACGACCTCGCCGTCGCGCAGCCCGTGCTCTTCCCGCCGTCGCAGTCGCTGCGCCTCTACCGCCGCACGAGCAGCGGAGCGTTGAGCGCCGGCCTCTTCGCCGCGGCCCTCGATGTCGCGACGAGCGGCAGCTTCACTACCGACCTCGCCGTCGGCGACCTGGAGCAGGACTCGATCGCGGGCCACTTCGCGCGCTTGGAGCTCGCGCAGGCCGATGCCGGCAGCGGCACGGTCGTACTGCGCGGCGGCTTCGACGGCAGCAGCTTCGCTTCGAGCACGAGCCCGACGGTGGGGACGAACCCCGTCGCCGTCGCGATCGGCGATCTCAATGGCGATGGCTGCGACGACCTCGTCGTCGCGAACCAGGGCAGCAGCGATCTCAGCGTCGTGCTCACGACGACGCCGGCGCTCGCGCAGAGCTACGGCGCGGGCTGCGGCGGACCGGTGCTCTCCGCGGTGGGCCTGCCGACGCTCGGCAACGCGAGCTTCGGCGTGCAGCTCAGCAGCGCGCGCCTCTTCGCTCCGGCGATCTTCTTCTACGGCCTCTCGGCGGCGAGCACGCCGCTCCCGCCGAGTGCTTGCAGCGTGCTCTTCGCCGACTCGCTGGGCAGTTTGCTCGCTTTCACCAACGGAACGGGCTCGACCACGCTCGGCTTCGCCGTGCCGAACGATCCCTTCCTGCGCGGCGCGGACCTCTTCTTCCAATGCGCGGTCTTCCGCAGCCCGGGTGGCGCCTTCAGCGGCACGCTTGATCTCAGCAACGGTCTGCGTCTGCAGGTCGGCTCGTAGCTCGCGCCGAGAAAGCGCGACGCTCGGGCGGAGAACTCCCGTTCGAGAGCGATAGGGGCGGCACTCCCCGAGTGCCGCCCCGCTCGTTTTCTCGGAGGAACCCGCCGTGCCGTCCGCCGCCCGACCCTTCCATCTCGCCGCGCTCCTGCTCGGCGCAGCCTTCGCGCTTCCGGCTCGTGCCGAAGAGCCGCGCTCCCAAGTGCAGGCCCCGCGCCTGCCCGTGCTCTTCACCGCGTGCGAAGCGAGCGCGCCGGAGGCGCCGGTCTTCGTCGGCCGCTCGAACGGCCTCCGCGCGCACTTCCATCGCGATCGCATCGAGCTCCTGCGCGAGGACGAGCGGGCACGTGCGAAGGTGGCCTTGCGCTTCGTCGGCACGGCGACGACACCGGAGAGCGCGGAGCTGGCGCCGGGGAAGGTGAACTACCTCCTTGGCGAGCCTTCGCAGTGGCGCCGGAACGTCGCGCTGCACGCGGCGCTGCGCTATCGCGCGCTCTGGCCGGGGGTCGATCTGGTCGTGCACGGTCGCGCGGGCGAGCTGCAGTACGACCTGCACTTCGCGCCGGGGATCGATCTCGAGGCCGTGGCGCTGCGGGTCGAGGGCGCGAGCGCGGTGCGTGTGAACGAAGCCGGTGCGCTGGTGATGAGCACGCCGCTCGGCGAGCTGGTGCAGCAGGCGCCGCTCACCTGGGAGGTCCGCGCGGACGGCCAGCGTGAAGTGGTGCCGTCGGCCTTCGCGCTGCGCGAGGACGGCAGCTACGGCTTCCGCGTGCAGCGGGTGGATGCGTCGCGGCCGCTGGTGGTCGATCCGATCCTGGTGTGGGGCACCTATCTAGGCGCGGCCGGCGGCGGAGAGTCCGCCTCCGCGATCCATGTCGACGACAGCGGTGCCATCTACATCGCGGGGACGGTCGCGGGAGTCACCGGCTACGAAACGCCCGGTGCCTATCGCACGACCACGAATGCGGGCCCGAGCGATGGTTTCCTCGCCAAGCTCGACCCCTCGCAGACCGGAGCTGCGCAGGTGGTCTGGTTCACCCTCATGGGCGGATCGCAAAGCGACACGATCCAGGCAATGGTCCGACGGCCCTCGGGGACGTTGGTGGCCTCGGGGAGGACCACGATCAACGAAGGCTCCACCCTGAACGGCCTGCTCACCCCCAACGCCTACTCCACGTCCGGCGACTGCTTCCTCATCGAGCTCAGCGCCGATGGCTCCTCGGTGCTCTACGGGACGCGCTGCAGCTTCTTGGCCAACGATCTGAAGCTCGAGCCGAGCGGCGTGCTGCTGATCGGCATGGATGTCCTGCAGTTCTCCTCGCCCACGGCTCCGACCACGCCGGGCGCGTTCCAGGCCTCCAAGTCCGGTCCCGACGACATCTGGCTCGGTCGCTTCGACAATCGCTTGAGCGGGAGCGCCCAACTGCTCTGGGGTTCCTATTTCGGCGGCAGCGGCTCGGAGAGCCTCTCCCATGTGATGCCGTCCAAGACGGAGCCGGGTGTGTTCACCTTCGCCGGGATCACCAACGACGCGACGACCTTCCCGAGCACGCACTCGAGCGGCCCGCTCGGATCTAACGACGTGTTCCTCGCGCGCATGGATACGAACCAGGTCGGCAGCGCCCAGCGGCGCTTCGCGCACGTCTGCGGACGCCGATTCCTCGTCGGCGGTGAAAGCGATCTGTGCGGAGGCTTCGTCGAGGAGCCCGACGGCACGATCTGGCTCGCTTCGGTCAACGAGTGGTCGCAGCTGCGACACTTCTCGAGCGATGGGGCGACGCTCCTCGAACTCTGGGATTGGACCTTCACCGGTGGCTTCGGCGGGTTCCACGGCGAGCTCTTTCGCTCCGATGACGGCATCCTGACGATGGTCGCGCTCAGCGATTTCATCCCCGTGACTCCCGACGCGGTGCAGTCGACGATCCGAGGTCGAGACCTCGGCGTGGTGCAGCTCGATCCGGTGGCGCATCAGGTTCTCTACGGCACGCGCCTCGGCTCGGTGAACGCCGACGGCTACACGACTGGTGCATGCCACCTCCGCGGCAATGTGCTGACGCTCGCGCTCACCATCTATGAGGGAGCCATGCCGATCCTCAATCCCCTGCAGCCGGCGCACTCGGGCGGTGGCTGCTGCAACCATACGGACCTCTACCTCGCGCGCTTGGAGCTGCCCTTCGGCCAATCCGCGACCCCCGGCATCGGCCCGCGCGACCTGGCACTCCTCGATCTCGACGGCGATGGCCATCTCGACGCCGCGACGGCGAACGAGACCTCGAACAACCTCAGCCTGCGCACGAACGAAGGCCTCGGTGTCTTCTCCGCCGAGACGACGCTCGCGCTCACCGCGAGCGACAGCGCGCCGGTGGCGCTCACTCGCGCCGACCTCGACAACGATGGTGCGCGCGATGACCTCGCGGTCGCGTGCGAAGCCTCGAGCACGCTGGTGCTGGTGACGAATCCGGGCGCGGCCTCCCCGACCCTCGTCTCGCGCGCCACGGGCGGATCGCGCGCCTCCTGCGTCGCCAGCGGCGATCTCGATGGGAACCCGCAGGACGACGTGGTCGTCGGTCGCGAAGGTCTGCCGCTCGCGGGCGGCGGTGGCCTCGCCCTCAGCTTGAACGGCGGCGCGCTCGTGAGCTTGACCATCCCCGCGCCGCAGCCGACGCAAGTCGTCGCGGTGGCGCTCGGCGACCTCGACGGCGACGGCGATGCCGATCTCGCGGCGGTCGCGCGCGGAGCGAGCGATGCCCTGCTGCTCTTCGCGGGCGATGGCGCCGGTGCGCTGAGCTTCGCCGCGGCGCTGCCGCTCAGCACCAGCGGCTCGGCGAGCGGGCTCGTGCTCGCGGATCTCGATCGCGACGGTCGGAACGACCTCGCCGTCGCGCAGCCCGTGCTCTTCCCGCCGTCGCAGTCG
>JAEUHW010000431.1 GCA_016793245.1 Planctomycetota bacterium
CGACTGCGACGGCGGGAAGAGCACGGGCTGCGCGACGGCGAGGTCGTTCCGACCGTCGCGATCGAGATCCGCGAGCACGAGCCCGCTCGCCGAGCCGCTGGTGCTGAGCGGCAGCGCCGCGGCGAAGCTCAGCGCACCGGCAGCATCGCCGGCGAAGAGCAGCAGCGCATCGCTCGCTCCGCGCGCGACCGCCGCGAGATCGGCATCGCCGTCGCCGTCGAGGTCGCCGAGCGCCACCGCGACGACTTGTGTCGGATGAGGAGCAGGGATGCTCGAGCTCACGAGCGCGCCGCCGTTCAAGCTGAGGGCGAGGCCACCGCCGCCCGCGAGCGGCAGACCTTCGAGGCCGACCACCACGTCGTCCTGCGGGTTCCCATCGAGGTCGCCGCTGGCGACGCAGGAGGCGCGTGAGCCGCCCGCGGCCCGCGAGAAGAGCGTCGGAGAGGCCGCGCCCGGATTCGTCACCAGCACCAGCGTGCTCGAGGCTTCGCACGCGACCGCGAGGTCATCGCGAGCGCCATCGTTGTCGAGGTCGGCGCGCACGAGCGCCACCGGCGCGCTGTCGCTCGCGGTGAGCGCGAGCGTCGTCTCGGCGGAGAAGACGCCGAGGCCTTCGTTCGTGCGCAGGCTGAGGTTGTTCGAGGTCTCGTTCGCCGTGGCGGCGTCGAGGCGGCCATCGCCGTCGAGATCGAGGAGTGCTAGGTCGCGCGGGCCGATGCCGGGGGTCGCAGCCTGGCCGAACGGCAGCTCGAGGCGGGCGAGGTAGAGGTCGGCGCGAATGCAGCAGCCGCCCGAAGCGTACGGTTGGAGCGGGTTGACGGTCGCTATGCCGCCGTTCGAGGTGCCGGCTAGCGTGAGCACGTTGCCGCGCATCACGCTGGTGGAGAAACCTTCGTCTCCCGAGCCACCGAGGTAGGTCGCGTAGAGCACCTGATGCGCGACCGGATCCAACTGCACGACGGCCAGGTCCGCACCACCACCGAAGGTCGATTGCACGGCATCCGGAGTCACTGGGATCACGGCCCCGGACCGAGTGATCAGGGTCAGAGTGTCATCCGCAGAGCGATGCAGGCCGCCCTTTCCCATATGGAACGGCAACGTCCAGATGTCGTCGATCGTGGCACCGGTGCTGGAGAAGTGGAGCAACTGTGTGTAGCCGTTCGCCACCGAAAACCAGACCCCGCCGACGGGGTCGAGAGCGATGCCTCCGGGGGCATCGTGTTCGCCAAACGGACCGCTGAAGCGACCGTAGACGTGTGCAAAGCGCCGCTGCGCACTGCCGATCTGATTGGTGTCGAAGCGAGCCAGGAAGACGTCGTTCAGGCTCAGCTGACCGGTGGTGTGGGTGCTCGGGAAGGTCGCGGCGTCGCTGGTGTAGCCGGCAATCGTGAACACTCCAGGCTCGGTGGGCGAAACCTCGAGCGCCGACATATCCTCATGACCAGCACCGCCGAAGTAAGACGCCCAGATGAACTGCGCACTGCCGGAGAGGCGATTGTCGAAGCGGCAGACCCAAACGTCGCTCGGGCCGTTCTTGGTGGTCTGGTAAGCGCCCGGGGTCGTCGGCGGATTCAGAGTCGGATGCAGGGATGCGTCCATCGCCATCACGATCACGCCGCCCGGCTCGAGCTGCAGCGCATTTCGGCCGTTGAATGAGCACAAGGTGCCATAGAGCAGAGTCGACCCGTCCGCGCTCAGCTCGATCAAGAAGTCGTTGCCCGTCGTCGCGTAGGCATTGGCCGTGACGAGATTGGAAAGCGGCTGAGAAGTAGTCGACTGTGGGTTGTTCCATCCCGAGGCGACGATAGTGCCCGAGGGGCGCAGCGCAATCGAGTTCACCGACTCGCCACTACCAGGGCTACCGATGTAAGTGAGCCACACCAACTGCGCCGGCCCAGGCTGCGACGGGTCGAGCTTGGCGATGAAGCCCTCCCCGTTTTGGGGCGTGACCCGGAACGCGCCGGGCGTACCCGAGCCGAACGTTCCTTCGCCGGCGATGTAAACGGCGCCGGAGGCATCCACCTCCATGTCGCGCACGATCTCGAAGCTGTTCTCGAGCCCCCAGTAGGTGCCCCACACCAGGATCGGATCGACCACCAACGGCCGCGACGCATCCGTCCGCTGCACGCGGAACCCGTAGCTCCCGTCGTCGCGCACCACGAACGCCGAGGGCACCACCTCGCGTTCGCCATCCTCCCGCACTTCCCAAGTCAACGGCGGCTTCTGCCGCAGCTCGCCGAGCGGCGTGCGCAGCAGCATGCTGCCGTCGCCCTCAAGCGTCACCAGCTCCGCGCCTTCGACGCGCAGACCGACCTGGGACAGGTCGGCGCCCGGCGCCAGGTGCACGTCGTACTGGAGCTCCCCGCTCTCGGCGTGCACCACCAAGTCCACACCCGGCCAGAGCGACCTGTACCGCACCCGCGCCGTCGTGGCCACGTTGCTGCGCCAGGTCAACTTGTCGCCCAGCATCATGTGCACCTTGCCCGGCAGCGGCGCGTCGCTCTCCGGCTGCACCGCAGCGCCCACGAAGTGCAGCGCCACCGTTGCCGCGACGTCGCCTTCGGCCTTGGTCAGCTCGACGCGGTCGCGCTGCAGTGTCGCCAGCATTCCCCCGAGCTGCGCGGAGAACGAGGGCGCGTCGGGCTGACGTGGATCACCGGGCAGGAAGAAGAAGGGCAACGTGGGCGCTTTCGCAGGTGCAGCGGAGCGCGCCGGCGCTGCCGGAGAGGCATGCTCCAGCGTGGACGCATGCTCTACATCGATCGACACCGACTGGCGCGGGGCCTGCACTTGGGAGCGCGGCTCCTCGGCACGAGCCGGGAGCACGAAGGCTGCGCCGAGCAGGAGTACAGCGAGAGAGAAGGGACGGACGGCGGACGGCATGGCGGGTTCCTCCGGGGAAACGAGCGGGGCGGCACTCGGGGAGTGCCGCCCCTATCGATCTCGAACGGGAGTGAGCTGCCCGAGCGTCGCGCTTTCTCGTCTCGCGTTAGGAGCCGACCTGCAGACGCAGGCCGTTGCTGAGATCGAGCGTGCCGCTGAACGCTCCACCCGGGCTGCGGAAGACCGCGCACTGGAAGAAGAGGTCCGCGCCGCGGAGGAAGGGATCGTTCGGCACGGCGAAGCCGAGACTGCGCTCGCCGCTGCTGTCCGTGAAGCTGAGGAGGCTCCCCAGCGAGTCGCCGAAGAGCAGGCTGCAGGCGCTCGGCGGCAGAGGCGCGCTCGCCGCCGAGAGCCCGTAGAAGAAGAGCGCCGGCGCCAGCACGCGCGCGTTCGAGAGCTCGACCGCGAAGAGTGAATTGCCGAGCGTCGGCAGGCTCACCGCGGAGAGCACCGGACCACCGCAGCCCGCGCCATAGCTCTGCGCGAGCGCCGGTGCCGTCGTGAGCAGCACGCTGACGTCGTTGCTGCCTTGGTTCGCGACGACGAGATCCAGGCAGCCGTCGTTGTTGAGGTCGCCCATCGCGAGCGCCACGGGGTTCGTGCCGACGCTCGGGCTCGAGCTCGAGGAGAACGCGCTGCCGGTGAAGCCGTGCCGCACCTCCACCGTGCCGCTGCCCGCGTGCGCGATGGCGAGATCGACGCGCGCGAGGTGACCGGCGATCGAGTCGTTCTCCAAGTCGCCCACCGCGAGATCGGTGGCGAAGCTGCCGCTCGTCGCGAGATCGAGGGCCGAGGCGAAGAGACCGGCACCTAGCGCACCGCTGCTCGTGCGGCGGTAGATGCGCAGCGACTGCGACGGCGGGAAGAGCACCGGCTGCGCGACCGCGAG
>JAEUHW010000303.1 GCA_016793245.1 Planctomycetota bacterium
TCGGAACGACCTCGCCGTCGCGCAGCCCGTGCTCTTCCCGCCGTCGCAGTCGCTGCGCCTCTACCGCCGCACGAGCAGCGGAGCGTTGAGCGCCGGCCTCTTCGCCGCGGCCCTCGATGTCGCGACGAGCGGCAGCTTCACCACCGACCTCGCCGTCGGCGATCTGGAGCAGGACTCGATCGCGGGCCACTTCGTGCGCTTGGAGCTCGCGCAGGCCGACGCCGGCAGTGGCACGGTCGTGCTGCGCGGCGGCTTCGACGGCAGCAGCTTCGCTTCGAGCACGAGCCCGACGGTGGGCACGAATCCCGTCGCCGTCGCGATCGGCGATCTCAACGGCGATGGCTGCGACGACCTCGTCGTCGCGAACCAGGGCAGCAGCGATCTCAGCGTCGTGCTCACCACGACGCCGGCGCTCGCGCAGAGCTACGGCGCGGGCTGCGGCGGACCGGTGCTCTCCGCGGTGGGCCTGCCGACGCTCGGCAACGCGAGCTTCGGCGTGCAGCTCAGCAGCGCGCGTCTCCTCGCGCCGGCGATCTTCTTCTACGGCCTCTCGGCGGCGAGCACGCCGCTCCCGCCGAGCGCCTGCAGCGTGCTCTTCGCGGACTCGCTGGGCAGCTTGCTCGCCTTCACCAACGGTACGGGCTCGACCACGCTCGGCTTCGCCGTGCCGAACGATCCCTTCCTGCGCGGCGCGGACCTCTTCTTCCAATGCGCGGTCTTCCGCAGCCCGGGTGGCGCATTCAGCGGCACGCTTGATCTCAGCAACGGTCTGCGCCTGCAGGTCGGGTCGTAGCCGAGCTCTGGCTCAGCGCGACGGAGGGGCGCCTGCGATCAGCGTATCGAAGCGCTTCTCCGTCCCGCCCGGCGCGGCGAAGACCTCGTCGCGCATCGAGTGCAGCACAAGGAAGCCCGCGGCGCGGCTGCGCTCCTCGAGCTCGCCGCGGCCGAAGAGGTAGAACGCTCCGGGCTCGAACATCGCGTGGAAGCTCGTGCCCTCGACGAGCGCGTTCAGCACGAGCGTTCCTCCCGGCTCGACGTGCGCGAGCACGTCCTCGAGCAGCGCGAGCGCGCGCTCGCGCGGGAAGAACATGAGCAAGCCGATCGAGACGATCGCCTCGTAGCTCGCGGGTACCTGCCAGCGCGCGAGATCGGCCTGCTCCGCGCGCAGCGCGAGCCCGTCGCGCGCCGCTTCGGCGCCGAGATGCGCGATCGCGGTGGTGCTTCCATCGACGGCGTGCACCTGGCAGCCGCGGCGCGCCGCGGCGAGCGAGAGGTTTCCGAGGCCACAGCCGAGATCGAGCACGCGACCGCGGAGATGCGGGAGTGAGCGCTCCTCGAAGAGATTCAGCGCGAGCTCGCCTTCCGCGACCTGACGGCGGAACTGCGTCTCGAAGAACTCGAGCGAGTGAAGCGTCATCGCGGCGGCCTCCGACTCCGGATCGAGGACCGCCGCACTCTAATCGCCCGGTGCCTCAGTCCCGCCCCACGAACCCCATCCGCTGCGAGCGATAGTCGAAGTAGAGCACGAAGGGCTCGAGCAGCGCGGTGCCGAGGTTCCCGTCGATCTCGGGCGTCGAGAGCGGGCCGGAGCTCGCTTGCGCGAAGCGCGCGTCGAGGTCCTCGACGCGGCGGCCGCCGACCTCGAACCACGCGAGCTTGCCGCTGCGGCCGCCCGTGAAACCGCCGACGCCGCCGAGCGGCGAGCTCTTGGTCTTCCGGCCGTCGAGGAGCTTCAGGCGCTCGACCGTCGGCGTGTGGAAGGTGACGGTGCTGCTGTCGCCCGTGTCCATGCGGAAGAGGCCGTCGCGATCGCCTTCGTAGCGGCAGCGCAGCGTCGGGATGCGCGCGTCGAGCAGGAGCTCTTCCCAGCGCGTCCCGCTCGGGGCTTCGAAGCTCGCGGGATCGTGGATCCTCGCCGCGGGAGCCTTCAGATCGACTTCGATCACCGCGCGCGCGAAGACGTCGTAGCCGAGGATCCCCGCGAGCTCGACGCCGAAGAAGGGTGCGATGGGGGACAAGTCGAGCTCGAGCATCACCGGCGCGTCGAGGGTGAGCGGGCCGACCTCGAAGGTCTTCGCGGGGCGGAAGCGCGCGGGGGCTCGGCCGCCGATGCCGCTCGCCTCGATCGCGCCGAAGGCGTCGAGCTGCAGCGCATCGGCGGTCTTCTTGTCGATGACCAGCGCTCCCGCGCCGCTGTCGAGGAGGAACCAGCGCGGCTCGCCGCCGTCGATGCGCGCGCGCGTGAGCAGGTGCTTCGTCGGCGCGCGCTTGATCTCGATCTCGGCGGACAGGTCGGGATCGAAGCGCGTGCCCGCCGGGGCGCCGCTCGGCCGCTCCGTCGGATCGACGAGGAACGCCGGCGCGTCGTCGACGCCGCGGATCGTCCAGCGCGAGGCCCCGCCGGGGGACTCGGTGCGCAGCGCGGTCGGGAAGCGGAAGTCGAGCCGCTCGCTCCACCCTTCGAGATGCGTGATCGTCGGACCTTCGATGTCGGAGATCTCGAGGCGCAGCGGCAAGGCGCTCGCGCGCGCGACCCAGAGGGCCGCGCGGCGCGGGAGATCCTCGCGCGTGAGAACGATCTCCATCTCCTCCGGCGTGCTGCGTTCCCCGCGCTCGCGCTGCCAGGCACAGCTCTCGGCCCAGAGCTCGCCGCGCAGCAGCGCGTGCTCGAGCTCCAGACCCGCGCGCTCGCGGCCGATCGGCTCGCGCACCGCGCGCGCCCAGTCGATCGTCCACCAGCCGCGCGCGTCGCGGCCCTGCGCGCGCGGCAGACGACCTTCGATGCGCTCGACGGCGCGACCATCGGAGTTGAGATAGAAGCTCCAGCTCGAAGGCACGGCCAGGAACTCGCCCTCGCCATGGAAGAGCAAGCCGCTCGTGTGCGCGGCGAGTGAACTGCTCTTCGTCGCCGCGCGCGTGCGCTCGAGGAGCTCGGCGAGCTCGTCGGCGCGGAGCCGCGCGGGTGTCAGGGCGAGGAGCGTCGGCGCGAGGAGCGCGGGAGCGAGGAACGCGAGGGCGGGACGAAGGCGGAGCAGGCGCGAGCTCATGGAGTGGGGTGAGGGCGTGCGATCGGGGCGCACCGGAGCGTACTCGCTCCGGCTATATTCTCGCGACCCCGAGCCGGACCCTGCCGATGAGCGATCCTCTCCGCCGCGCCTTCGTCGCCGAAGTGCGCCGCCGCCTCCGCGACGACTACCTCTGGAAGATCGACAAGGTGCTCGCGCGTCTCGACGAGGAAGCGCTCTGGTGGCGCCCGCACGAAGGCGCCAACGCGATCGGGAACCTCCTGCTCCACCTCGCGGGCAATCTCCGCCAATGGGTGATCCATGGGGCCGGAGGAGCACCCGATGTGCGCGTCCGCGACGCCGAGTTCGCCGCGCGAGGGGGACGTTCCAGGCAGGAGCTCCGCGCCCTCGTCGCGGAGACGATCGAGGAAGCGATCGCCGTGGTGGAGCGCCTGCCCGACGAGCGCTGGCTCGAACCGCGCACGATCCAGGGCTACGCGGAGACGGTCTTCTCGGCCGTGTTCCACGCCGTCGAGCACTTCAGCGGCCATGTGGGCCAGATCCTCTACATCGCGAAGCTGCGCGATCTCGCCTTCCCACCGGTCTACGCGCCGGATGGGCGCGGCGGGCCGTAGCTCTCGTTCCGAACCCTCGAGCATCTCCCGGAGTCAGCCATGCAGTGGAAAGGTCGTCGCGAAAGCCAGAACGTCGAGGATCGCCGTGGGCGTCGCATGCCGCGCGGCGGCCTGGCGATGGGCGGCGGTGTGAGCGGCGTCGGTCTGCTCGTGCTGCTTGCTTACTTCCTGCTCGGCGGGAATCCCGGCGCCCTGCTGCAAGGGACGGGCGGCGGCGGCGGCGGGATGTTCCTCGGCGGCAAGACACCGACCGCGCAGGAGGACGAGCTCGCGCGCTTCGCGAGCGTCGTGCTCGCCGACACCGAAGTCGTCTGGCAAGAGCAGTTCCGCTCCCGCGGGCAGCGCTACCAAGAGCCGACGATGGTCTTCTTCACCGACGCCGTGCAGTCCGCGTGCGGCAGCGCGGACGCCGCGGTTGGGCCGTTCTATTGCTCCGGTGACGAGAAGATCTACATCGATCTCGCCTTCTACGAAGACCTGGCGAAGAAGCTCGGCGCGAAGGGGGACTTCGCGCAGGCCTACGTGATCGCACACGAAGTGGGGCATCACATCCAGCACTTGCTCGGCACCTCGGGGAAAGTGCATCGCGAGCAGCAGCGCCTGAGCCAGGCGCAGGCGAATTCACTCTCGGTGCGCCTCGAGCTCCAAGCCGACTTCTATGCCGGCGTCTTCGCGCACCACGCGAAGAAGTTCCTCGAACCCGGCGACATCGAGGAGGCGCTGAGCGCCGCGAACGCGATCGGCGACGACACGCTGCAGCGGCGCGGCCGCGGGCGCGTCGTGCCGGACTCGTTCACGCACGGCACCTCGGCGCAGCGCATGGCGTGGTTCCGCCGCGGCTTGGAGAGCGGGAAGGTCGAGGACGGTGACACCTTCGACGATCGCCTCTTCGAGCGCGTCGGTCGCTGATCAACGCGAAGCGGAGCCCGGCTCTTCGCGCGGCGCGGCGTGCCCTGGGGCGAGCTGTTCGAGCGCCACGGCGAGCCACAGCGCGAGCACGGGCAAGAGCTGGAAGACGAGGCGCGGGAACGCGACCTCGCGATGGAACGAGAGCGGCGAGGGATGCGCGAGGAGGACCACCGCCTGCAGCGCCGCGATGGCGCCGAACGCGAGCAAGGGGGCCCGCAGCTCGACGCCACCGAGCTTGCGCGGAAAGGCGAGCGCGATGGAGAGGACCAGCAGCGGCAGGAGATGGAAGCTCGTCGCGTCGAGCAGGAGATCCCGCCCGAGCATCTCCGCGAGCTCGGGCCACCGCTGCGGCGCGAGCTCGCGGAAGCGCGCGGTGAAGCTGCGCCCCGCGCTGTCATCGAAGGCGTGGTTGCCGTGCACGCCGCAGGCGAGGTTCCAGAGGTTGCTCGCGGCGATCACCAGGAACGCAGGCACGAGCCATACGCTCCGCCGCAGCGCGGCGCGGAGACTCGGCTCACCGGCGAGCAGCGCCACGCCGAAGATCACCGCCGCGATCGTCCCCTCGCGTTTGCTCCAGGCGCAGCACGCGAGTCCGAGCGCGACCAGGATCCACCAGCGCCTCTCGCCGCTGCGACGCGCGCGCAGCCACGTGTCGTAGGCCGAGAGCAAACCGAGCGCGAGCAGCGGGTCGGCGAGCGCCTGGCCGGCGAGCTTGGTCCCGATCTCCGTCGTCGCGAGGGAAAGGAGGAGCAAGGCCCCCAACCAGGGGCCGGCGTGGCGCCGCAGCGCGCTCGCCGCCAGCGCGAAGAGCGCCAGGAAGAGGAGCTGCAGCGGGAGGCGATTCTCGGCCAACGTGATCGCGTCGGCCGCGACGTAGATCCAGAGCTGCAGCAGAGGATTCAGCAGCGGATAGTCCGGCGTCAGCGCGTAGCGCCCGCTCGCGAGATCGCTGGCGAAGGCCGGCGTCGCTCCGCCGTGGACGTAGAGGAGCTGCGCGCGGATGCCCCAGTTGTTCACCTCGTCGCCGTAGAGGACGGGCCAGGTCGCGTTCGCGCTCAAGATCGCGTCGAGCAAGTGCCACGCGACGACGACGCCGACCGCGCCGAAGCAGAGCGCGCCGGCGCGGCCGGGCTCGGGAGTTCTCTCCGGCTCCTGCCAGGGGGATGCATGGAACCATCGCGCGCATCTCCAGCTGAGCGCGCTGAGACCGAGGACCACCCCCAAGATCGCCGTGCGCTCGAGCGGCAGCCGCAGCACGACCCACATCCAGAGGAGCAACGCGAGAGCCAGGTACCCTGTGAGCGTCGAGGTCGCGGCGAAGGCCAGTCGATCGCCGCTCGCGCGGAGACCGAGCGCGCGCAGGAGCGCGCCGCCGAGCGCGATGGGGGAGAGCAGCGCGAGCGCGAGCATGACGGCGTTCATGGCGTGCGGCGCTCTCCGCGATAGCGCCACAAGCGGTACCGCGGTCCGCGCTCCTCGAGCGCGAAGTGCCCGCCGAGGTAGACCTCGGGCGCGCCCTCGAGCTCGAGCACGCAGAGCCGCTCGTCGTAGCGCTCGCGTCCGGCGCCCTGCTCGCGCAAGAACACCTGGTACCACTGCACGCTCGCCGGGAAGAGGGCGGCGCGCATGGCTTGCACCACTCGCTCGTGGCCGAAGTCGACGCGAGAGAGGACGACGATGCGATCGCCGGAGCTCACGCGGCGCTGGATCGCGGCATAGGCGAGCTCGTACGGCTGCACGTGCGGAAGCACGCGCTCCTCGCGCGTCGCCGTGAACGCCTGCGCGTAGAGCGCGGGATCGCGGGTCGGCAAGCGCGCGAGCTCCGGCGCCGCGAGCGCGAGCGGCCAGAGCAGCACCGCCGCGACGAAGGTTCGCGCGAGCGCTTGCCGCAGCGCTCCGCTCACGGCCGGCCGAGCATCATCGCGAAGAGGGCGCAGAGGTAGAGCGCGCCGGCCAGCGCGACGACGACGGTGAAGCCGAGCGTGATCGCGAGCGGAGCCGCGAGCGTCGAGCCCAGCACCGAGCAGACGCCGTTGATGCCGATCGCCCACGGCACGAAGCTCTCGCCGCGCTGGCGCACGAAGAAGAGGCCGAGCGGGAAGAGGATGCCCATCGGCAAGCCCAGCGGCAGCAGCGCCGCGAAGCCGATCGCCAGGCGGTAGGGGAGCTCGAGGTCGGAGGTGGCCTCGAAAATCTTCGGCGCGCCGAAGGTCTGGATCGCGAGACCGATCAGGATCGCCAGCACCGTGAGACCGACGCTGCGCAGCGGATTCCCGCGCAAGCGACCCGAGAGCAGCGCGCCCAATCCCGCGGCGAGCAGGATGCCGCCGATCACGACGGCGAAGGCGTAGCTCTGGTTGCCGAGGAAGAGCACGTAGCGCTGGATCAACCCGACCTCGGCCAGGATGAATGCGCCGCCGAGCAGCGCGAAGTACAGCGCGAACGACAGCGAGCCGCCGATCTTGTTGCCGCAGAGGCGGAACCAGAGGAGCGGCAGGAAGGTGAGCACGAGTCCGAGCGCCAGCAGCACGAGCGCGAGCTCCGTCTGGCGGAAGAAGGGATGCCCTTCGCCGCCCATCTTCTGCCAGCTCTGCGGCGGCTGCGCGGGCGCCAGCGCCGGCAGCGGAAGCTCCAGCTTCGCGCGCAGGGCCTCGAGCTCGCGGCGCAGGTGGTAGATCCACGCTTCGCGCGTCTCCTTCGGCCGGATCGTGTGGAAGAAGTACGGCCGATCGTCTTGCACGGGGCCGAGATCGAGCGGCTGCAGCGCGAGCCAGTCGAGCAAGCGCCCGTCCTTCATCTCGCGCATGAGCTCGTCGGTGGGCTCGACTTCATCCGGCGCGAACTGCAGCTCGAGCGGCTCGTTCACGCTGATCCCGAGCACTTCGTACGACGGCAGGAAGACGCCGGTGGCCTTCCGGCCGCTGGGCTCGGTGTAGCGGTTGGCGGCGTTCGCCCACGCGCGCGCCTGTGCGCATTCTTCCTCCGTCCACGGCGAGCGCTTGAAGAGCAGGTCGCGGATCACCGGGCCCTGCTTCACCAGCAGCACGTGGCGCTCGGGGCGCGCGCTCGGGTCCAGGCGCTGCAGCGCAAGCATCGCGGTCACGGCCAGGCGATGCACGTAGTCGTCCGTGGCGTAGATCACCGAGAGCACGCCGTCCGGCTTCAGGTGCCGGAGGTAATCCTCGAAGGCCTGCAGCGTGTAGAGGTAGTTCTCGTGGACGGCGAGGTTCCCCGACGCGAACACGAACTTCGTGTCGACGCCGGTGAGCTGGATGATGTCGTAGGTCCGTTTGTCGCGGCGCAGGAAGGAGCGCCCGTCGGCGCGCGCGATCTCGACCTGCGGCTGCTGATAGGGGCGGCCTAGCGTCTCGGCGAAGCTCTCGCGCACCATGTCGAGCGTCGTCTGGTTCATGTCGACGCCGACGATCTTCGAGGCCCCGAAGTGGAGTGCCGTCTGCACGTCGGGCGCGCCGCCGAGGCCGATGATCAGCACTTCGGGCTGCACGGGCTTCCGGAAGTACGCGGCGCCGTAGACGGTGTCCTCGAAGAAGCGCTCGGCGCCAGGTTGCATGCGGATCAGCGGCGAGCCGTAGCTCGAGTCCTGCGTGAACCAGAGGCTGTCGAGCACGATGGCGCCCGGCGGCACGTCCTTCGGATCGAAGGCGAGCTCGATCTCGGTGACCTCTACGCAGCCCATCGGATCCCACGCTTGATAGGCGCGCTTCAGCTTGCCCGTCATCGTGGAGCCCTTCGTCTGCGCCGCTTCCTTCGCGCCGTGCTCGAGCCACCAGAGCTGGCCGCCCGGCTGCATGCGGAAGTCGAAGAGCTCGCCGCGGAAGAAGAACGAGAGCGAGCCCAGGAGCACCGCGTAGCCGAACGCCGCGAGGCGGCCCCCCGGCGTCTTGCAGAGCGGCACCGCGAGCAACGCGGCGACGCCGGCCAGCACCGCGAGCATGCCGCCCGCGCCGAGCGGGCGCAGCGCGACGAAGGGGATCACGCAGCCGACGGCCGAGCCGAGCAGGTTCAGCGCGTAGAGCAGCGAGATCTTGCGGCGCGAGTCGGAGAGGATCGCCGCGACGATCGCGCCGAGCGCGAGATAGGGGAGCGCCAGCACGACGAGGACGAGCGCATCTTCCCACCAGCCCTTGCCTTCGATGTCCGCGAAGAGGCGATCCGAGGTCCGCGCGAACACGATGTGCGCGGCCGGGATCAACGCGCCCAGCGCGAGCAGCGAGAACTTCACCAAGCCCTCGGGTGGCGGCAGCACCGAGAGCCCCTCCGGTGTCCGCACCTTCTTCCGCAGCGAGAGCAGCGAGCCGCTGGCGCCGAGGCCGAGCAGCACGACCGCGATCACGACGTAGAAGTAGCTGGGGTTCAGCGAGTAGGCGAAGAGCTTGGTCTGCAGGAGCTCCAGGCAGAGCAGGAGCGCCGAGACGACGAAGAGCAGGAAGGGCATGGAGATCCGGGGCGCAGACGCGGCGGGCCCGCGTGCGCGAGGCCGCGCGGGGTTCGGCTACTCATCCGGGAACGAGGGAGCGAATGCAAGCGCAGGGGCGCTTTGGGCCACGGCGCTGCCGAGCGGCGCCGCCAGAAGGGCGAGGCGCCGACGGGCCATCGGCTCGGAAGGGGGTCGAGCTGAGCGCGCGGCCGAATCCTCGCCGCGCGCCCGCGCGCTCAAAGCAGCGGCGAGAGGAGGCGCGCGAGCCCGTTCCGCAGGCGCTGGAAGCGGCCCCAGGAGGCGAGCTCCGCCGTCGACATCTCTCGCGCCGAGCAGAGGTCGGCTTCGAAGCTCTCCTCCAGCTCGGCGGCGGCGGCGGGATCGTAGACCAGGGTCGCGATCTCGTAGTTGAGGCGGAGGCTCCGCATGTCGAGGTTGGCGGTGCCGATGAACGAGAGCAGACCGTCCGCGACGAGGGTCTTCGCGTGGTGCATGCGCGGGCCGTACTCGAAGATGCGCACGCCGGCATCGAGCATCTCGGCGTAGTAGGAGCGCGAGGCCCAGCTCACGAGGCGCACGTCGTTGGCCTCCGGCGCCGGCAGGATCAAGCGGACGCGGACGCCGCGCAGCGCCGCTCCGGCGAGCGCGCTGCAGACCGATTCCGAAGGGACGAAGTAGGGCGTCACGATGTCGAGGCGCGTGCGTGTGGCATGGATCGCGGCGAGGTAGGCGAGCTCCAGGCGCGGCCAGTCTTCCTCGGGGCCGCCCGCGAGCACCTGCACCGCGCAGCCGCGTTCTCCGTCATCGCCTCCGGAGAGGTTATCGAGGGCCGCTTCGGCCGCATGGGCGTCGGCGACCTCGCTGGTCGCGATCGCCCACGACTCGAGGAAGAGCGCCTCCAGGTCGAGCGCCGAGGGGCCCTGGATGTGCGCGTGCGTATCGCGCCAGGGGCGCCGCGGGCGATCGCTGCGCACGTACTCGTCCGAGATGTTGAACCCGCCGACGAAGGACTCGCGCCCGTCGATGACGAGGACCTTCCGGTGATTGCGGAGATCGGGGCGGCGGCGCTTCTTCCAGAAGCGCAGCGGGGCGAACCACTCGACGCGCCCGCCGCAGCTCTCGATCTCGGCGAAGTAGTCCGACCCGAGGCCGCCCGAGCCGACCGCGTCGCAGAGGATGCGCACCTCGACGCCGCGGCGTGCGGCGGCGAGCAGCTCTTCGCGCAGCGCTCGCCCCGCGTCGCCGTCTTCGAAGATGTAGGTCTCGATGTAGGCGTAGCGGGTCGCGCCGCGCAGCGCGGCGCCCATGCGCGCGCCGAGCGCGGGACCATCCTGGATCCAATGTACGCGATGACCCGTGCGCGGCGCGCTGCCTCCGACGCCGACGACGAGGCTCGCGAGGGGCTCGAAGCTCTCGAGCGCTTCGTTCTCGCAGCTCGCGTCGGTGCCCGCAGCCATGGAACGCAGCGCGGCGCGCTGCGCGCGGAGGCGCTGGCCGTGGCGGCGCACGGTGCGGCGCACCGGCGCGCGACCGACGAGCAGATAGATCGGCAGGCCGAGGATCGGCGCGAAGAAGAGCACCAGCAGCCAGAACCAGGTCGTCGCGGGGCTACGCCGCTCCATCACGAGACCGATCGCGAGCTGGAGCAGCGCGAGGTCGAAGAGCAGGAAAGCCAGGCTGCCGAAGGTCATCGCCGGTGGAGGGAGTACGCGTCGTTCTGGAGGAGCATGCCCGCGGCTATGCTTTGGCGCCACTCTACGCGGAGCCCGTGCGAACCATGCAGCGACCGACGCCGGCCGATCACCATCCCTACTTCCAACGCTACGTGGGCCGCGTGCCCGAAGGCGACATCGTGGAGCTCCTCCGGGAGGGCCTCGAGACCTCGCGCGAGCTGCTGCGAACCGTCGACGAGGAGCGCGCGGAGTTCCGCTATGCGCCGGGCAAGTGGACCGTGAAGGAGCTCTGGGGCCACGTCGTCGACTCCGAGCGCATTTTCGGCGTGCGCTGCCTCGCGATCATCCGCGGCGAGACCTACGCCTATCCGCCCTTCGACGAGGACGCCTACGTGAAGACGGCGCGCTTCGAGCGCCGCTCGCTCGCCGATCTCTTCGCCGAGTTCGAGCACTTACGCCGTTCTCACCTCCATCTCTTCGCGGCGATGGACGACGAAGAAGGCGCGCGCCTCGGCTGGTCCTTCGGCGCGCCGATCCGCGCGCGCTCCGTGCCGTGGATCCTCGCCGGCCACGAGATCCACCATCGTTCCGTGCTGGTGGAGCGCTACGGGCTGCGCTGAGAGGCGCCGTCGCCGCCGGGGTTGACGGGGCGGGCGGGCGCGCCGAAGCTCGATCGAGGCCCACCCCTCCCCGTCGCTCCGAGGTTCCGCCATGAGCCGTCTTCGCTTCGGCGTCCGCGCCGCCTGCGCCGCCACCGCACTCCTACTCGCCGCTCCGTCTCTCCTCGCGCAGACGACGATCGCGCAAGGCACTGCGCTGACCTTCAGCTCGAGCGCGCACGCGAACCTTGTGCAGGACGGCGCGGGTCGGCTCTACGCGCTGCTCCTCGAGGACCAGCCGAACGGCGATCGCGCGCTGGCATTGCAGGTCTCGTTCGACGGCGGTATCACCTGGAATCGCCTGCCGACGATCCTGAACGACGCGTCGAGCGGCCTCAGCGGCTCGAACCTCACGAACAACGCCGCGTGCGCGATCGACGACCAGGGCGCGCTGCACGTCACCTGGGCCGCGCATTACTACCCGTCGTACTACGCGCAGTATTACCGCTCCTGCGATCCGCTCTCGGGGGTCTGCTCGCCGATCGTGGATGTCACCTTGCTGCAAGGCGCGGCGAACACCGCGCGCACCGCGGCGATGGCGATCGCGGTCGATGCGGCGAACACGGTCTGGCTCGTCGCGCAGTCGACGAGCTCGTGGGTCGAGCATCTGCTGCGCTCGACGCAGCCCTACGCCGCGGGCGGCACCTTCGCCAGCGTGGGCTCGATCTCGCCGTCGGCGAGCTCGCAGACGAGCCGCATCGCGATCGACGCGCAGGGACGGGTGCATTGCACATACTACCGAAACGTCTCGCCGGGGATCTACGAACACCGCGCCTACGATCCCCAGAGCGGCTGGGGCGTATCGACCACGCTCGGCAATACGACCTCGCCGCAGGACTACTACGGCCTCCTCTCCTCCGACGCGCTCGGCAACGTGCACGCGGTGCTGGTGAAGGATGCCTCAAGCCCGGCTACCTGGGACTTCGTCTATCGCCGCTGGGACATCGGCAACGGCTGGAGCGCCGAGACGCCGCTCTTCCAGGCCGATCCCTCGCGCTACACCGGCATCGCGAACTTCCGCATCTTCGCGCTGGCCTGCAACGAGACGACGGGGCGCGTCAGCGTGCTCTACCGCGATCTCGCGAGCGACGCGCGCTTGAAGGTCGCCTCGAAGCCCCTCGGCGCGCTCGCGTTCCAGCACGCGGCGGATCTGCGCCCCGGCGATCTCGCGCTGAACGCGTACGCCGAGCCGGTGCTCCGCGGCACGCTCTTCCCCGCGTTCAATCGCGCGGGAACGACGCTCGACTGCGCCTGGCGCGAAGGCGGCGCGAGCTCGCGGCTCCTCTTCCAGCGCCTGCCCGAGTGCAATGGCTCGCTGGCGCGCTTCGGCCCGGCGTGCGTCGACGGCGCCGGCGCCTCCCTCGCGCTCTCCTTCGAGGGCGCGCCTTGTCTCGGCGGCGTGCTCGCGGTCGGCGTGCGCACCAGCCAACTGCCCTCGCTTCTGATCGTCGGCCTCTCCAGCACCAACTGGAACGGCATTCCGCTGCCCTTCGATCTGGCGCTCCTCGGCGGTCCGCTCGGCTGCGCGCTGCTCACGTCCCAAGAAGTCATCCTCGGGCCGGTTCCCGCGGGTGCGCTGAGCTCGTTCCCCGTGCCGACGACGCCGCTGCTCGTCGGGAGAACGGGCTACTTCCAGGCCCTGGTCGTCGATCCGCGCCTCGGCGTGGCGCTGCCGATCGCGACCAGCGACGGGCTCGCGGCGACCTTCCAGCGCTGACGCGCGCGCCTCGCGCTTTCCCCTTCTTGCTCCGGCGTTGCAAGAACGACCGGAGCTCCGCGCGGGCGGGCTCGCACTTCGCTGCGATCCCGCCCGCGGCACGTCGGTTGCTGAGACGGCTCGCGCTTCCCACGAGCGCGCGAGCCCAGTTCGCGCGCGAACCCCACCGAGAACCGCGCGATGCCTACCTTCCTGCCCTCGCCGCCGACGCCGCTGCGAGCGAGCTATCCGATCTTCGAGAGGCCCGAGGCATACGAGCGCAAGCGGAGCGTGCGCAACTTCCTCGACCACGTGCGCTACGGCTTCGAGCGCCGAGCGCTGCGGCGCTGCCTCGAGCGCACCGTGGGCGTGCGGCGGATCCTCGACGTGCCGTGTGGCGTCGGGCGTCTCTTCACCTTCTGGCGGGAGCACGGCCTCGGCATCCTCGGCGTCGATGTCTCTCCGTCGATGGCCGCCGCCGCCGCGCGCTCACTCTCCGGCGGTATCGGCGCGGGCGAGGTGCGCGTCGGTGACGCCTTCGCGCTCCCGCTCGCGGCCGGCGAGCACGTGGACTTGGTGGCGTGCCTGCGCTTCGTCTACTACTTCGATGCGGCGGCGCGCGCGCGCCTCTTCGACGAGTTCCACCGCGTCTCGAAGCGCTACCTGCTGGTCCAGTTCAAGGACGGCGGGACCCTCGCGGAGCGCTATCGCGCTGCACGGCGTCGGCAGAGAGCGGAGCGGCGTGTCACGAAGGGGAAGCTCGCCTGCACGCGCGAGACCTTGGCGAGCGAGCTGCGCGCCGCGGGCTTCCGGCTGCTCTCGATCGAGCGCGTGCATCCGCTCACGGATCGGGCGTATGCGTTGGCCGAGAAGTGCTAGCGGGGATTCGCCCCAGCCCTACGAGCTTGCTGGCTGGCGCCTCGGCGGAGTGCGTCGGCATGGTCGCCGGCTCGGGGGCTCATGCCGCTGAGGTCGGAGTCGTCGACGCGAGATCGGCAATTGAACCCGAGACGCGCGCGAACCCTCGTACGCGAGTGGTGCGACGACCGCTCCGCCAGCCCTCCGGCGAAGCAAGCGCCGCGCCCGCCGCGCGTGAACGACGTCGAACGACATCGCGCGTCGGAGCGTGCCCGACGTCGAACGCGATGCGAGAGCGAGCGCGGCGTTCACGTCGCTTGCGTCGCCTCCGGATGCGGCTCCGCTACGTCGAAAGACGTCATGCGCCGTTCCGGAGCCCGCGGGAGGCGGGGGCTCCGGAACTCATGCTACGGGAGAGATCGGACGTCGATGTGAGAACCGCGTCGAGAGACATCGGTTCGTCGCCCGCGCGGCGGTAGGGCGGCAGGGCTTTTCAGCTGCGCAACTGAGATCGAGCAGTGAGCAACGTCGCTCTATCAAGTTTCCGACTTTCTATGAAACCAA
>JAEUHW010000183.1 GCA_016793245.1 Planctomycetota bacterium
GGCGACACGAGCGTCCTCTTCGATCTCGACGAAGCCCTCGGTCGTCGCGCGCACATCCAGAGCTTCGGTGGCGACGCGCGCGGCGCGCTCGAGACCTACCGAGAGCTGGTGGAGCTGGACGTCGAGATCTTGGAGAACGAGGGCCTGCACCATCGCCGTGCGAGCTCCCTGTCCAACCTTCTCACGGCGCTCAGCAATCTCGCGCAGACCAGCATCCGCCTCGAGCTCTACAAAGATGCCGATCGCGCCACGCAGCGCGGCGAAGAGCTGATCGAGAAGCACCGCGCCGAGATCCTCACCTCGCCGGACGGTCTCCTCTCCGCCGCCGCGATCCTCGAATCGCGCAGCAGCCTGCACGGCGCGCGCGGAGCGTTCTCCCCCGCCATCGCCTCGGCGCGCGCATGCATCGAGCTGCTCGACCTCGCGCGTCCGCAGCGCCCGCGCGACTTCGAGATCCTGCGCCTCCTGGCAACCGCATGGAACAACCTGGCCCTCCTCCAAGGCCGCGCCGAGCTCCCCGTCGAGGAACGCCTCGCGAGCTACGCCATGGCGGTCCGCCTGGGTCGCGAGATGAACGAGGTCGCTCCCGGGGTTCCGCTCTACATCGCCAACCTCGCGCGCACCTTGATGAACTTGGGCGACCAGCAACGCGAGCTCGGCCAGCTCGCCGACGCGGCAACGACGCTCGAGGAAGCCTGGCGCTTGGAGAACGAAGCCGCGCGGCTAGCACCCGGTCTCGGCGATTCGCCGCGCCTCCTCTTCTTCTGCGCGTGGCACTTGGGCCTCGTCTACCTCGACCAGCGCGACGCGGACCGCGCGGCCGACGCCGCGCAGCGCATCGCGAGTGTCGCGGACGGTGATCCTTTCCCGCTGCGCATGGCGGCGGGCGTGCAGGCGCGCGCGGTGGCGCTCACCACGGACGACGCGCAGCGCAGCTCGCGCCTCGAGGACGCGCGCACCTGGCTCCGCGCGGCGGTGGAAGCGGGCTACGCCGATCTCGAGCAGATGGACACGGCGCCGGATCTCGAGCTCCTGCGGCAGCAGGAGGAGTTCGCGGAGCTGAGGGCGATCGTGGTCGTGAACGCGCGGGAGAAGGGCGAAGAGTGAGCCGCGAGCGCTGCCCGCTGTGCACGCTGGGCGCAGCTGCGTCGCCTAGAACCTCACCCCGTCCCAAGACGAGCACCAGACTCGACCGTCGGCTGCCACTGCGAGCGCCTGAATGACGAAGTGCTGATCCCGAAGAAGAGCGAACATCGCCGGAGTCACCGGATAGCTCCGACTCCAGCGACCAGCCCCGTCAGCAATCGCCACATCGAGTAGCCCCCCCTGACCGGGTGCTAGGCCCAGTACCAAGAGTCCATGATGACCGATCGCGCTCATCGCCAGGACGTCAGGACTCACCGCAAAGCCGATCAAGCAGCTCTCCCCGGGAACAGAGCCTCCTCCGGCGACATCCAGGCTAGTTGCCCGAAGACTCGCATCAAAATGAGGTAGCGGCCTCGCATCGCGAATCACCGTCGCGCTCCCCATGACAGAAAAAGAGCTTGCGCCGTAGACTCTCAGTACCGAATCTCTTGCAAGCATGCTCCGCAGCGCTACGTTCTCCGAGAGATCCAGATCGGCTCGAATAGAGTCAATCTGCTCAGGCGCAGATGGCCCGATGAAGGTGCAGCGCACTACGCTTATACTTCTCCTCGGATCTCCAAAATTCAACTCACCATCCAGGACCGTAACTCCGTACGAAGTGAACATCTGAGGCCCGGATGGCGCTCCGCAATAGACGAGGCCGGTTGGGCCATCCCGGAATTCACAGGACACGAACGCGACTCTTGAATTGGCCGTGCCAGCAGCATACCCTGACGGCCCACCCCTGCAATTCTGGCCCTGATGCGCGTTTCCGCGGAAAGCGCAGTCTCGGGCCAGAACGTCGTCGCACTGGAAAATTTGGACGCCTACCCCGTAGGTATCCTCAATACTTCGCCCTGTTACTATCTGATCCAGAACGATGCCTCCTTGGCAATCGAGAATGCTAAGAGACCCTTCGATTCGCAGATTCTGAAGCCACATCACCTGACCAGAAGGCACATTACGAATCTGGGCTTCGCGCCGGAAGGGCGTGGGTGTCCTCAGATGCGTCGTCTGCAACACTGGCGGCTGCACCAAGTCACTGACGATGCTTACGCCCTTGCCATCCAAGATCGTCAGCGTATCCGTGGGAAGCCGAATGATGATGGTGTCCCCCGGCGCCGCCGCCTGATACGCCGCCTGCAGAGAAGGAAATCCACCTGGCCCCACGATCCAGCGGCTCTGCGCCGATGCCGAGAGCGCGAAGCAGATTGCGGCAAGCAGACGGAGAAGGACCAGGCGCATCGATTGAGTCCTCAGGCTTGGGATCTATTGATCAGCGGACCACGCTTCAACTCCGGAAAAACCTGATCGTGGGTTGCAGGATCGCGACCCCGCCATCGAACTCCGGCGAGCCCGCCGCCTACTTCGTGCGGAGGTAGCGCCAGCCTAGGCTGGCGACCGGCACGAAGACCAGGCCGCTCGCCAGTACAGGGTGAAGACTGTCCGCCTGCGCACGATGGCGCAAGGCGCCGACCATCGAAAAGCCGATCTGCCCGGCTGCAGCACGGTGTCCCGGACGCGACGTGGATCGAGGCTCCGTCGCGACGCGCGAGCGCGGCGCTGCCGCCTGACTCGCCCCGAGCCGCCCTCAACGAGCGTGACGCCGCACGAACGCGACCAGCGCCTCGTCCTCGAAGAAGCCGCGGAACATGTCGTGACCGTGGCCGGGGAGCAGATGCAGCTCCATCGCTCCGCCGAGCGCGCGCACGCGCTCGGCGAGCGCTCCCGAGTTCGCCTCCAGCGGCACGACGGTGTCGCGATCGCCGTGCACCGCGAAGAACGGAACGCCCGCGGCGACCAGGCCGGCCAAGCGCTCGATCGGGTTCCGCTCCGGCAGCATCGACGCGAGCCCCTGCGCCGTCGTGCCGTGCGCGGCGGCCGCGCGCTCGAGCCCGGGGTAGCTCCGCAGATCGCAGACGGGATAGATCCCCGC
This sequence comes from Planctomycetota bacterium, assembly GCA_016793245.1. Lineage (GTDB taxonomy): Bacteria > Planctomycetota > UBA1135 > UBA1135 > JADKAF01 > JADKAF01. The sequence goes on from JAEUHW010000183.1 coordinate 3,062, forward strand.
GAAGGCGGCGACTCGCTCGGGACGTGCCGCGCCCCACGCGAGCGTCATCAGCCCGCCGCGGCTGCGCGCGAGCAGCACGACCCGAGGCGATAGCCCGCGAGCATGGACCAGGTGCTCGTAGAGCAAGTCGTAGAGGGTGATACCGTCCGGGCTGCCGTACGACTCGCCGACATCGATGCCGGCGATCGCGATCCCGTCCGCGAGGAAGCGCTCGAACATCCAGAGCTCCGCCTGCGACGGCAGCCCCGGCAGCGTGGGCGCGTAGAGCACCCACGGGATCTCCTCCCCCGCTTCGCTCCGCGGCGGCCGGATCAGGAACGCATCGCGGCCGACGAGCTGGAACGCCTCGCCGGGCATCGGCAGCTCTTTCGTCGAGGGCGTCGCCTGCGGCGCCGGAGGCGGCGCGCTGCAGGCAACGAGCAGCGCGGTGGCGAGGAGCGAGAAGCGAGGCAGCGAGATCATGGCTCGATCCTCGCGCAGCTCGCGTCTCCGATCCACTTCGCGCTGCGGCGACCCAAGCCGGAAGGAGCTGACCGCCTCAGGGCTTCTCCCGCTTCGAGAGCTCGCTGCACCTCGCCAACCAGCCACTCTCCAACGCAGAGCCACTCACGCGTCGCCACGAACGCCTGACCTGGGCCGAGCTGCTCCGTCGCACCTACGCCATCGAGGTCCTCGTCTGCGACCTTTGTGGCGCTCGGCGCGAGTTGATCGCCTTCCTCACCGCGCCCGAGTCCATGCGACGCATCCTCGAACACTTGGGACTGCCCACGCGACCGCCGCCCATCCGCCACTCCCCCGCCGCGCTCTTCGAGCTCCACTGAGCACCACGGCGGATCGGCACGAGGAGCTCAACGTCAGCTCTTGCTCGCAGGCGCGCGCCCATGGTCTGCCTTGCCACCAGCGCGGGCGCGGAGTACGGTTTCGGTCAGCGAAAGTGCGGCCTCTCGGCCACGCTCCTCATGCAGGCAGGAAGCCGCTCAACATCTCGGCTCGGATCGCGAACCATGCGGAACGGTAGCTTGGGCCTCCTATGCCGCAAGAAACCGAGTTCCAAGGTCACGCGACGCCCTTCGGCCTCATCGATGCGCGATGCCTGCCGAGCTCAGTAGCTGCAGGCCCGATGCGGACGCCAACTACGAATGAGCGGGGGGCTGGCGCGTGAGACTCGCGCTGGCGATGATTGCGCGCGATCCAACTCGCCGCAGCAGACGAGCGCCGCAGCGGCAAAGACGTTGGCATTGAAGCCGGAAACACCATGCCTCTGGAGACTCGGAATGTCGCTGCCCATCATTCAGCGCGAACAACTACCGGCCGAATTGCAGAGCAAGCCCCAGGCCGACGAGACAGTGCATTACTTTAGCTTCATCGATTCGAAGGGCGGTTGCGCTCAGCCGGCCACATCGAAGCAGTGGCTGCTGATCACTGACAAGAGGATTCTGTTCGAGGCATCGGTCAAGGAGGGTGAGGGGCCGCAGGCCAAGTTCGTCCACCAAAACGGCTCCATCCCGATGGCCAAAGTGTCCTACGTCGGTAGCTCAGCAGCCCAAGAGCTGCAAGGTTGCAACACGGTCAACATAACCAACCTTCGGGTCAATAGCAGTGGCGGACAGATCGTCCTGGCGATCCCGACCCTGATCGAGGCCCAACGGGCGCAGGAGGTGATCGATGCCGTTCTCTCCCGAGCCAAGTAGCGGGCGACCCGGCTACGGCTGCTGGCTGGCGCGGGTCGCGATCCACACATACCGCGCGGTCGGCTCACCCATCATGCGGTGGCGGCGCATGACATGCCTACACTACCCGACGTGCTCCCACTATGGCCTCATCGCATTTCGCAAATATCACTTCTGGCGAGCTTTACGGGTAACATTTAGCCGATGGCGGGACTGTCACCCATTCTCTGGACGACCGTACATTGACTACCCGTAGGCTGCCCGTGCGGCGTGGCCCGCAGAAGCTGAACTAGACGAGGAGCACCGGCAGCCTCGGCCGCATGATGAATTATCGGACTCCGATTTCCCTGACAAGGCCCGGGCTGCCGAGCTGGGTCCCTCGCTGTTGACGCGCCCTGCTCCATCTCACGACCTCCAGGACTCTTCCGTCCGGATGTCCGGCACCCCAGCATCCATGCGAGCTCCGGGCGCCTCCGCGCCCTTCACCTGACGGCCTGCCAGGCGATCGTCTACCCATGAGCGCTCGAGACCGGCGCACCTACGACCACCGCTTGCGCGAGCTGGTTTGGCGTACCCAGGACAGCTCGTCGGTCGCCCGCCTCTTCATCCCGAGGTCGATTCTCGACGATTAGCTTCGGCACCCGCCGACTCACGTAGCTGCCTTGCTATCGCCGCGGGAGCCGCGTACGGTTCCGGACGGCGGAACTTCGGCCTCGCGGCCGCGATCCTCGCGCAGAAGGAAGGCAGCTGGAAGCAGCTCATCATCCCGACTGGGCTAGCGAATCCTGCGGAACGGCAGCTTGAGCCTCCCCCTGTCGCGTCGCGATCGCATTGCAGAAGCGCGCTACTTCATCACCGGCATCTCGAACACCGCTTCCGTAGGCGCCTCGATCCGCACCGTCTCAAAGACCCAACGCTGCTCGATCCCCGTCTCGGGATCGAACACCGTGCGCGCGAACGGCAAGCGCAGCGCGCGACCTTCGAGCCCCGCGGCGCGCCAAGCGCCGAAGCTCACCGTCGCTTCGCGCGGCGCGCTGCGCCCCGCCAGCAGTCCGCTCGTCGCATCGAAGTAGACCGTTCGCACGACCCGCGGCTCGC
>JAEUHW010000312.1 GCA_016793245.1 Planctomycetota bacterium
TGAGCGCGGCGGTCACGTCGCTTGCATCGCCTCCGGATGCGGCTCCGCTGCGTCGAAAGACATCGTGCGCCGTTTCGGAGCCCGCGGGAGGCGGGGGCTCCGAAACTCATGCTACTGGGACGAACGGACATCGACGCGAGAACCGCGTCGAGAGACATTGGTTCGTCGCCCGCGCGGCGCAGTGAGATCGAGCGGCGAACAACGTCGCTCAATCGAGATTCCGATTTTCTACGAAACCACTCACACCTCATCTTCGTTCTACATGCTGGAACGACATCGGGGAAGGCGACGCAGCACGAGGCCGAGGAAGAAGCATGCGCCGCAAAGATCGACAGCTCGAATTCGACTTTCATCAGCATGGCGGCAAGCGAAAAGGCGCGGGACGGAAGCCGAAGAACGCCGAGCCCGGTATGCCGCACCGTCAGCGCGCGATGAAGAAGCGCGGCCAGCCTCTCTTGATCACCGTGCGTCTGGCGGAGGGTCTGCCATCGCTGCGCCGCGGTGGCGCGCTGAAGCTCGTGCTCGCGGCGCTCAGCGCGAGCAGCGATCGGCATGGAATGCGGATGATCCACTACACCGTGCAAAGCAACCACTTGCACTTCCTGGTCGAGGCCGACGACCGCGATTGCGTCGCACGCGGCATGAACGCGCTGCTGAGCCCACTCGCCCGAGCATTGAACAAGCTCTGGGTTCGCCGCGGCAAGGTGTTCCCCGAGCGCTATCACGACGAGGTGATCTCGACGCCGACGCAGGCGCGGAACGCGCTTCGCTACGTGCTGCAGAATGGCAAGAAGCACGGCGTGGTTCCGCCATCGTCGATCGACCTGTGCTCGAGCGCACCCACCTTCGATGGCTGGATGGAGCGCCCATCGATCCCATCGATCCCATCGATTCCATCAGCGCCTGTGGTGGCCACCGTTGCACCCGCCTCGACCTGGCTACTCACCACCGGCTGGCGCCGCCACGGCCTGCTCGATATCCGCGAGCTGCCGCGGCACAACAAGCACGCCGGCCGACGGCGAGCGAACCTCGCCGAATCAAGAAGCCGAGCAATGTCGCGCTGACGCTCTCGGCCCTACCGCCGCGCGGGCGTGGAACCCCGTGTCCATCGACGTCGTTCTCGCGTCGACGTCCGATCGCTTCCATGAGCATGAGTTTCGGAGCCCCCGCCTCCAGCGGGCTCCGAAACGGCGCACGACGTCTATGGACGAAGCGGAGCCGCGCCCGGAGGCGCAGCAAGCGACGTGAACGACGCGCGAGGTTCCGCGTTTCTCGCTCGCGTCGTTCGCGCGTCGATTCTCGAACACCATCGACGTCATACGCGCGCGTCGGGCGCGGCGCTTGCTTCGCCGGAGGGCTGGGCGCAGCGCATGCGCGGTCTTGCGCTCGTCGTCTCGCGCTCGCGTATCGCATCGGCGCATCCACTCGAGAACGACGCGCGACGAGATAATCGCGAAAGCACGATGCAAGTGCTGCTCGAGCCGGCCCCCCGTCCCTTCTAGCCCTCGACCATCGCCTCCCGCAACGCCTCGTCCACCATTGAGCAGACGTGCAGCCGGCGCAGCATCGCGCTCTTCTTCTGCTGGTGCACCTGCATGCGCCGCAGGACGTCGTCGAGGAAGCGCACGGCCTCGAGCACGTGCGGCCCCTTGTTCAGCATCACGCACTCCGCGCGCGCGCTCATCGCGGCATCGGTGACCTCGGCGCGCGAGGGACGACCGCGCTTGGTCATCTCTTCGAGGACCTGCGTCGCCCAGATCACCGGGACGTGCGCGGCTTCCGCGAGCCAGAGCATCTCCTCCTGCACTTCGGCCAGGCGCTCGAAGCCGAGCTCCACGCCGAGATCTCCGCGCGCGACCATCACCGCCGTGGGCGGCGTGCGCAGCGCGGCGAGGAGGATGCGCGGCAGGTTCTCGAAGCCGCGCGCGGTCTCGATCTTCAGCACGATCCCCATGTCGCGGCGCTCGAGGCGCGCGAGCTCGCCCTGGAGCTGCAGGACGTCCTCGACTTCGCGGACGAACGAGAGCCCGACCAGGTCCCCGAGGCGCGCGACGTGCTCCAGCGCCTCGAGATCGGCGGCGCCGAGCGCGGGGATCGGCAGGGCCGTCCGCGGCAGGTTGATCCCCTTGTCGCCTCCGAGCTTCGAGCCCTTCGGAGACGCTACGGTGATCTCGACTTCGAGGCGCGGCGCGCCGCGCCCCTCGCGCACGACGGCGCGGATGACCCCGCCGATCTTGCCGTCGTCGAACCAGATCGGATCGCCCGCGCGCGCGGCGGTGAAGACTTCGGGCAGCGTGCAGGCGATGCGCGCCGGAGCACGCTTCGTCGCGGCGCGCGCGGAGACCTCCGCGGGAACCACCCAGAGCGCATCCCCCGGGCGCACGACGAGCCGCTCTTCGACGCGCGGCAAGCGCCCGCAGTGGAGCCGCGCGATCTCCTTGCCGCTGCGCTCGAGATGCAAGGTGGTGCCGCTCTCGATCCAGGCGCTCTTCTTCAGCTCCGCGAGCGCGAACTGCGTTCCGCTGACGACGACGTGCGCGCGCCGCACGCGCCCGCGCAAGTCGCGGAAACGCAGCTCGTCGCCCGGGCGGATCCGCTGGAACGACTCTCCGAGAACCGGCACGCGCTCGTCGTGCAGCGGCGTCGCGGGTGCGGGATCTCCCTGCGGCACGAAGAGCACGCGGAGCGGCTCGCGCACGACGCCGCGGAGATCGCGCGGCGGGCGCAGATGCATCGACTCGGCACCTTCGGGCAGAGGTGCGGTGCGGAGCTTCGGTCCCGCGAGATCGAAGAGCAGGCGGCACGGTCGGCGCTGCAGTTGGCTCGCTTCGCGAACGCGGGCGGCGAGCGCGTGCCAGACCTCAGGGGTGTCATGAGCGCAGTTGATGCGCGCGGCGTCCATCCCCGCGGCGAGCAGCGCGCTCACCGTGTCGGGCTCCTCGGCGAGCTCCGCGGACAAGGTGACGAGGATCCGTGTGGCCCGCTCACCCGGCGTCGCGCCGAAGAACTGATGCGCGTGCCGCGCCAGCGCGGCGCGGCCCTCTTCGAAGCCGGACAGCGGCGGCAGGTCCGCGTCCGGCGCGCGCCCGCAAAGCCGGTCGAGCACCGCCAGCACCGCCTCCAAGCTCGGCAGCGCATGCGCTTCGAGTCGCCCGAGCGAGCTCAAGCCGAGCGAGACCAGCGCCGGCTGCAACGCGCGCAGATCGCGATTGCGCAGCGCGAGATAGTGCAGCAGGTTCCGCGCGCTCCCGCGCATCGCCGGGGCCACTTGATCGAGCTCGCGCTCGAAGGCCGACACGACGCGCAGCGCTTCGCTGCGCATGGCGACGAGCTGCTCGATCAACGGACGCAAGCTCGACTCGGAGTACCGCGTGGACATGCAGCAGAGCTTCGCTTCGCCCCCCGGGAGCGAGCGCGTGAGGAAGGAGTGAATTCCTCCCCCACGCGTGGCCTTCCACGGCGCCGCGGGGAGCTCGGACAGGGAAGAGATCAGCGTACGAAGGCAGACGGTACGGGAAGGCGCTGACGCCGATCCATACCCCATCCGCCGGTGCTCCAAGGCTCGCGAGGAGACTCGGTACAGGCGCTGCCGCGATCGCTCCGTGGACCTGGAGTTCTTCATCCTGCCTGCATCGCGGGCTCCCAAGCCCGGCCGATGTTGTAAGGCGAAGGGTCCGGTGTCCGATCCCACTCGCTCAGGTGAACATGCGACGCACATGGCGCTGGTCGTTCTCCGGGCTGCTGCTGGCCTCGTCCGTCCAACTCGCGCCCGGAGGGGAA
>JAEUHW010000354.1 GCA_016793245.1 Planctomycetota bacterium
CCCGAGGCTGCCCGCGTTCGCGGCGGGCTCGCAGCGCCAGCGCTCTTCTCCACTCGCGGGATCGAGGCCCGCGATGGCACCGGCTTGATTCGCGACGCCATCGACGAGCACGATCGTCTCGTCGAGCAGGAGCGGCTGCGAGAAGCGGACGCCGATGCGGCTCGCTCGCCAACGCTCGCGCAGCGCGCCGTCCTCCGCGCGCTGCAGCAGAACGCTGCCCGTGCCATAAGAGGCCGTGAGGAAGAGCGTGTCGTTCGCGACCAGCGGCGAGCAGCCGGACACCGAGGTCGCGGAGCGCGAGCGGAACGGGAAGCGCTGCTCCACGACGCCCTTCTCCGGCTCGATCACGAGCAGACCGCCGACCGCGGGTCGCGTCCTGCCGCCGGTCAGCACGAAGAGTCGCTCGGTCTCGCCCCACGAGGCGAGCACGGGCGAGGCGTAGTCGGCGCCCCACTGCGGTTCGCCCGCGGCGCGCCAGAGCTCCTTGCCGCTCTGCGTGTCGAGCGCCACGACGCAGGCGTCGTCCTTGCCGCCCACGTTCACGAAGAGCATCCCGCCCCGCGCGATCGGGCTGGCCGCGACGCCGAACCAGCTCGCGGGCGTCGCGTAGTCGCGCGCGAGATCGCGCGACCAGACGCGGGTTCCCTTCGCGAGCTCGACGGCGTGCAGCGTGCCTTCGATGCCGTGTACGAAGACGAGCTCGCCATGCACGAGCGGCGCCGCGCGCGGACCGGAGTCCGCGGCGATCTCGCCGCGGTAGCTGCACGGATGCTCGTAGTCCCACTGCAGCGCACCGCTCTCCAGAGCACGCGCTTCCAAGCGCGCGGCGTCGCCGACGCGGTGATAGTGCAGCACGCGCTCCCCGACGATCACCGGCGCGGCGAAGCCCTCGCCGCGCGGCGCTTCCCAGACGAGCTTCGGCCCGGTGCTGTCCCAGGTGTGATCGATCTTCGTCTCGCGCGAGCGCGCGTCGCGTCTGGGGCCTAGGAAGCCCGGCCAGTCTTCGTTCACGGCGCCTTCGGCGCGGGGCTTCGGCGATGCATGCCGCGTGGCGTCCGCCGCAACGATGCGCAGCGGCGGTGTTTCTTGGGCGCAGCAGCAGAGAGAGACGGCCGAGCTCAGCGCGAAGGTGGCGAGACGATGCATGCCCTCATTGAAACACGACGGCGATCGTATCGGTGAGCTGCACTACACCGCTGCCGGACGGACAGCCACTCGTCCCCGTGTTGAAGGCGATGCCTTGCACTGCGAACGACGCACCTTGCGACCAAGGCGTGTAGGGGACGCGGAAGATCAGCGAACGCGACGTGAAGGCGTTCCATGCATCGACCCCGAGCGCGCAGGTGGTCCCGGGGCAGAGTGGCAGAGGTGTCGGAAGCTCGAGACCGAAGAGCAGGAGTGCCGCGGTCGCGCCCGCGGGGAAGTCGTAGGCGAAGGTCACCACCTGTCCCGGGGCGAACGTGCCGCGGAGCTCCAGGTTGCCGCCGCCGCAGCCCGAGGTGATGGTGCGCGTGCGGATCGCGGGGCGTTCGGTCACCCGCAGGGTGAGGGACGCGAAGGGGAACGGATTCGCGGGCGCGATGCGGATCAAGATCGGCGTCGAGCTGCTCGTGGCTTGGACGAACCCGTTCGACACGAGGCAGTTGCCCGTCGTCGCGCACTGCAGGAGGGTCGGGTTCCCGCAGGTCCCGCTGTAGAACTCGACCGTCGCGCCGGAGACCACCCCGGGCAGGCAGAAGTCGATCGTCGTGTCGCCTTGCATCAAGCGCGGCGCATAGCGGAACCAGAGATCGCGCTCTCCGGTGCCACAGGCGAACGGACCACGCGGGGTCGCGCCGGCATCGACGAACGGCCCGTTCACACCCTCGAGCAGCGAGAGCGCTCCCGCGCATTCGTCGAAGGCTAGGCTCGGCACTTCGCGGGCGTCGATCGTGATCGAGGTCTCGAAGAAGCTGGTGAAGCCGGCGCGCAGGAGCACGCTCTCGCCGCGGCGGATGGGGATGCGCACGGGTCGCGTCGGATCGCCGGCCGAGAAGCCGCTGCTGCGGAGGGTGCGCTGGGTGCAGGTTCCGAAGTAGCTCTGCACCTGCACGTAGCCCCCGATCCGCGAGCGCGGATCGAGCAGGAGCTCGCCATCCTGGCTCGCTTGCCACGTGAACCAGATGTCCGAGCCCTCGGGGCTCGTGTTCGGCGTCCAGGGCTCGGAGAGCGCAGCACCCGCGAGGTCGAAGGGTCCGTTGGCACCCGAGAGCAGGGGTAAAGCTCCCGTGCACTCATCGTTCGGCGGTGCGCTGAGCTCGCGCAGCGAGAGGGTGAAGCTGCCGTCCGTGCCGGCGCGTCCTCCGATGCGCACGAAGATCGCTTGCCCCGCCACGGAAGGCATCCGGAACGGCTGGCTCGTCCCGCAGCGCGTGCGTTCGCAGAAGCGCGAGACGGGGCTCGCGCAGGGGCCGTCGAGGAGCTCCGCGATCGGATCGAAGCCGCCGACTCCGCAGACCTCGACCAGCACGAAGCCCGAGGTCGCGGGCACGTAGCGGAACCACACATCCCCGAGGGCCGAGGAGCAGAGGCGTGGCGAGGAGGGGCTCGAGTTCCGATTCGAGAACGGGCCGTTCAAGCCCGGCTGCAACGGCAGAGCCCCCGTGCACTCGTCGTTCGGCGCCTGCGGCTGCGCGTCGATCTCGATCGTGTAGCGCGCGCTCTGCGAGGGGAAGGCGCCGACGCGAAGATAGGTGCGAGTGCCGCTCGTGCCGCCGGCCACGAAGAAGGCGTTCGCGGGCAGGCAGCTATCGAAGAGGCAGGCCAGCGATCGCAGGTTCGAGCAGTCCCCTGCGAAGAACTCGCTCGCGACGCCCTCGAGCCCGGTGGAGCAGACGCGAGCCCGCACGAGCTGCCCGGGTGCCGCATCGAAGCGGTACCAGAGATCACGTCCGACCGAGGTGCACCACGCCGGCGCGGAGGTGGTCGCACCCTGATTGGCGAAGGGGCCGTTCGAACCGATCGCGAGCGGGATCGCACCAACGCACTCGTCGTTGGGTGGGGTCTGGGCTCGCGCGCTCTCGGTGCCTCCGAAGAGCAGAGCCAGGCCCAGGATGCAGTGCAAGAGCTCGCGATGTGCTGCGTTGGGCGAGGGCATGACTGGCGGTCCTCGATCGAAGTTCAGCAGGGCTCAGGGGAAGAGCCGGAGTTCAGGGGAAATTCACGAGCAGCGTATCGGTAACCTGCACGAGCCCGTTCGCGCTGGCACAGCCCGTGAGCGCGCCGCGGAGGGCGACGCCTTGCACCGCGAAGCTGAGCCCCTGGGCCCAAGGAGTATAGGGCACGCCGAGGCTGAGCTCGCGCGAAGCGAGGACGATCCACGGATCGACGCCGAGTACGCAGACGTCCTCGGGACAGAGCTGCAGCCACGAGCGCTGCGGCGCGCCGAGGAGCATCGCGATCGCCAGCGTAGATGCCCGCGGGTAGGTCGTGCGAAAGGTGAGTTGCTGTCCTGGTGCCGCGACGCCGGAGACCTCGATCTCGGCTCCAGCGCAGCCCGTCGGGATGCGGTGCTGCGAGAGCTTCGGGCGCTCGGTCACTTGCAATGTAAACGAGTACTGCGGCAGCGAGCGCGAGAAAGCCAAGCGCAGTAGGAGCGGTCGATCGCGGTGCGTGGGGGTGATGAAGCTCCTGCCGTTCAAACGAGGCGTCACACAAGAGATGACTTGCGGCGCCGCGCAGTCCCCATCGTAGAGCTCGAGCACGAGGTCTGGACTGAAGAGCGTGCGCAGGTCGAAGCTCGTGATGCTCGAGGCCAGCGTTGGCGTGAAGCGGAACCAGGTGTCGCGCAGCGGTGGCGCGCAGGCGAAGGGGCCGCTCGGTGTCGACCCGGCGTCGAAGAAGGGCCCGTTCGCGCCCTCCCGGAGAACGAATGCTCCGCTGCATTCATCGTTGCTCGGGCTCGCGATCTCAGAGGCCTCCAGGGTGAACGACATGCGATTCCCGTACAGGAAGGCGAAGCGCAAGAGGACGTCTTCCCCGCGGAAGATCGGGACGCGCAGCGCATCGTTCGGCCCGCTGTACGATCTGCTGATCCCCGTCGCGGTGCGCTGGGAGCAGGTGCCGCGAAAGCCCTGCGCGAGCGCGATATCCGTCAACGCGAAGCGCGGGGAGAGCAAGAGCTCTCCGGTGATGGTTGCGCGGTAGCGGAACCAGACATCCGCGTCGATGGCGGGGTAGCTCGAGCCCCAGGACTCGGAAGGCGAGGCGCCCTCCGTCGTGAACGGACCGTTCGGGCCGAGCGCGAGCGGCAGCGCACCGGCGCACTCGTCATTCGTCGGCGCCAGGTACTGCCGCACTTCGATCGTGAAGCTGCCCGTCGTTCGCTGTGCACCTCCGACGCGGAGGAACACCGCGCGTCCTGGGATCGTCGGCACCGAGGGTTGCGGCACGGTGCTGCAGTAGACGCGCGTGCAGCGATGCGAAGTGAGTCCGCTGCAGGTGCCGTAGAGCATTTCGGCCGCCAGCTCGAACCCCGCGAGGCCGCAGATGGCGAAGGAAGCCTCCCCGCTTACGGTTGGGACGTAAGTGAACCAGACATCCGGAAAGTCCGTGCGGCAGAGCCAATCCGGAATCGAGGCGGTCGCACCGGCGTTGTGGAAGGGTCCCTGGAGCCCTTGGCTCAAGACGATCGCCGCCGCGCACTCGTCGTTCGGCGGAGTCTGCGCTGCCGCGCGTGCAGGGAACGTCACGAGCGATAGTGCGAGAGCAAGAGCGGTAGCGCCGGAGCGCGGCAAGCGGAACGACATCGACGGCACCCGAGACGGAGGGTGCCAGGGCATAGCACCTGGGCGTTCGGAGGTTACACCCGAGCGGGCTCTGCGTCCGCGCGCGCTACGACGGGCGGGGTGGCGCTTCGCGCCGTGCGTTCAATGCCCCGGCATCCAGAGCCCGAGCGCCCCCGCGAGGAGCACGAGCGCGACGACGATCCAGGCAACGGCCCGCACCCGAGGTCGCGGGGTGAGCTCGCTCGGCTCGATGCGGATCCCGTGCGCGGAATCGCCCGGGCGGAGCTGGAAGAGGCCGGAGGTGCGGTGGTTCATCGCAGAGGAAGGGCAAGCGGTCAGCGGAGGCACGCCAGCCCCCATCGCCCCATCCCCACAGAAGCGCCGCCAGAACTCCTGGTTTCGCAGCGCGACGGTTCGGCGCACCCTCTTCCGCGGGTG
>JAEUHW010000370.1 GCA_016793245.1 Planctomycetota bacterium
AGTGCTGCGTATCGAGTGCCCAATCCCGCCTCCCGTCCTTGCCCCAATCGTTGCCCACCATGATCCCGTCGTCGCTGCGCCTCGGCGCGTTCGCTCTCGGCCTGCTCTTCCCGTTCTCCGGAGCCAGCGCGCAGGACGAGCTCCTGATCTCCGGCTTCTTCAGCAACGCGGTCCATCGCTACGACGCCGCGACCGGCGCCAGTCTCGGCTCGATCGGCCCCATCGTGCAACCGATGGGCATCGCCCTCGATGACGCCGGCTTCCTCTACATCGTCTCCGAGGGGACGAACCGCGTGCTGCGCTACGACGCGACGAGCCTCGCCTTCCTCGACGAGTTCATCGCCGACGATCCGGCGACGCCGCTCGACGAGACCGGCGGCCTCGCGAACCCGACCGGGATCGTCTTCGGCCCCGACGGCGCGATCTACGTCGCGAGCTTCGCCACCGACGCGATCCACCGCTTCGATCCGCGGAGCGGGGCGTTCCTCGGGCTCTTCGTGACGGCGGGGAGCGGCGGCCTCGACGGTCCCGACGCGGGGATCGCGTTCGGGCCCGACGGTCACCTCTACGTGCCCAGCTACAACAACGACCGCGTGCTGCGCTACGACGGACGCACGGGCGCCTTCCTCGGCACCTTCGTCGCGGCCGGCGCGGGCGGGCTGCAGAGGCCGCGCACGCTGCACTTTCGCAGCGATGGGCATCTCTTGGTGAGCAGCGAGACGACCGGGCAGATCCTGCGCTACGCGCGGAACGGCGCGTCGATGGGGGTCTTCGCGGCGCCGCACGCCGGCATCACCGGCTTCGCGCTCTCGCCGGTCGGGAACCACCTCGTGACGACCAGCCTCGCGCAGAACAACGTGCAGCTCTGGGACGGCGGCAGCGGCACGCGCATCCGGCGCCTCGTCGCGCAGGGAGTAGGCGGTCTGCAAGGGGCGGTCTTCCTCGCCGCGCGACCGGCGCGCGAGGTCGTGCTCTCGCGCCTCGAGCCGGGCATCGCGGGACAAGCGAATGCCTTGGAGGTGCGGCATCTCACGCCGAACGCGCCCTTCGCGTTGCTCTTCGGCACCGCGGGGGCGAGCGTCCTCTTCCCCGGCTGCGGTGCGGCGTTCCTCGGCATCGCGCAGCCCGAGCTCTATCCCGCGCTCGCCGATGCCAACGGGCGCTTCCGCCTCCAGGCGCCGGTCGATCCCCTGCTGCAGGGCGTGGCGCTCCACCTGCAGGCTTTCGACGCCTCCTGCAAGTTCTCGAAGCTCGTCGTGGAAACCCTGCGCTGAGCCGCTAGAAGGGGAGCATGACCCGCGGTCAGCTCCTCTTCGTCGTCCTGAACGCCGCCTTCGTGACCTTCCTCCTGATGGCGGAGCTCACGGGGGCGAAGCTCTTCCAGATCCCGACGGAGGGCTGGCCCATCCTGCCCGTCCTCGGGATCAGCGCGCTCACGCTGACGATGGGCGTCGTCCCGTTCCCGTTCACCTTCCTCATCACGGACCTGCTGAACGAGTACTACGGGCGGCGCCTCGTGCGCTTCACGACGCTGCTCGGAACCGCGTGCATCATCCTCGCGTTCGGCGTGATCTACGTCGGGCGCGAGATCCCCGCCGCGTCCTTCTCCAACGTCGGCGATGCCGAGTTCAACACCGTCTTCCTGAACTCGGAGGTGATCATCATCGCCTCGGTGATCGCCTACATGATCGGCCAGATGGTCGACATCCAGGTGTTCCACAAGCTGCGCGTCTGGACGAAGGATCGCCATATCTGGCTCCGCGCCACGGGCTCCACCGTGGTCTCGCAGATCCTCGACTCCTACATCGTGATCTTCCTCGCCTTCCACTATCTGGCGAGCGAAGCGAGCCAGAAGTCCCTCGCGCTCTGCTTCGAGATCGCGACGACGAACCTGATCTACAAGCTCGCGATCGCGATCGGCATGACGCCGATCATCTACCTCGGGCACTGGGCGCTCGATCGCTTCCTCGGGCGCGAGGGGATCGAGCTGCGCGAGCGCGCGCTCGCCGGCGCGAAGGCCTGAGCGGCGCAGCGCGCAAGCTCAGTCCTGGAGCTTCTGGCCCTTGGTCTCGGGCGCGAAGAAGACCAGGAAGAGCCCGGCACCGTAGATGAGCGTGATCACCGCCGAGGCCTGCGGGTAGCTGCCGAAGCTCGCCACCAGCGAGCCCGCGTAGAGCGCGCCGATCGCGGCGAAGATGCGGCCCGTGTTGTAGCAGACGCCTTGTCCGGTCGCGCGGATGCGCGTCGGGAAGAGCTCGGCGAAGTAGAGCGGGAAGAGGCCATAGAAGGTCGTCGACGCCGCACCCATCAGCACGGTGAAGAGCTGGAACATGGGGCCGTAGCTGTCGATCGCGCGGAAGAGATACGCGCTGATGCCGAGCGCCACGACGCAGAGCAGGGCGTAGGCGCCACGCCGTCCGATCGCGGCGCCGATCAGCGGTCCGATCAAGCAGCCGAGGAGCGAGCCCGCCGAGCGCAGCATCTGGGTGTTGGCCTTCGCGTCGGGGTCCTTGCCCGCGACGAGCTGGTCGGCCCAGGTCGGCAGCCATTCGACGGAGCCCCAGGTGCCGATGAGGGCGACGGAGGCGAGCCCGATGCCGAGCAGCGTGCGCGTGCGGTAGATCGGGCCGAAGACCTCGCGCAGCGGCTTCGACGGCGTCTTCTTCACCGCCTCCTGCCAGCGCCGCGACTCGGGCACGCAGAGGCGGATGAAGAAGACGAGCAGCGCGGGCAGCACGCCGACGACCAGCATGAAGCGCCACGAGTCCGTCGTGACCGGGAAGACGCGCGCGACGAGGCCCACGAGGAAGAAGCCGATGTTCGCCGAGGCGCCGATGATGCCGGCGAGGAGCGGGCGATGCTTGTCGCTCCAGACCTCCATCACGAGGGCTACCCCGAGCGCCCACTCTCCGCCCATGCCGAGCGCCGCGACGAAGCGGAGGGAAGCGAGCTGCTCGGGGCTCGTCGCGAAGTAGCCGAGCCCCGTCACCAGCGAGTAGCAGAGGATGCTCGCCGAGAGTGCCCGGACGCGGCCGATCTTGTCGCCGAGCCACCCGAAGAGGAACCCGCCGCAGGCGGCTCCGACGAGGAAGCACGCGGTGAGGATGCCGACCCACTCGCCGATCGCCGCTTCGCTGGGCGCGCCCAGCAGGTTCTGCAGCGCGGGGCGCGCGATGACGGGAAAGAGCCCCATCTCGAAGCCATCGAAGAGCCAGCCGAGCAGCGCCGCGGCGAGGACCATCTTCGGGCGGTGGCCGGCGTCGGCGCGCAGCAATTCAGAGCTCATGCGGTGCTCGGTCGGCGGAGGGGGGAGCGTCCTGCGGGCGCGGGATCGCGCGCAGACGTTGCCAGCTCGCGGCGAGGAGCACCAGCGCGAGCAGGAGGAGGAGCGAGGCGGCGAGGCCGTTCACGGCCTGCAGATCGAAGCCCTGCGCCGCGGCGAAGCTCGCGAGCGCGATCTTCCCGAGCGCCCAGGTGGTCATCGGCAGCAGGAACGCGAGCGGCAGCCAGACGAAGAGCGCGCTGGTCCCGCGCGTGCGCAGCCACACCAGGATCGAGAGGAAGGTCAGCGCCGCGAGGAGCTGGTTCGACGCGCCGAAGAGCGACCAGAAGCGGAGGTAGCCGCCGCTGCCGCCGAGCGAGAGGAAGAGCCCCGGCACGGCGACGGTGACGAAGGTCGCGAAGATCGCGCCGAGCGTGCCGCGCCAGCCCAGGATCTCCTGGAGCAGGTAGCGCCCGAGGCGCGTGCAGACGTCGATCGTGTCGAAGACGAAGGTCGAGAAGACCATCGCGCCGAAGGTGATCGCGAACGCGCGCTGCCCTTCGCCGAGCAGGAGCTCCAGGAAGCGGCCGATGCCCTGGCCGTAGACCGCGCCCGGCGAGAGACCGCGCAGCTCCTCGTTGGTGAAGATCATCACCGTGACGAGGGCCAGGAACGCGACGCAGCCCTCGGCCAGCATCGCGCCGTAGCCCACGCTCAGCGTGTGCGATTCCTTCGCGACCTGCTTCGAGGTCGTGCCCGAGCAGACGAGCCCGTGGAAGCCCGAGCACGCGCCGCAGGCGATCGTGACGAAGAGGAAGGGGAAGAGCTGCCCCGTCGCCGTGCCGAGATCCCAGGTCTTGAACGCCGGCTGCTGGATCGCGTAGCCGCCGCAGAAGACCCCGAGCACGCCGAGGGCCAGCGCCGCGTAGAGCACGAAGCCGCCGAGATAGCCGCGCGGCTGCAGGAGGAGCCACACCGGCGAGAGCGAGGCGAGGAAGCAGTAGCCGAGGATCAGCAGCGCCCAGGTCTCGCGGGAGAAGAGGAGCAGCGTCGAGATCTCGGTGCCGAGCCAACTCATCGCCAGGATCGCCGGCACGAAGACCAGCGTGAGCGCCGCGAGCGGCAGCTGCGTGAAGCGCCGCAGCAGCCCGAGCAGCAGCGCCAGCACGAGATAGCCCGTGCTCGCCGCCGCCACCGCGCCGCCGCGATTGAACTCCCCGCGCACGCCCGCGAGATCCTCGCCCCCCGTGACGAAGGTGCCCGCCGTGATGTCGACGAAGGCGACGATCACGTAGATCAGCGCGATCCAGAGGAAGAGCGTCAGCGCGTAGCCCGCGCGCGGACCCAGGTGCTCGCGCGCGATGTCGGCGATCGAGTGCCCGTGATGGCGCACGGAGGCGACCAGCGTCGCGAAGTCGTGCACCGCGCCGATGAACACCACGCCGAGCCCGATCCAGAGCAGGCACGGGAGCCAGCCGAAGCCCTGCGCCGCGAGGATCGGCCCCGCGATCGGCCCCGCCGCGGCGATCGCCGAGAAGTGCTGGCCGAACAAGTAGAAGCGGGGCGTCGGCACGAAGTCGCGCCCGTCCTCCAGCTCGACCGCGGGGGTCGTGCGGCGATCGTCCAGCGCGAGCTTCCGCGCGACGAAGCCGCCGTAGAGGCGGTAGCCGAGCGAGACCAGTGCGAGGAACCCCAGCGCGAGGAGGCTCAGGGTCATCGGGCGCGCTCCTCGCGCACTCGCCGCGAAGCGTTTCGCACGCCCATTACTCGACGACGACCGCCGTGCCGCTCGCCGTCACCATCAGCATGCTGCCGCCGGAACCGATCGTCTCGTAGTCGAGGTCGATCCCGATCACGGCGTTCGCGCCGAGCTCGCGCGCGCAGTCGGCGAGCTCGTCGAGGGCGATCGCACGCGCTCGCCGCAGCTCCTTCTCGTAGGTCGCGGAGCGTCCTCCGACGAGATCGCGGATCCCGGCGAAGAGGTCCTTGAAGAGGTTCGCGCCGAGGATGGCCTCACCGGTGACGACGCCGCAGTAGCTCGTCACGCGCTTCCCTTCGATGCTCGGTGTCGTGGTCAGGATCATGCTCGTCTCGATGGCGTCCGCCGGCGAACCAATCACCAAGGCCCTGGCAGCCGCGCTCGTCGCCCTGGGATCGGGGCGCACGGTACGCAGCAGCCAGGGCCTTGGCAAGACGGAGCGGAGACGTGCGGCGGAGCGCAGCCGCACTCCACCAGGTACGGGTTAGTTGTAGCGGAAGACCCCGACGTGCCCGTTGCGGATACGGCGCGAGCCCGACGCCGCCATCGGATTGTTCGCCGCGTCGACGTAGGTGAACTGCGGCTCGATGCCGAAGGTCGTCGAGGCGCCGTTCGTGGTGATCACTCCGAGCGAGTTGGCGAAGAGGTCGAGGATCAGCACCTGAGCGTAGAAGGTCACGTCGTTCAACTCGATCCAGTTCGGCACCGGCGCCGCGATCGAGGCCGTGCCCGAAGTGCTGGTGCGGCCCGAGAGCGTCACCGGGAACTCGACGAGCAGCGAGCAGTTCGGCGCGCCGAGTCCATCGAGGGGGAAGGGCAACGGGATGCCGGCCCAGCTCGACGTGCCCGCGCCGACGTGCATCGTGTAGGGCGAGTTCTGGAGACCATTCGTCAAGCTGATGTTCCACGTGCCGTTCACGAAGCCGTTGCTCGTGTTCAGCGCCGGTACGCGACCGTTCGAGTGCGTGCACGAGGTGCCGAAGGTCGTGCGCGTGGCGATCCAGCTCGCGACGTCGGTCGGGTAGGTGAAGGCGACGTTGCCCGCGCTGTTCGCGGAGATGATGTAGTCGACGATCAAGTTCTTCGTCGCGTCGTAGACGAAGGGCGTGTCGAGCTGCATCAGGATGTACTGCGTGGACGGCCCGGGGTTCGCGCCGGTCAAGTCGGGCAGGGTCACGATCTTCTGCGTGAACACGGTGACCGCAGGCGTCGCGTAGTTGTTCGCGAAGGTCGAGGACACGCTGGCGATGTCCAGCGTGCAGTGTCCCATGCGGATCTCGAGCTGGATCTGGCGACCGGTGGCGGTCGACGCCGCGTCCGGGCGGATGCCGACGTGGGTGATCGTGGCCCCGTTCGGGATGTTCAGGAAGTGGCGCGAGTAGATGCCCTGGTTCCTGCCGACCCCGCCGGCATAGGGGTAGTCGGAGCTGGAAGAGCTCCCTTCGACCGTCGCGTGGTCCGGCGGGAAGATGACGGTGGTTTGGGCGGAGAGCGCGGTCGTGAGGAGGGCGGCGGAGAGAGCGGTGAGTGTGCGGTTCATCGGAGTAGATCCTGGAGGTCCAGCGGGTGGTGGTTCCACCATGCCAAGCCGAATCGCCGCGCCGACATCACGCGCCTTTCCGGAAAAAGCAGCCGAGCTCGGTCAGCGCTTCTCGCTCCGGCGCGGGGCGAGGATCGTCGCGCGCTGTTCGCTCGCTCCCTCCTCCACGTCGACCGAGCCGGCCTCGGC